>JALQYJ010000110.1 GCA_023254175.1 Runella sp. | reverse complement strand
AAATATGTTCGTGGTTTAAAACTCTCATGGCACGGTTGGTAAACGTCCCGTCGAGGGTTTCTTTCCACGTTAGTTGGTGCAACATGGCTAGGAAATGCGCCAGCGACTCGGCTTCGTTAATCGACAGCTTTTGCTGGGGTTGGTACAAAAACGTATAATCGCTCGACGTCCCTAAGTCTTCCAAAACAAGGATGTACTCTTTTTCATACACTCCAATCAACGCAGGCATGAAGTTTTGGATGGAGGCGAACTCTTGAATTTTCCCGTAAAAATGAGCTTCAATCACGGCACGTTCGCTGGGAGCCGAAATTTGGGGGTATTTCTCAACGTAAGGCTGAGCTTGTTTGACAATAAGCGTACGGTCGTGCGTCCGAACCCGAAGCGTACAATTCCTGTTACCATTGCCTGGGATTTCAAGGCTAAAAATAGGTTCGTTCTCTTTGGGCCATCCTTTTGCTTGCAAATATTCTTGAAGTGCTTGTGCTTGCCTGATGTCGAGGTGCATAAAGTTCTGATTTCAATTTTCGAAGGTACGACTAAAACAATTATGCCAGCGTTTTAGGTTTAGATAGAAAAAATAGTTTGCACCAATCCGCTTCTGTTTGCTTATTTGCGGGCTATTTCGGTAGAACGCCAGCCTACCTTCGGAAGTGGTAAACCTTTTTCTTTCCAACTCATAGTTGGTGAAGAACGATAGAGTGGTAAAGATTTTTAAAAGTATAAATAACGTAAATGACCGCATCTCAATTCATTGCGCCCACTGTGGGCATTAGCGAACGCCAAACCCAAAATACCATCCAACTCCTCGACGAAGGGGCCACGGTTCCTTTCATTGCTCGTTATCGGAAAGAAATGACTGGGCAACTCGATGAAGTTCAGATTTTAGCTATTAAAGAACAATACCAGAAGTTTCAGGAAGTTGAAAAACGCCGTGAAGCAATTCTAAAAAGTATTGAAGACCAGGGTAAGTTGACCCCTGAACTGCGTAAATTGTTAGAAAATACGTATCACCTACAATCGTTGGAGGATATTTATTTGCCTTACAAACCCAAGCGAAAAACTCGGGCAACGATGGCCATCGAGAAAGGCCTGGAACCGCTCGCACAGGTGATTTTTTCGGGCAAAGAAGGAAACCCTGAACGATTGGCAGAAAAGTATTTGAACGACCAAGTAGAGTCGGTAACAGATGCGCTACAAGGCGCGCGTGATATTATGGCGGAGTGGATTTCGGAGAATACAGAAGCCCGTAATAAAATGCGTTTTGCGTTTGAGCGTACGGCCATTATTACATCGAAAGTAAAAAAAGGAAAACAGGAAGATGGCGCCAAATACCGCGATTATTTTGATTTCAGTGAACCGCTCAACAAAATTCCGTCGCATCGTTTGTTAGCCATTCGAAGAGGTGAGGAAGAAGGTTTCTTAAATATTGATATTTCGCCCGATGAAGAACAAGCCATCGAATACCTTGATCGCTTGTTTGTTAAAGGCTTACCTGCGTGCAAAGACCAACAAGAACAAACCGTTTCGGATGCGTACAAGCGTTTGTTGAAACCAAGTATCGAAACAGAGTTTTCTAATTTATCAAAAGAAAAAGCCGACAAATACGCTATTCAGATTTTTACCGAAAACCTGCGCCAGTTGCTCTTGGCGTCGCCTTTGGGGCAAAAACGAGTATTGGCCATTGACCCAGGTTTTCGCACGGGTTGTAAAGTAGTATGCCTTGATTCGCAGGGGAATTTGTTAGCCGATACTGTTATATACCCGTTTGATAAGCGCATGGAAGCCGAAGCAACCATCCTAAATTTGGTCAAAAAACACCAGATTCAAGCAGTCGCCATCGGAAATGGAACGGCAGGACGTGAAACAGAAGATTTTATTAAAAATGGACCTCTCGGCCCCAATAGTGGTATCAGCGGCGTGGCTATTTACATGGTGTCCGAACAAGGGGCGTCGATTTATTCAGCCTCGGAAGTGGCCCGCGATGAGTTTCCCGACAAAGATGTAACGGTTCGTGGTGCGGTGTCGATTGGCCGTCGTTTGATGGACCCGTTGGCCGAATTGGTAAAAATTGACCCCAAATCCATTGGAGTAGGCCAATACCAGCACGACGTCGAACAAAATATGCTGAAAAGCGCTTTGGATACCGTGGTGGAAAGTTGCGTAAACTCCGTGGGTGTTAACCTCAATACCGCCAGTAAACACCTTCTTCAGTACGTGTCGGGGTTGGGACCTGCCTTGGCCAAAAACATTGTGGCTTACCGTGCCCAAAATGGGGATTTTAAATCGCGGCAGCAATTACTGAAAGTTCCTCGCTTGGGTGGTAAAGCATTTGAGCAAGCAGCAGGTTTTTTACGGATTGAAAATGCAGAAAACCCGCTCGATAACAGCGCCGTTCACCCCGAAAGTTACCCTGTGGTGGAGAAAATGGCCAAAGATTTGGGAACGAACGTGGCGGAATTGATGCGGAAACCAGAGTTACGTCGTCAAATTAGTCCGCAGAAATACGTCAGCGCTTCGACCGGTTTGCTTACGTTACAAGATATTCTAAAGGAATTGGAAAAGCCCTCGCGTGACCCCCGTGAAACCATTGTGGCTTTTGAGTTTGACAGTCGCGTCCGCAAACCTGAGGATTTACATGAGGGCATGGTACTGCCAGGTATTGTGACCAACATCACCGCTTTCGGTGCATTTGTCGATATTGGGGTAAAGCAAGACGGTTTGGTGCACGTTTCACAAATGGCCAATCGTTTCATCAAAGACCCGAACGAAGTAGTAAAACTCCAACAGCACGTGACAGTAAAAGTGGTGGAGGTTGATTTGGTGCGGAAGCGTATTGCGTTGACTATGAAGTTGTAAGATAGATAATTGCTTCGGAGAAGCATAACCTTTGTAGGGACAATTAAAAAAAATTCCTACAAAGGTTGCGCCTCTACCGAGGCTAATTTCAATTATCCTAGAGCTTTTGGTGTAATACAGATAGAAGAAATTGCAAAAATTGGCCTTGAAGTATTTGGAAGTATAGAAAAGTTGGAGCTGCGGCTTTGGTCGTCAAAATAATAGACCGCCCTATATGACAAAATACAAATAACGTTCTCGCTCACCTGCCACGGTTAAGACTTCTTTACGTTTGGCACTAAAAGGCCGCCAAATGGCACTGAAGTATCTTCCCAACTTTCGGTTGAAAGTGGATGAACCTCATCAATAATGGTTTTAAGTAGGGCTAGTTGAGAAGGTAGCTCAAGCATATATTTGTTTAATTTTTCCAACACAAGATATGACCTTTTCTTAAAAAGTAGTACCTTGCTAATCTACAACGACCTATGATGAACAGTTTGACTATTACCACTTCGCAGACGCGTATCGCGTACGTGCGCGAATGGCGTGCTACCTTTCACCACTCATTAACAAGCTACGAACGGAAAAAAACTTCGTTTGTGCCTGGCTTGTTGCCCGACTTACCTACCAAATTTGATGCCTTTCAACTCATAGACATTTTGCAACGTCGATTGGGGGCAGAAGTACTTGCGCGGGCTTTACAACCTTCAGAGACTATCCCTTCACCGAGAGGTGGGGAGCAAGATAGTTCTTGGCTTAAAAAGTCGAATATGGTGGGTGTAAATGTCCGAACGATTGGCAGTTTTTGGAATGTAGTGGGTTATACCCTAACTCTGCCCGACTTCCACGATTCGATTCACTTGCTTCCCATTTGGGAACCTGGGGTGGTGGGAAGCCTTTACGGGAAAGTAAGTTGGAATATCAACGCTGAATTTTTTAGCTGGCAACTTCAACGCGCAGTGCCGTGGTTAGATACGGTCGAGAAGCAGCTAAAAGTGGTTGTTAACCTACTTCATGCTTTGGGCAAAACGGTAGGTTTGGACGTGATACCACATACCGACCGTTTCTCAGAAATCGTATTGACCCATCCTCGCTTATTTGAGTGGGTACAACGGGACGGCGGGCGGCTTGTCAATCATTCTGAAAACGTTTGGGAGCAAGTAGAAGACGTGATTTGGCAGCATTTGCATCATCAGGGTACAGCTGACGGCTCATGGTTGAATTTTGGACAAGAAGTCCTTTTTGATCCAACTATTCCCTTTATAAACGATAAAAAAAGGCAAGAAATACTGTTTGGTTTTGACCAACCTCAACGCTTACAACGCCGGCTTGCGTTGATGCAAGACTTAGTTAGTCGAGGGTTTGAAACCTTACCCATGACGATGGCGCCGCCTTACCGTGGGTTACACATTAACCCTGGGGTGTTTGTACTCGATGAGCGCGGCACGCCTTGGTATCAATATGAGTTTGATCATCCGCAGGAGATGTCGCGGGTATTTGGGCCATTGACGCGCTACCGTTTTTATCATTCCAAAAACGATAATCAACAATGGGAGCTTGATTTTCAGCACCCACACAGGACGGCGTGGGAGTATTTTACACGAAAGTACTTTGAATGTCAACAGGAATTTAATTTTGATTTTATGCGGGGAGATATGGCCCACGTTCAGATGCGTGCAGAAGGAGTGCCTACTCAGCCCGATTCGTTTTATGATCCTTTGCGAGCGGTAAAAGAGTACATTCAAAAACGGGGCGTAAAACACTTTGCTTTTTACGCTGAAACCTTCATCGCTCCGCCTGATACGATGGGCTACGGGAATGAATCTGACCACCTTGAAGCGATTCGGGCAGATGCTACGCTGGGAGATTTGCAGTCGTCGGTAGTGGGGGAAGTTACGTTTATGGAGCGTTTTAGCCTGTATGACCAACTGCTACGATCACGGGCTTTTGCTCCGAGTTTTACCATCATTACCGCCGATAAAGACGACCCTCGTTTTGATGAGTTTTATCGAACAGGCAATATGGTTCGGTACTTTATAGGGCTGTTTCTCACAGATATGCCTAGCTATTATAGCCTTGGTTTTGAGGTAAGAAACCTGCACCAGCAACGGGGCAAAAACGAAGAATATAGTAAGCTGTACGTTTTTCAAATTCACGACGATGCCGAGACCGATAAAGTTACTCACGGGCCGTTTGAGTGGGGGGAAAACATTCAACAGTTTACAGAGCTGACTCAGTTACGGCATTTTGCAGAAGCAATTTGGGAAACTCTTGAAGGAAAAACTGTCAAATGGTTACTTACTCCTGATGCTACGGCAACAAATAAGCTAATTGCTTGGACATTAGCAGAAGATGATTCGTTTGTTTTTGTGGCAAATTTGGGGGCAGAACAAAATATAACTTTGGAGGATTTACCACTAAAAGGATATGAATTGGCTTTTTCGACCGCCCCTCCAATCGAAACCTCAACAATAATTGCCAGCAGCGGGCAAGTATATCGAAAAATAAAATAAGGTACGAAATTAAACAGGTGGCTACATAGACCAGTTAAATCCGTGTCCGTGTGCTATTATCGACGATTTTAGCACACGGATGGTTAAAGTAGTGTTTTACAGCTAATAAATAACAGCTAACGAACTCAGAATATCTGCAATTCGTTCGGCGGCATTACCATCCCAAAGGGGAGGGACTATTCCTTGTTTGATCCTTCCTTCCAAAATTTCAACTACTTTTTCGTGAACTGTTTGTGGCTTTAAGTCGGCTAGCAGTTGATTTGTTCCTAATTCTACCGTCACAGGGCGTTCGGTACTGTCTCGAAATGTAAGACACGGAACTTGTAGATAGGTAGTTTCTTCTTGAATCCCTCCCGAGTCGGTAACGACCAGAGACGAATTTTCCATTAAATGTAGGAACTCCAAGTAGCCCTGAGGCTCTGTCAGTAGGATGCCTTCAATGTTATTAAGGTGGGTATTCAACCCAAATTTGTCAATGTTTGCTCGCGTGCGTGGGTGAATGGGAAAAATGACTTTTTTGTATTTTACCGTATCTGCCACAATTTGTAAAATACTCAACAGCCCCTCAGCTGTATCGACGTTGGCGGGGCGGTGCATGGTCATTAGTACGTATTCTCCTTTGGAAACTCCAAAATCATTCAAAACAGTAAGTTGTTGGGCTTTTTGGCGATAATGTACCAACGAATCAATCATGCAATTACCGACCATAAAAACTTTATTGTCGGGTACGCCTTCTCGTTTTAGATTGTCAATTCCTGCTTGTTCGGTCACAAAAAGTAAATCTGAAATGCTATCCGTCAAAACCCGATTGATTTCTTCGGACATTCTTCGGTCGCCGCTGCGTAAACCCGCTTCTACGTGTACAATCGGAACGTGCATTTTACTCGCAACCAACGCACAGGCAATCGTAGAAGTGACATCTCCAACAACGAGCACCAAATCGGGTTGCTCTATTTCCATCACTTTTTCAAACTCCAACATAATTTTGGCGGTTTGTTGAGCGTGCGTACCGCCTCCAATGCCCAAAAAATAATGAGGTTGAGGGAGTTCAAGTTGGTTGAAAAACACATCCGACATTTTGGCGTCGTAATGCTGACCAGTATGGACAATTTTAGACTCAATTTCGCTTCGTTTTTGAAAGGCTCGGTGCAATGGTGCCACCTTCATAAAATTGGGGCGTGCCCCCACGATATTCACTATTTTCATCCTACAGCAAGATTTGACCTGACTTCGGGGTAAAAGTACGTATTTCTACTGAGGCTTGAATGTCCACGTTCGGTCAGCGATGGTTTTGATTTTTTCTTTGGTAAAATAAACGGGGAAAAAGCCGTCTTTGGCCCAAAGCTCAAATAAGTCGCGGTAATGTGGGTCGTCGGGGTTGCCTGATTGGCCAGGGTTGTTCATTCCCAAAGTTTTATCCCAGTGTTCGGTGTCCACCAATATCCGAAAAGAAGCACCGTGTTCTTGATTGAGTTGGCCACCCGTATTGCCAACAGTTTCGCCATAGCCACCACGAGGTAACGGGCCAAGATTGATTTTTGTCCGTTGGTCTTCGCTTACCCAATCGCTAAGGGCGTGTTTGAGGGCAATGTGCTTATTTTTGGGTTGCCCATACTGCCACTGATTTTGGTCATTTCCGAGGCGTTTTTGAAGAGATTCAATCGCTTTTTGAAACGACTTCCTTACTAATTCATCTCTACCAGCTAAAGGGTTTTGACCAAATGCCGATGTCGGGGTCATTAGCCAATCTACTATTCGTTTCATGGGCAAGGTTTTATAATAGGGGCGGATACTTTCAGGAACCATTAGGGTATGCATGGCTAATTTTAACTGTGTTTCCCACTCGGCATAAATAGCAGCGGCGATGGACGTGGGAGTAAGTTGATAATCCCAACTATTCAACCTTATTCTGGCCTCCTGTACTTCTTTCGACCCTTGGAGGGTTGTATTTAGGAGTAAAGGAACAAGCGTGCGGGCAGAAATAGAAAGATAGTCAGTTTGTAAAGTAGCAAAATCCTGAAGATTCATTCGCTTGCCTGAGTTAAGCACTTCTTCAATGCGATGTGCACGAACCGGATTCGCCCATGTCCAGCCAATGGCATTTCGGTGTGGAAAATCGACGGGAGTAAGGTTATTATTAGCCGTGACGACGTAGCCTTCGGAGGGATTGATTTTGTGCGGAAGTTGCATAATTGGTAGATAACCCGCCCACTCATAACGACCATCCCCCGCGACGGGAACCAGCCCTGTCCAGTTTTTACGGATGGGAGAAATCCCAACGGCTTGCCAGCCAATGTTCCCTTTTTGGTCGGCATAAATCATGTTTTCTCCTGGAATGCGACTGTAGGTGCAGGCTGCACGGAATTCTTCCCACGTTTTTGCTTGATTCATTCGTAAACTTGCTAAATAGGGTGCGCATCCCTCTTCGCGCCAACCTGCTCTGACTGCATATAGTTTACGATTTTTGGTGTCTTCAAACGTAACGGGGCCGTGGCGAGTGTATTTCAACGAAACGACTACGGGGGATTGATTGGCTACTTTAATGGTCTCTTGGATTATCTTCAAAGATTCCCACTTTCCTCGGTATTTATATTGAGTAGGATTTTGTGGATTGGTTTCATAAACGTACAAATCCTCGTTATCGGTTTCAAAAATGGTTAGCCCCCAAGCAGCGTGGTCGTTGTGACCAATGGAAACGCCTGGCAGTGAGGGTTCACCCGCTCCAATCACATTCCACCCTGGGGCGTTGAGGTGAATCCAGTACCGAAGCCCTGGTACAGATTGCGCTCGGTGTGGGTCGTTGGCGAGCATCGGATAACCGCTTTGAGAGCGTTTTCCATCGATTATCCAGTTGTTGGAGCCAACATTCAATTTTTCTTCCTCGTGCCAAGTATCAAAATCAAAGGTTTGTCCCGTGTGCTTGTCTTCTTTGGTAAATTTCAAAGGTGCCCGAAAGGCTTCGTACATCTCTAAAATGGGTTGAAATAATTCTTCACCATTGATGACTTTGTCGAGGCCCAAATCGGGTTCCTGTGCGTTGCGGACGGGATGAAACCACTGCAATTCTCTGAGTTTTTCGGCGCCCGCCAACTGAACAATTCGCGCGTTATTCAGTTCGTCTTTGACGTTACTTAATAAGCCTTGGTGCCGACTGATAACCACTTCGGGAGTCCAAAAATCGGGAAGAGTATTTAATACTTTAAACTCAAAGGGTAATTTCTCAGGCTGTTTTCGCATTTCTCCTATATAGGCGTTGATTCCTTCGACAAACGCTTGGATTATCTGCGCACTACGGGGATGGTAATGGTTTAATTCGGCAGAGAGATTACCTCGAAACTTAAACAACCGAGTTCCAATGTCCCTTTTTAGCTCTTTTTCCCCCAGAAGTTCAGCAACGGTTCCCGTGGCTTGTCGTCGCCAAAGTTCGAGCTGAAATAGTCGGTCAGAAGCCGCTACATAGCCTTGCGCCATAAACAAATCGTGTTCGTTTTGGGCGTAAATGTGTGAAATTCCCCAGCGGTCGCGAATGACTTCGACGGGCTGAAGAAGCCCCTTGAGCGAAAGCGACTGAGAGAAAAGTGGGAAGGCAAAGCTCCCAATTAGACACAGAATTGTAAGGAGTAGGCGTTTCATGGTTACGAATTTAGAAGCTTGTTGTAGGTTAAGGTCAAGGATGAAAATAAAAATTAACAAAAAAATAACATAGTTTTGATAGTCTTTTTTCACACTATCAAAGTAATGCTTATTAGGGTTATCTTAAGTCAAAAAGATAGAGTAATTTTTGAGCCTATCTATTTCTTGTTTTTATTTAAAAGTAACTTGATTTAATGTAAAATATATCAAATAGTTGTATTTTTTTAAGCAAAATAGAACAGACTAAAATTAAGAATTGTTTAATTTTAGTAAACTAATACTAGTCGCTTTTATAGAAAAAGTGTCATTTTATTCAAAAGACTTAATATTTTCATAATTTGTAAAAATTTTTTGGTATAGATACATTAAACTATTTTCACGGCACCAAATAAAAGAAATAGTATATTGGCAACGACATCAATATTTTTTATCTATTTTCACCATACTTACCAAACTAATCACTTACACATTCCTAATCTAACAACCACTTATCAGTTCAAACCCCATTAACTGATATTCTTTTAGTCATTGTTTTGCTCTCCGTTGCCACCGTTTTACGAGTGGACTAAAAGTCCTTTGTTTTAATTTTTTTCAACCTTAATGAAAAGCAAATGAGTAAAAAGTTTCTATCTCACAATTTACTGAAAGAGAAAAGCCGACTTGCCTATTTGGCGGGTTCTATGCTGACACTTTCAGTCTTAACCACATCAACTTATACGACTGTTTGGGCTGCTTCTCCGAGTCGAATCGGGGCTCATATGAGTGCCCAAGAAGTTACTGGAACCATTACTGATGAAAACGGTGAACCACTTCCTGGGGTAAACGTCGTAGAAAAAGGAACAACCAACGGCACTCTCACGGATGCTACAGGTAAATTCAAACTTTCTGTTAAAAGCGATAAAGCCATTCTTTCTATCTCTTTTATTGGATACGCTTCCCAGGAAATTGTGGTAGGAGCCCAAACGTCACTTACCATCAAAATGAACACCGACACCAAAATTTTGAATGAGGTAGTGGTCACAGCTCTGGGGGTAAAGCGTGAAGAAAAATCGTTAGGCTATGCCGTACAAAAAGTATCAGGCCCTTCACTCCAAACCGTGAAAGGCGTGAGTGTTGGTACATCATTGACAGGCCGGGTATCGGGCTTATGGGTACGTAATAGTACCGAATTTAACCAAATGCCTGCCATAAGCTTACGGGGTGAATCGCCGCTTCTTGTGATTGATGGAGTTCCTTACAATAATATTTCTCTAAACAATATTGCTCAAGACGACATCGAGAGCATCGACGTCTTGAAAGGGCCAACGGCTTCGGCTTTGTACGGTTCCCGTGGAGGAAGCGGTGCCATTATTGTAACTACTAAAAAAGGTGCTTCTGGAAAAGGTCTTACCGTTACGGTCAATACCAACAACATGTTCAATGCAGGTTTCTTGATGCTTCCCAAAGTACAAAGCTCGTACAGTGCGGGGATTGGGGGCGTGTATGACCCAACTGACTATGTTTGGGGGCAAAAATTGGATGCTGGTAAAATGGCTAACCAATGGAATCCATTTACCAAACAGATGGAAATGCGGGAACTTGTATCAAGTGGTAGAGATAACTTTAATGACTTCTTGGAGCCAGGTTTGATAACCAACAATAGCATTAGCGTAGCTCAAACGGGCGAAAATGGAAGTTTTCGCGCTTCGTTGACCCACGTTTTCAACAAAGGCCAATATCCTAACTTGACATCAAATAACTATAATTTTACCTTGAGCGGTGAGATGAAAGTGGGAGACCGTTTCAAGTTGACGAGCCAAATGGGCTACAACAAACGCAATGCTCCGCAAATCATGGGGGCAGGTTATAGCGACCAAGGCTACATGTATAACATCCTGATTTGGATGGGACCAGAGTACCGTTTGGCCGACTATAAAGATAACTATTGGTTGATTCCTGACGTTCAGCAAAACTGGCATTACAAGGCTTGGTACGACAATCCGTATTTCATGGCTAACGAAAAAGTATGGGGTGTCTATGAAAACCGTTTGAATGCGAACCTTACCGCAACGTATAAATTATTTGAAGGTGCTAACTTGATAATTCGTCCTGGTTTTGATTTGTATAGTAACGATGAAACCAAGCGTAACCCGCCAAACATTCTCTCTAACCGTGGCTGGGATACCCCAGGGTTGTATTCAATCAATAAAAGAACAGGGTATAGCTTCAATGGAGATGCCTTGATTACGTACAACAAAAATTTAGGCGATTTAGGTATTGATGCCTTGGCAGGGGCTGCAATTTATACTTTACAAGACAATAACTTGTACAGCGGAACTCGTAGTGGTATTTTGATTCCAGGTTATTACTCATTGAATAACTCCGTTGAGCGTCCAAACGTAAGTGTTGGTGCAAGTGCAAAACAAGTGAATAGTGCGTACGCAAAATTAACCCTTTCGTACAAAAATATGCTCTTCATGGATGCAACGGGCCGTAACGACTGGAGCTCAACCATGCCTAAAAACTCACGTTCGTATTTTTACCCTTCAGTGGGTGGTAGCTTCGTCATAAGTGAAGTATTGGGGACGATGCCTTCATGGTTAGATTTCTGGAAATTGCGTGGTTCTTGGACACTCTCTAAATCGGATTTAGGTATTTATGCTACTAACCAAACGTACGGAACGACGATTGGCGCATGGAACACCTTTAATTCAGCGGCCTATCCAACTACTATTCGTAACGCCGAAAATATTCTTCCTGAAACCAACCGCACGTGGGAAGTTGGAACAGCAGCCTATTTCTTGAAAAAACGCTTAAAATTGGACGTAGCGTATTTTAACAAATACACTTACAACCGTCAAACGTTTGCCAATATTTCAACAGCCTCAGGATTTAACAGTACACTTATCAACTGGGACGAAACTATCGTTCGGAAAGGTTGGGAAGTGAGCCTTGATGCTACCATTCTTAAAAAGAACGATTGGCAATGGGATGCAACAGCCAACTACTCGTACAACCACCGTTATTACAAAGACATCGCGGCCAACTCAGCGAAAAACGCATGGACAGTATCGGGGGGACGTATGGATGTCTATACAGATCGCGTTTGGATGACCGATCCAGCTTCTGGAAGCATGATTCACCGTGCCAATGGTTTGCCATTGTTGAGCGATTATAGCTACGTACGTGGTTACACTGACCCCAAATTCTTGTGGGGTTTTGCAAATACCATCAAATACAAGCAATTTAACTTGATGGTTAACTTCGACGGACGTGTAGGTGGTGTATTAAATAACTATACTTCGTACAAAATGTGGGATACGGGTGCGCACCCAGATTCAGACAACCAATGGAGATACGACGAAGTGGTCAACAAAAACAAGTCATTTGTAGGCCAAGGTGTGATTGTTAAATCTGGAGCCGTAACATTTGATAGCTTTGGAAATATCACCAACGATACACGCGTATTTGCACCAAACGAGGCAAAGGTATCGTACCAAGATTACGCTCGCTCGTACGGAGATGGAACGCGGGGTATCACCGATGCTACTTTCTTCAAACTCAGAGAGGTATCATTGGGATATAACCTTCCTTCCAACATAGCTAAGTTGTTAGGGGCACGTTCGGGCTCCATTTCATTGACAGGACAAAATGTGTGGATGTGGACAAAAGCGTTCCGTTTTGCCGACCCAGACAAAGCAGACGATACGCAGTTGACGTCACCTTCGGTGCGTTACATGGGTGGTAACATCACGTTGACGTTCTAAGAATCAATTGCATCACATTAAAAAGAATTAGGTATGAAACTTACATTGAAAAAATACTTTTTAATCGCGGTGGCAGGTCTCGCCATGAGCAGTTGCTCGAAATTTGATGAGATTAATACCAACCCGAACGCGGCCACCAAAGCATCGGCACCGATGCTTGCCACCACGCTTATCCTCGATATTTCAAGAAATTCCCTCGGAAGCATCTCGTCGATGATGAACGGAAAATCCATCATTCGAATGGAATTTCCCGAGAATGCTCAATATAACTACCTCGGAAGAGCAAACTTTGACGGTTTGGCGGTGTTGAACAACGTTGAAAAAATGGTTGAGCTTTCACCTGCTGGTGCCTACAAAAACTCGTACACAGCCCTCGGAAAATTTGTGAAAGCTTACAAGTTTTTTTGGTTGTCGATGCAATTGGGAGATATTCCGTATGCGGAGGCGTTGTTGGGCGAAAAAGGGACATTGAACCCTAAATATTCGACCCAAAAAGAAGTAATGGTAGGCGTATTGAACGAGTTGGAAGAAGCCGACAAATTGTTTGCGAGCGGTATCAAATTCGATGGTGACCCCATTTATAGCGGAGACATTACAAAGTGGAGAAAGTTGGTGAATACCTTCGAACTTCAAGTATTGTTGCACTTGTACCGCAAAACAGGCGAGGCTGATTTGAAAGTAAAAGAGCGTTTTAATACTATTGTTACGACAAAACCTATTTTCGAAAGCAATGCTGACAATTTCCAAGTAACGTATTCTGACCTTGCTGGGCAACGTTATCCGTTCTACAAATTGGGAAATACGACGCGCTTGTATACCATGATGACGAACGTGGTGGTGGATAAACTCAAAGCCTTGGAAGATTACCGTTTGTTCTACTATGCTGACCCTTCACCTGTGAAAATAGCCAAAGGGGCAGCGATTGATAGCTGGGATTCTTACTTAGGTTACGACCCTTCGATGGTGTACGGAGAGTTGTCAACCATTTTTGGAGGAAAAGATTACTCAAACGTAAATAGCCGCTACCTCGAACTTGCCAACGCAGAGCCTGTATATGTGCTTAGCTACGCTATGGCCAAATTTATGTTGGCAGAGGGGGCGCTTCGGGGCTGGATTTCTAGCTCGGCAAGCACGCACTATACGGATGGTATCAAAGCGAGCATGAAGTTTACGGCTGGTTTTACACCTGACAACGAGCTATTCCACCATAAACGCAAAATGACCGATGCCTACATTGATGCTTACGTGGCTTCTGATAAAGTGAAGTTGAAAACTACAGCAAGCGAAGCGGTGCAGTTGGAACAAATCATCACGCAGCGTTATTTGAGCACCTTTATGCTCCACGCTCCGTTTGATGCGTTCTTTGAGAACCGCCGTACAGGTTTGCCTGTGTTTCCATTGAACCCTAAGTCAAATTTGAACTTACCCGCTGATAAGTTTCCAGTTCGTTGGATTTATCCTCAAAAAGAATTAGATTACAACACGGCAAACGTAAACAGCGCGATTCAGTCGCAATACGCTGGGAACGACGACTACAACAAAATGATGTGGATTCTTCAATAAAAGAGTAAGGTTTCCAAAGATGATAAAAACCCGTACGAGAATCGTACGGGTTTTTTGTTTTTATATATCCCTTTCTTTGCGCCTTAGTGTCTCTGCATGATACAAACGACTTTTGGAAAAACTTAAGGATGAGCAGGCTTTACACCATAACTTCGCAGCTCCTCCCGCACTCTTTTAACCCACTCGGCTTGTTGAGGTTTGTTAATACCGTGGGCGGTTTCTTCGTCATACCGTTGCTGAAGTTCGGTATGTTTTCGATAAAACTCGATGTATTGGTACTGGATTTCACTGCTAAAATCTTCCGAAGAAAAGCTAATTGATTTTAAATGCCGACGAAACCGCTCCGCCGTCAGTCGCGTAATGTCAAAATGAAGTTGCTCGTGGTCGAGGACATAGTCATTTTTGGCGTCTTGCCTCACCCACGAAATCGTTTTATCCATCCATACCTTGGTTTTGACTCGAAGTTCTAGTACACGATTGTTCACGGACGACCTCGCTTCAAACCCAAAACTGGTGAAAATTTGGGCAGCCCAGCGACTCAATACACTCGGTGCGCCCATAAAATCTTTCCAATTAAGAGGTCGTTCCGAATGATAATAGAGGGTATCTCCGTCCGAAACAGGTAAGTTATCGTCAAAAACCAATTTTACTTCACGTACAAACACATCCGACGATTTGAGGCTTTTTGAAAACCAACTGTTAAATCCTTTTAGTTGATTTTCAATGAGTTTACGTAGCATTGGCTCGATGATTTCTTCGGGAACAATACCTGCTCGGGTGTAAGTGCTTGCTGCGTTGGCTCCCGTAAGCACCACTCGTTTCCCCTCACGGTAGGTTTCAAAAGCAAGCCCTAGCGTTATTTCTCCGTTCACCCTGTTGGTAGGAGTAATGGATTCACTGATGCGTAAATCTTTGATGATTAGAATGATGGGAACAAGAGTGTCTATTTTTGAGGGGTTAAAAGTTTTGTTCAAGAAAGTTTCTATTCCTTTGGTGGTTCCCCCTTGCAAAACAGCTGTAATTGGCTGCGGCCTACTCCAGATTTTGCCAATATTGGAGGTAACAGCGCGTTCGTCACGGACTTCCGCAATAAAATAGCCGTTGGGTCGAATGCTCAGCCGTTCGTTCTTGAGGGCAATGGTTTGAACCTGAGCCGAAAGTAACGTAGGTAAAAACATCCCTACGCAAATACTGTGTATAATTCCCCTTAAAACATGCTTCATACCTCTACTTTTTGTTACTTTGCAGATTCTCAATGGTTCAAATACGTTAAAAAAAGCAATCGACAACGTTACATATGATGTCCAAAACGACAGCTGTGCGTTGTTAGCCGCTGAATTACGCTTTATGGCTTCACAAGAACGACCCGCTTTCGATGATATTTTCATGGAATTAGCCCAAAATTTAGCTCGGCGCTCGCACTGTATTAAAGCGCAAGTAGGGGCTGTCCTTACCAAAGATACTCGGATTATTTCAATTGGCTACAATGGCCCACCGTCAGGAACGCATAACTGCGACGAAGAGTTTCCCGATACGGGTTGCCCGCGCGATTCAAAGGGAAGTTGCTCGTTGGCGTTGCACGCAGAGCAGAATGCAATATTGTACGCTGTGAAAAACGGGGCTAACTTAGAAGGCACTACGCTCTACGTAACGCTCTCACCTTGTATTGCGTGTGCGAGAGTAATTTATACTATGAAAATTAAACGGGTGATTTTTCTGGATTCTTACGCTGCCTACAAGGGAATTGGAGTGGACGAAGGGGTGGAGTTTTTACGCAAATTTGGGGTTCAAGTAGAACGTCATCATTCGGCTACGACTCCTGTCTAACTCCCATGAATTACCTCGCACATTTTTACCTGTCGTTTGGTCAATCTCCGCTCGTTGTAGGAAACTTACTGGGGGATTTTGTGCGAGGCCGCCTCGATCACCCTCGAAATAGCCACTATCCAATCCCCATTAAACAAGGCGTACTTTTGCATCGCCATATCGATTCGTTTACCGATACACATCCTCAGGGCCTGGCCTGTCGGCAGCAGCTCCCCCCTGAATTTGGTAAATACCGAGGCGTCGTTACGGATATGTACTTCGACTATTTTTTGGCAAAAAATTTTGATCAATACTATTCGCAGCCACTTAAAGAATTTGTTGCGAATGTTTATCGTACGTTGGAAGAGAATATAGCTATTCTGCCAGTAGATGCCCTTCCTTTGGTCGATTCAATGATAAAGTACGATTGGTTGTATCATTATCAATTTATTGAAGGGATGAATCGTTCGTTTCAAGGTATGTCGCGGCGCTTTCCGTTTTTGAAAGGAATCGAACGAGCAGGCGATGAGCTTATGGCCTACGAGGCAAAGTACGAACCGTATTTTCGTACCTTTTTTCCCGATTTAGTGGTGAGTTGCGAAAATTTTTTAAGACTTAGTTGAGATATATTCAAGCTAAATATAATGCGCTTACTGGTAAAAATACCTTTGGGCTGCCTTTTGAACGGATAGATTAGAACCAATTTCAAGTTTTGATGAAACGATTGCTGCTTTTAGGGCTGTTGCCACTTGTTTGTTTTTCTCAAAAAACTCCCGTTGATTATGTAAACCCGTTGATTGGTTCAGCTCCGTCTTCTACGGAGAGTGCCCGCCGCCATAGCGAAGGCGCCAGCGAACTCAGGGGACAAATTTCTCCTGCGATTGGGCATCCTCATGGCATGACGACTTGGACCCCCCAAACTCGCGCTACCGAAACAAAGTGTGTCGCGCCTTATTATTATAATGACCCCAAAATCAACGGTTTTCGTGCTACCCATTGGCTCAATGGGAGCTGTGTGCAAGATTATGGCAGCCTTACTTTGATGCCCGTTTCGGGTAAACTTCGATTTTCCCCCGCCGACCGAGCGTCATCGTACAGCCATCAGCAAGAACAGGTATCACCTTCGCATTATTCGGTTGAACTGACCGACGCCCACGTCAAGGCCGAGTTGTCGGCAACGGTACGGGCGGGAATGTTGAAATTTACTTTTTATGATAAGGCTCCCGCTTACGTACTGATTGAGCCCAACAGCGATGAAGGCGAAGGTTACGTTGAAATTGTACCCGAACGAA
This sequence comes from Runella sp., assembly GCA_023254175.1. Lineage (GTDB taxonomy): Bacteria > Bacteroidota > Bacteroidia > Cytophagales > Spirosomataceae > Runella. The sequence goes on along the minus strand of JALQYJ010000110.1, from coordinate 7,743 downwards.
AGGAATTGATTGTCCATAACCCTGTTCATCGTATTTACCAAGGTAGCGGACAATCAGCTGGTTTTAGCGGATTTTACGTGATTCAGTTTGAGAAGCCTTTCAAGTCTTTTGGAACCTGGGAAGGAAATGAAATTGAGCCAAGAGGTAAGAAAGTAAAAGGGGCAGGGAATCGGGTTTCGGTAGGGGCTTTTGTGGAGTTGGACATAACTTCCAACCCCATTGTACATGTCCGAGTAGGCTCTTCTTTTACGGATGTTGAAGGGGCACGCAAAAATTTGACTAATGAACTTTCACATTGGGATATTACTAAAGTAAAAGTACAAGCGGCGGCAGCATGGAACAAGGAACTGGGGCGGGTAAGAATTAAGGGGAGTGAACAAACCAAAACCTTGTTTTATACGGCTCTTTACCACACCAAACATACCCCTCGACTGTTTTCGGATGTCGATGGCCGTTATCCAGGGTTTGCGGACGATACCCAAATCCATACCACAAATGGGTTTGATTATTATTGTGACTTTAGCCTTTGGGATACTTTTAGGGCGGCAATGCCGTTGCATACATTGTTAGAACCACGGCGTTCGTCACATTTTATGCAATCGTTGGTTTCTAAAGCTGAGCAAGGAGGATGGATGCCGATTTTTCCGTGTTGGAATCACTACACGGCTGCCATGATTGGCGACCACGTAGCTTCGGCAATGGCGGATGCGTATGCCAAAGGGGTTCGTGGTTTTGACGTAGAAAAAGGATACCAGTATTTGCGTCAAAATGCCTTTACTCCCAATACCGACCCCAAAAGCTACGAAGCAGGTAAAGGTCGTCGGGCGTTGGTGAGTTACTTAAAATACAACTACATTCCGCTCGAAGATTCGGTATGGCAGGCGTTTCACAAACGCGAACAAACCTCTCGTACCCTAGAATATGCCTACGACGATTTTTGTCTCAGCACCCTTGCTAAGTCGTTGGGTAAAACGGCAGATTATGAGGTGCTTCGTCAGCGGGCTTTAAATTATAAACATGTGATAGACCCCACTACGGGCTGGGCTAGGGGGCGCTATGCCAATGGCCAATGGAGCAAAGGCTTTGACCCGTTTGCCGCCAGAGCTTTGTTTATAACTGAAGGGTCGCCAGCTCAGTACACGTGGTTTGTGCCGCATGATATTCAAGGGCTTATAACACAAGTAGGTGGAAGAAATCGGTTTGTTGAGAAGCTTGATACTATGTTTGAGCAAGGGAAATATTGGCATGGCAATGAACCAGGTAACCACACAGTGTATTTATATGCGTTTGGAGGTGAACCTTGGAAAACTCAAAAGTGGGTGAGACAATTGATGGACGAGGAGTATTCGACCGATGCAGGTGGTTTAAGTGGCAACGAAGACGGCGGACAAATGTCGGCATGGTTGGTATTTAGCATGATGGGTTTTTATCCAGTATGCCCTGGTAAACCGTATTATGTGTTGGGAAGCCCAAGTGTAAATGAGGCCGAATTGACCTTAATCAGTGGGAAAAAATTCCAGATTGTAGCTCAAAATCAAAGTCCTAAAAACAAGTATATACAATCAGCAACGCTGAATGGAAAAACGTTGAAAACAACGTTTTTAACTCACGAACAATTGCAAAAAGGAGGTGTTTTAGTACTTGAAATGGGCGAAACTCCTAATACCCAATGGGGGAAAGAAGTCGATAAGTTGTCTTCGTATTAAAAAAAAATTACTATATTAGCCATCATCAAATAACCCAACCCCCTCTTTCTCTACTTATATGAATGAACTTATTAGCGGTATTCAACAGGTGGGAATTGGTGTGCCAAACGCCAATGACGCATTTACTTGGTACCGAAAAACACTTGGCTTAAACGTTCCCATCTTTAACGATGAAGCAGATGCAAAATTAATGACTTGTTACACTTCGGGCGAAGTTCGTCGCCGTCACGCCATCATGGCATTGAACATGGCGGGCGGTGGAGGTGTCGAAATTTGGCAGTACAAAAACCGAATCCCAGTGGAGCCTACTTTTGAACCTTTATTGGGAGACTTAGGAATTTTCTCCATCAAAATCAAATGCATGGACGTCCCCCAATTTTATGGGCAACTGAGTAGCGCTGAAAACAAATCTTCTTTAGGCACTTCACCCGAAAATCGTAAGCAATTTTGGTTGCGGGATTTTAGAAATAATATACTCCAAATTGTTCCTAACGAATCATGGTTCCGCCCAAATGGGCATTTGACGGGCGGTGTTTGTGGGGCTGTGATAGGCGTAAGCGACGTCGATAAAGCTATTGCGTTTTATGCAGGGACGCTCAAAATCGATGATATCGTTTATGATAAAACGGGAACCTTTGACGACTTTGCCTTTTTAGGAGCTGACAAACAACATTTCCGTCGAGTTCTACTCCGCAAATCGTTAGGCAGTGTGGGAGCGTTTGGGAAATTATTAGGAAGTATTGAAATAGAATTAGTACAAGCCCTCGACCGTACTCCTCGAAAAATATTTGAAGACCGCGATTGGGGCGATGCGGGTTTTATTCACCTTTGTTTCGATGCGCTCGACATGGATGCCCTCAAGAATAAGTGCCAAATCAATGGTTTTCCGTTTACAGTAGACAGTGCTGATTCGTTTGATATGGGCGAAGCCGCAGGGCGTTTTTCGTACGTGGAAGACCCCGATGGAACCCTCATCGAGTTTGTGGAAACTCACAAAGTGCCTATTGTGAAAAAGCTGGGAATTTACCTCAACTTGAAAAAAAGAAAAAAACAAACTCACCTGCCCGACTGGATGGTAGCGACCTTAGGCTGGGGTAAAGTAAAAGATTAATAAAAAGATGATAACCTTAGCGTCTTGGCGACTCTGCATGAAGAATTAATTTGAAGGATAGACTTCCTCCAAAAACGCGATAACAGCATTGGTAAAAGCATGATTCGAATCGCCTGCAACCATATGACCTGCTCCTGAAACGGTAGTGCTACGAACGTGAGGAACGGCATCCAGAAATTCGGCCATTACACGCTCGCTTACTACATCACTCATGCCTCCCCGTACAATCATTGTAGGGGTTTTGAGGTGCTGTGCTGCGGTGAAAAGTCGCTCTTCGTACGCAATTTGTTGGTCGGGAGTGGTATCTTTCCACACTTTAAGCATCAATGGATCCCAATGCCAGTAATAACGCCCGTTTCGAAAGCGAAGGTTTTTTTCCAGCCTAGATGGGTCGTACGATTTGGAGCGTTGGGGCAGGTAAGCCGAAACAGCGGCTGCGGCTTCCTCTAGCGTGGCAAAACCGTTTTCAAGGTGGGAACTCATGAAGGCGAAAATCCTTTCAATGCCTTTTTGCTCGGCTTTGGGGGCAATGTCCACTAATACGATAGCAGCGGCAGTGGCTTGCTCAGATTCACCATCCAACACCATCGCAGTGAGCCCACCCATAGAAGCACCAATAAGTGCGGGTTTTGTGCCAAGTTGTTTAATAATAGCTTTCAAATCAGCTACCAATCCATCAACTAAGTAGTTGCTGTCGGTCGACCAATCACTTTCCCCGTGACCGCGCGCATCATAAGTGATGGCATACCAGCCTTTTTTAGCTAATTTTTGAGCAGTGTCTCCCCACGAATGACGTGTTTGCCCTCCGCCATGCAGCAAAATGAGGGGAGGATTCGAAGGATTGCCCCAGCCTTCTCCCGTAAGAAAGAAATGAGGCTCCGTTTCGAAGCGAAGAGAGTGAGATAACATTAAATTGCAGGGACTAGTTCAAGGTAAACGTCAAAATTTAGCCCATTGTAAACGGCTGTATGACGTAGGCTCATGCGTGCTCTTTCTAATTTATTTATTGGATAATTCCCCTTGAACGTTTTACCTAAGTCGATAAGTAACGTTTTAGCATTATCCAATAAATCCCATACCCCTCCTTGCTGAACAGTAAGAGCAACGGGGTCGAGTGCCCGAACCGTCTTATCTTCTTTAAAATAAATATAAACTTCAAAAAAACTTTTTACTTCGGTTGGCAACAAGTTTTTGTCGATGGCATTACCGTTGAGATCCGTAATTTTAGCCACTTTCCAAGGGTTAGTTGTCAATACACTTACTGCCGTTTCGGTCATAGTTGGGGTGTCAGTAACTTCTACTTTCTTACAATTAGCAAGAAAAACTGAGATGAATACAAAACAAATAAGTGACCACTTTTTCATAGCTTTTGTTTACGGGTTACATTTGTAGGCAAAAATAACTTTTTTACACGAAATTCTCTTTGAATAAAGGAGGTTGGTTGAGGATATAATATGATTTTTCAATGCAAAATACATCGTTTGAACTATAAAATAATGGTTGCTTCCTATTTATGGACAACTTCTTTAGTACTTTTTTCTGTCATATTTCATTCTGCGTACGCTCAAGAGTGTACCCCCAATTTTCAATGTACGCCCGTTAAAGTAACTAACGTGATTGAATGGGAAAAATTTCCCTCTTTTTCACTGCCGTTTACGCTTATCTACGAGGGGCCGCGCTTTGGCGACCAAAAATCACTGCCATTGAGTCGTGGTTTCAGTCACTTAGCGACTTTTTCTGGAAATGAAAATACGACCTTGAAGCCTGATAAAAGAGCGATAACGTGGTACCATGTGGCAACGCAAGCTGATAACCAACCGTGGGCAGACAGAACCTTAAAAAGCCCTTGGGAAAACGACCTAAATCTCTACAAAGCAACTTGGGAAAGTCAACTGAGGGGGTTAGCCGATATATTTCAGGATACGCAAGGAGGCAACCCTTTGGCCTATAGTATCGTTGGGTTAGATATTGAACGAATTTTTGATACCGACCGTGAAATTATAGCCCTAAAATCTCAACCTCGTATTCCTGATGCGTACCGTGCGCTTTCGAATGCGAAATTTGTGGAACGTTATAAACGAGATATGCAACGATTATACGCCAGTCCCGTTGAATTTTTGAAAAGTAAATCAGTGCCTTCGGTAAAAATTGGGAGTTATAGCGATGCACTCATTCGGGGTAGTTTTACCAATTGGTTGGCGATGGATGTCACCACTTGGAAAGATTGGACAACCAACTCTAATTTACTACTGCACGTTATGAAGGATTCGACGTCAGGGCAGCCTGGCGGGGCTTTTTATAACCAAATCAATTTATTGACGCCCTCTTGTTACTACTATTACAACTACAATACCTCCCCACTTGGGAAAGATTATTTGGCTTATTTACTGTTTGTGATTGAAGCCAATCGGGTGTGGTCTGATAAGCCCGTTATTCCTTATGTTTGGTTACGCTACCACGATGCCTTTAACCCAACCGTTCCATTTGTACCTTCATTTGTGGCGGAAGCAACGGCCATTTTTCCCTTTTTTTCGGGGGCAAAAGGGCTGTGGTTGTGGGATGCTCCCGTTGATACTACCCGTCGAGAAAATTATGCTGCTTACGAATATTTTATTGGAGGTTTACAGCGCTTATCGCAGTTCAGCGCTTTCTTTGACGGAAATTATCAATTAGTGGTACCTACCCCTGCCATCGAATCATCGAAGACTAAAACTCCGATTTGGCGAGGTGTAGTGAAGGGAGCCAATATTTTGATTGCAGCTCAAAACCCATACGCTACTTCAGACACACAGGAAACAGTGGTAAACCTCAACTATCTCAATTGGCAAAAAACGATTACCCTCAAGGGCCGAGAGGTGTTTCTATGTGCTTTTGATTTGAATACTATCACATCGGTAGAAACAAAAACACCGTTCACAAACATTCTTATAACACCCAATCCGACCAGAGATAAAATTCGTTTTCGATTTGAAAGTGCTAATGCCTCATTCGCTGTGGTTTATTTAACGGATTTAACGGGAAAAATACTTGTTAAAGAGCCTTTTACGACCAAGCAAGGAACCAACGAGCGGGAGTTGGATGCCCAAAACCTTGCAGCGGGGACTTACCTTCTCCGAATGGAAGTTGCAGGAAATTGGGTAAGCGAACGATTGACGCTGCACCGCTAGCCGTTATAAATTAACGTTTATGTAGAAAATAGACAATACACTAAATTATTAGTTTTTTTTTGTTAGAGATTATACAGTAGTTAAGTATAATTGCGTTATATCTCAAACTTATACTAATCTATCGTACAGCCATGTATCGAAATTTTATGCTTATCGCCCTTACTGCGGGGTTGTTGGGGGTCAATGTTCTCCCTTGGGAAGATAAATGGTTAGACAAATTGGTCGCCAAGTTTGAAAAGTACCAACAAACTTACCCTTCCGAAAAAGCTTATTTGCACCTCGACCGCCCCTACTATAGCGTGGGGGAAACGATTTGGTTTAAAGCCTATTTGGTGTACGGAATCAGTCATGCCGCCGATTCAATCAGTCGCGTTTTATACGTGGATTTGGTCAATAAAGCTACTGCAAAAGTAATTTTATTAAAAAAAGTGGAATTGAACGGTGGGGTAGGGCACGGTGAGTTGGCGTTGGCCGACTCCTTGGCCGAAGGCGAATACCAAGTAAGGGCTTATACTCAGTGGATGCGCAACTTTTCGGAGGATTTCTTTTTTAGAAAAGATGTAAAAGTACTGAAGCCCAAAAATGCGGTGGCTGTGTTCCCTCCCAATGCCGACGAAATCGACGTGCAATTTATGCCCGAAGGCGGGGAGTTAGTCGAAGGGCTAGAAGGACGCGTGGCTTTTAAGGCTGTCAATGCGCTCGGTAAAGGTATAGAGGTCAAAGGGGCGGTGATAAACCAAGCCAACGATACCTTGGCGGGCTTTTCTACGTCGCATTTGGGGATGGGATTTTTTAGCTTCATGCCCGAAGCAGGCCAAGAATACCGAATTGAGGTGAAAAAGCTTAATGGTCAATTTGTAAAGTATTCGATTCCAAAGGTAAAAAAGGAAGGGTTTACGGTTACGGTCGACAACCTATCGAACAAGGACAATGTTCGGGTGATTGTTCGGCATAACAAGCCACTCAACGCCTCGGCGGAGATGTCGATTTTTGCGCATACTCGCGGCTCAGTAGGGTATGCCGCCAAAGCAACGTTGGCAAAAAAAACGGTGTTGTTTTCGATTCCTAAAGCCAATTTAGGCGAAGGGGTTACGCATATTACGCTTTTTGACGATGCAGGACTACCTACGGCCGAACGCTTAGTATACATTCAACGAAATCGGGACATTGAGGTAAGCATTGCTCCTTCAAAACCCTCATACAAACCTCGCGAAAAGATAGAATTGGAAATTACGGCCAAAGATACCGAGGGAAATCCTGTAATGGGGCATTTTTCACTAGCAGCTACGGATGTTAAGCAAGTGCTTGATAAAGAGCCTAATGTGCAAAATATTCGGTCGTATTTTCTGCTTTCTTCGGATTTGCAAGGGGCGATTGAGCAGCCCAGCGGGTATTTCAATAAATCAAATCCCAACGCGGCATCGCAAATGGATGTACTACTGATGACGCAAGGGTGGCGACGTTTTAATTGGAACGAAGTACTCAAAGATTCGTTGGCGCTTGCTCCTTTTTTTGTGGAACAGGGCATTTCGTTTTCGGGGAAAGTGGCGCGTATGAACAAAAAAATGCCAGGAAAGGTAAAGTTGACCTATATGATTGTTCAAAAAGATAGCACTAGGTCGGTGATGATGGGGGAAACAGCCGAAACAGGTGAGTTTTTGGTCTACGACCTCGATGTTCGCGATACCACCGAAGTATTGGTACAAGCAGTGACGGAGCGTGGAAACCGCAATATCAATATTTTGTTGAATCCGTTTCA
>JALQYJ010000082.1 GCA_023254175.1 Runella sp. | reverse complement strand
TCAGTAATGCCTCGATGTCTTTTTTTGAATCATCAATTCCCATCCGAAGGTAATCAAAGAACGTTTCAGCGGCGCTTTGCCAGGTGTAGAGGCGTTCGGGGCCGCGACTAAGGTTGTACGAAAGTTTGTAATCGAGGCGGATTAGATTGGCTTTGAGGTTGGCATACTTTTCCTCGTAAATTGGTGAAAGGTTCTGAAGACCCACCGAAATCGTGCGCTTTTCGTTGAGTGTATCCGAAGAAATCGTCGCGGGGGCATTGTACACTTTGGCTTCAAACTGAAGATAGGCAGGAGTAATGATTTTTACCTCTACTTTTCGAACGGGAATGTCACTTTGAAGGATTTCAGCTCCAAAAAGGGAGCTACTACGGCGGAAAAGCGTGGTATATTCCAATTCACCGCCAATTTCAAGCCCTTCTACGGCTAGGATTTTATAAACCCTGCCTTGTTCTTCGAGTTCTTTCACGGCTTCCATTCCCACTTCTTTAATCGTCCCGTTTTTGCTAATGCTGCGGGCTTTGAGGTAAAGTAGGTCGTTGGTGTTGGGAACAGGCAGAACGATTTTGTTATACATCTCAATGGCTTTAGAGTCATTGATGCGAATGCGTTTTACAATGCCCTGTAAGCACGATAATTGCCCAAGCGAATCGAAGGCATATTCGACATAAAGTTGGTGGCGTAGCATCACCCCCGATTCTTTCTGTTCGTTATCGGTCAGTGTCGCCAGTTTGGTGTCAAGAGGGCTGTTATCAATGAGTTTTTTGAAAGCTACGTTTTGCGCACGGAGCACTGATGTGGTGAGGAATACTATCCAAAGGAGTCGTTTCATGAAATTTGGAGAGGAGTACAACGTTAATTTTTGTCAATCTTACTATCTTTCTACCAACTATCCAACGCAAACGAATGAATTGTACGCTTATTGTTTTTGTAAAAAATCCAGTTCGAGGAAAAGTGAAGACCCGAGTCGCGGCTACGGTAGGAGATGAAAAGGCGGTGGCGGTCTATATTGAGCTTTTAAAACATACAAAAAAAGTGATTCAAGAATGGTTTTTAACCCACCAAGAAGGCCAAAAGAAAAAAGTGGTGATTTATTATGGAGACTTCGTCAACCCAGAGGATATGTGGTCAGGACTGGGTTTTCTTAAAAAAATGCAACCCAACGTCCCTGACTTAGGCGCACGAATGAAAGCGGCGTTTAAGGAAGAATTAAACGAAGAAGCAGAACGCGTGGTGATTGTAGGTAGCGATTGCCTGGCGCTACGTGCGCATCATCTTTTGCACGCGTTTGCGGAGCTTCAGCGGCACGATATAGTTATAGGCCCTGCCGACGATGGGGGTTATTATTTACTGGGAATGAGGCAGATGTATGCCTTTTTATTTCAAAATAAATCATGGAGTCAATCATCGCTGTTGGTGGAGACGTTGGCTGATGCCCAAGCAAATCTTACAACGGTTGGGTTGGGAGAAACCCTGTCGGATATTGATACATGGGAGGACTATTTGCGGGAATCTGCACGGCTTCCCTCGTCGTAATGCTGGAAGGTATCTCAATAATTTCTATTTTTACCATTCGTATTCAACAACTAAACCCTAAAACATAGTCACGATGAGTAACTCTCTCTTTCGAAAGAAATCGGTAAGCCAAGTTTTGAACGACATCAAAAAGGGCGAAGAAGGCCACGGTAGTATGGCCAAAGTATTGAGTGTAAAAGATTTGACCTCGTTTGGAATTGCGGCCATCATTGGAGGAGGAATTTTTAGTACCATCGGAAACGCCAGCTATGACGGTGGGGCGGCGGTATCGCTTTTGTTTGTCTTTATCGCTTTTGCCTGTGCGTTTACGGGTTTGTGTTATGCTCAATTTGCCTCTACGATTCCCGTCAGTGGAAGTGCTTATACCTATACCTATGTTTCGTTTGGGGAGCTATTGGCTTGGATTATCGGTTGGGCGTTGATTTTGGAATACGCCGTTAGTAATATGGTGATTGCCATCGGTTGGTCGGGGTATTTTATGGAAATGTTAGAACGCTTTGGTATTCATTTTCCCGAATACTTAGCTACTGATTATGTATCAGCTCGCGATGGATTTAATGAATTTCAGGAAGTTGTCAAGGCAGGCGGAGTTCCTAATCCACGTTTGATAGCGCAAGAAGAAGCCTTTCGCACGGCGCCTATCATTGGCGGACTTAAGGTATTGATGAATATTCCTGCGGCATTAGTAACAGTTTTTATTACGGTATTGGCCTACATCGGCATCAAAGAATCGCGTACTACGGGTAATGCGCTGGTATTGTTCAAAGTAATTGTGATTTTGGCAGTTATTATTATTGGGGCTTTTTACGTAAATCCCGAAAACTGGCAGCCTTTCGCACCCAATGGTATGAATGGCGTATTGCTTGGTGTATCGGCCGTGTTTTTCTCGTTTATCGGGTTTGATTCGGTTTCGACAACCGCCGAAGAATGCCAAAATCCGCAGCGTGACTTGCCCCGTTCGATTATTTATTCGCTCATCATTTGTACCATTTTGTACGTAACAATTGCCCTTGTTCTGAACGGCATGGTGTCGCACAAAGAACTTAAAGTGGACGACCCGTTGGCCTACGTATTCAAAAGTGTTTCTCAAAATGCAGTAGGTTGGCAGAAGTCGTTTTTATCGTCTTTGTCGGGGATTATTGCCGTGAGTGCCGTGGTAGCTATGACGAGTGCGCTGTTGGCCTACCAAATTGGCCAACCACGGATTTGGATGACGATGAGCCGCGATGGATTGTTGCCAAAGTCGTTTGGTAAAATTCACCCTAAGTACAAAACACCTTCATTTTCAACGATTTTGACGGGGGTGCTGGTTGCTATTCCTTCGTTGTTTATGAATATGAAGTTTGTTACTGACCTTACAAGTGTGGGTACGTTGTTTGCGTTTATTATTGTGTGTGCGGGTATTTTGTACCTCGATAAGCAACAAACACCTTCTAAATTTAAAGTGCCTTACGTAAGCGGCAAATACACGGTAGGGGCTTTGCTGATTGTGGCGCTGGTTTGGAGTTATTCGCAGGGTGGTTTTGTAGAACACCTTACCGAAAAACCGTTGTTGATTGTATTGTGGTTGTCGTGGTTGGTATTAGGCATTGCGAGTTTTCTCCAAAATTTCTCATTGCTCCCCGTTTTGGGAATTTTAACCAACTTGTACCTAATGACCGAATTGGGTGTCTCGAATTGGGTCATGTTCTTGATTTGGTTAAGTATTGGATTGGTTATCTATTTTGGTTACGGTTATCGTAAGAGCAACTTGGTGGGTAAGTAATAGCTCTGAAGGGTTACCTACAAGCCGACTATTCGCAAACTTTTTTACAAATTTGTCTAAGATTGCGAACATTTTCCTATTTAATTAAGTTTTATTAGTACAACATTCAATGTGACTAAATTGGATTAGTAACATCGAAAGTATATAATGGTAGAGGTTTAGGTAGTATATGAATCCGCTTTCTTTTTTAGAGAAAGCGGATTTTGTTTTTAGGCTAGGCGTGTACCGTAAAACGGTCAACGGTTTCGTCGGGATGAACATCCAGAACGTTGGCCAATACGAGCAGTACGAGGGTTTTTGAGGCGATATTTCGCGAAATTCCTGCAACACTTGCAAAGTCCGCCACTGTCACACTCTGGTGCTGGTCTAAGTGCTGCATAAGTTTTCGCTCTTTGTCGCCGTATTGAAACTTAACGTTACGGTCGTCGTCTTGGCGGCGCAAGATTTCGCGCATTTCCCAACTCGCCTGAATCGAGCGGTCGGCTACGCGGATATAGGTTTTTTTGACTAAATTAGGGGAAGTCGACGCGGTTTTATGGCTCTTTTGAGGTGATGTCTTTGCCGATGATTTGGCCGTAGCCACGGGCGTTTCGGCGGGTTGTAAAACGTAGTGAGGTCGCTTGGGGCTCGGCAAAATGGTAAATACTAAAACGTCACGTTCGTCCCCAATCGAAATTCGTTCAATCTCGTACTCAATGCCAGGAGAACAATATTTATCAATGGCTCGTACGAGCAGGTATTCGTCTTCGTCGGCGTATTTGAGGCCCTTAATGCTGCGGTCGTCTCCTACTCCGATAAAGAGATAACCTCCGCCCGAATTGGCAAAAGCGACGATTTCGCGGACAATTTTTTCGGGGTGATTGGTCTTGAGTTTAAACTCAATGTGCTTTCCTTCACCCTGTCTGACCAATTCGCGGAGTGTTTTGTAGTCCATGGGAAAGGGTCTAAATTCGGAGGAACGAATGTGTTGACTAAAGCTACTATTTCCTGACGAAGTCCCCAAGGCTTGAACATTATTTTTTTTTGGTACCGAAAAGCTGCTCATTTTTTTAAATATTGCACCCATAATTAAAACAAAAAAAACATAAATATGATTCTGTATAGCGTCACAGTCAACATTGACCCTGCAATCGAACAGGACTGGTTGGAGTGGATGAAAGCCGTACATATGCCTGAAGTAATGGCGACGGGACTGCCCGAAAGTAGTAAATTACTTCGCCTTTTGACCGAAATAGACAACGGAGGAGTAACTTATTCTTGCCAATATTATTTCCCTGCAATGGAAAACTATTTTACGTACCAACAACTTCATTCGTCGGAGTTTCAACAAAAGCACCACGACCGTTACGTTAATAAATACGTGGCTTTTAGAACGCTGTTGGAAGAAGTTTAACGCTGTTTTTGTCATGCCCTTTAAAACCACCAAACAGTTGTTGGAAAGTGCCTTGAGTATGGCAAAAAAACGGGCTTTTTGGCTTCCTGCGAGCTTTTTTATTGTGTTGTTAGTGATTGATTTAGCCTTTCCTTTTCGGTTAACTCCCCGCTACTCAACCTTAGTGACGGCCTCGGACGGTACAGTACTTCACGCCTTCCTCAACGAAGAAGACAAATGGCGACTTTATACCGAGCTAGATGAGATTACGCCCCTATTTCGTCAGGTCATTCTCCAAAAAGAAGACCGCTACTTTTATTACCACTTTGGTATCAATCCCGTGTCGGTAGGAAGGGCATTGGTCAAAAACCTCACAACGGGGAGGCGGACATCGGGGGCATCGACCATTACGATGCAGGTGGTGCGCCTGCTTGAACCCCGCAAACGTACCTACAGAAGTAAAATTATCGAAATACTGCGGGCAATGCAGCTCGAATGGCATTATTCCAAAGACGAAATTTTACAGCTTTACCTCAACCTGATTCCGTACGGCAGCAACGTAGAAGGCATTAAATCGGCCTCAATGTTGTATTTTGGAAAGTTGCCCCAAGTGTTGAGTTTGGCCGAAATTACAACGCTGACGATTATCCCCAACCGTCCTTCCAGCTTACGTTTGGGGCGAAAAAATCCCTACATCGCACAAGAACGGAATAAATGGCTGCGACGTTTTGCCAAGGCGGGGTTGTTTGACTCGAAAGTGATTGAAGATGCCCTGCGCGAACCTCTCCGCGCTGAGCGTCGGGAGGCGCCCAAATTGGCACCGCATTTGGCGATTCGTTTGTGTAAACAATACCCCCAACTTCCTATCGTCCGAAGTACCCTCGTGCTTGCGCGCCAAACTCAGGCTGAGCAATTGACCCGTAACTACGTGAATCGCCTGCGGAGCATAAACATCCACAACGCGGCAGTGGTGGTGATTAACAACGAAACCATGAACGTGGAAGCCTACGTAGGGTCGGCTGATTTTAACAACCCCTACGACGGCGGCCAAGTGGATGGTGTACGGGCGGTTCGCTCGCCAGGCAGTACGCTGAAACCCTTACTGTATGCCGTGGGGTTTGACAAAGGGTTGATTACACCTAAGACGACGCTCAACGATGTTCCGGCCAATTTTGGGGGTTTTGAACCCGAAAACTTTGACCGAAGGTTTAACGGCAAAGTGACCGTTGAGTTCGCCCTTGCGAACTCCCTCAACATTCCCGCCGTGAAAGTTCTCAGCGACCTGACACCCAGTCTATTGATTGAATACCTTAAAAAAGCTGATTTCCAAACTGTCAAAAAACAATCGACGGGATTGGGCTTGTCAATGATTTTGGGGGGCTGCGGTGTTACCCTCGAAGAACTTACCCGCCTCTTCGCCGCCTTTGCTCACGAAGGGCAATTGAAGGGGCTGCATTATACGTTGGATGATAAATTAAAGTTAACTTCATCTCCTGCCCTTCTCTTGAAAGGAGAAGGGGGTAAACAAGTTACTAACCCGCAACGTTCTGAGGGAGTTAAGGAGCGGTTAATTTCCCCCGAGGCTACGTACCTCATCACCAACATCCTGACGCAAGTAACGCGCCCCGATTTGCCCAATAATTTTGATAATACCTACCATTTGCCGCGCATTGCGTGGAAAACGGGTACTTCGTACGGCAAAAAAGATGCTTGGAGCATTGGCTACAACCGCCGTTTTACGGTAGGGGTGTGGGTGGGAAATTTTTCGGGAGCGGGCGTGCCTGAACTCAACGGTGCTAATACTGCCACGCCTCTGTTGTTTGATATTTTTAACACCCTCGACTACAACTCTCCTACGGGTTGGTTCAAATCAGCGCCTGACGTGGTTCGGCGAAAAGTGTGTGCCGAAAGCGGCGACGTGCCGAGCGAGTTTTGCACGCACCAACTCCTCGACTATGCCATTATGGGCGTGTCTTCGACGCGCAAATGCCAACACTTAAAATGGATGTTTACCGACCCTGTGGGGCAGTGTTCGTACTGCACGGAGTGCTTACCCGACAGTGGTTATGTCAAAAAGTTGTATCCCAACCTCGCCCCCGAACTCATTGCGTACTACGAGCTCAATCGCGTTCCTTACGCCAAAATACCGCCGCACAACCCCGCCTGCACGCGGGTACTAGAGGTGGGCGCGCCCGTGATTATCAGCCCCAACGACGGCAGTGAGTATTTTCTGGAAGGGCAACAGTTACAATTGGCCTGCCAAGCTGCCAACGACGTAAAAGAAGTGTATTGGTACCTCAACGACCGTTTGTACCAAAAAACTTCGCCCCAAAAACCGCTTTTTGTCACCCCACCGCTGGGCAAAGTAAAAATCTCGTGCAGCGATGACAAAGGGCGGAATACGGATGTGAGGATTACGGTTCAATCAGTGAGATAAGAAAAAAAAAATACCCCCAAAGACGTATGTTTTTGGGGGTACAAAAAATCAATGAGGGTGCTTATTCGTCGGCGATTTCGGCGCCATCGATGTTGTAGTTCAATTCGTAGATGTTATCAGCATTGAGCTTTAAAATACCACGCATGGTATGGCGCTCGTCGGTTTTAAACTTGCGGCCATTTTTCTTAAATTTCAACCCTACAACGGATTCAGGCCCCGCGCCCCCGCAAAAGAAACAGGCGCTAAACGGAAAAGCCGACAATGCGTACAGATTCGACTCGGCGTCGATAGGGAGCACGTATCCCGTCAATAAAATCTCTTTCCCGTTCAGTTTATTAATGTTGGGGCCAAACGTAGGGTACAACATATAAACCGACTCTTCGGGGTACCATTTTTTCTTGAAAGTCACATCACGGAGCGTCTCCCAAGAAATCTTTACAGGATTATTTCCCGCAAGTGCACGGTAGCGAAACTTCGTACTTCCTCCTTCGTTTTGTTCAGAGGTATGATTATTTATGAAGCCCGTAAAAGCAACGGCGCTTAGCAGAATAGCAACTACAAAACTTTTCATGCGTTCGTGAATGAATGGACAGTACGTTTTATACAATTTTTTACAAATTTACGTTCCCACCTCACGGAATCAAAACTTTATCTATCACGTGGATAAGTCCGTTGGTGGCCGTGACGTCGGTTTTGGTGACATTGGCGGGTGGCGTGGGGTTGCCACGGCCCGTTATTTTAATGCCTGTAGGCTTCGCGTCAACCACCGTTGTGAACGAAGCATCAAACATGGCCATGTTTCCGCTGGGCATTAGGGTAGAAAAATACCGACTCAATACAATGTGGTACGACACAATGCGTGCCAGTACAATAGGGCTGGTGGTGTTGATTTCCGCTTGCGACAGTTTTCCTGCTACCATCGCTTGATTGGTGGGAATAAACATCGTGTATGCAGGGTCAACGGGGAAAGAACCAAGGGTATCGGCGTAGAAAGTCGCCAAACGAGGATCGCCCGCGATGGCACGTCGTACTGCTTGCCGAAACAGGCTAAATTCGGCTGTGTTTTTAATGACTTGTGCCAACGACTGCGTAGGCTTAGGAATGACCCGATTGATGACGTGAATGACGCCATTATTGGCCAATATGTTTGAGAGCGTACTTTTCCCTTGGTTGAGGTACGGAACGCCATCAGTATTAGATAAAAATAACCGTGCTCCTGACATCATTTTCACAGGATTGTTCAATCCTTGCGGCATCGACGCCACAGGCAATGACGAAGGAATGACGTGATTCATAATCATAGCTCGTACCTGCTCAGGAGGAAGTGACGTAATAGCGTCCGTATTAGCGTAGCCAGATGCTTTAAAACCGTCATCGTTAGGAGCAAACAGTGTGACTGTGCTGGTTTTAAACGCGTCTTGCAGTCCTGCGTGGTTGATAGCTGCGCGCAGGATGGTTAAATCCTGCTGGTCTAGCAACACATCAGAAATACTTTTAGGCTGAGGAGCATCTTCTTTGCAGCCTATTAACCCCACCATCAGTAACAGCACGCACCCAATGAGTTTTTTCATCTTTCTAATCAAGTTTATAGCTAAGAGTAAAAAGCCTCGCCCTGTATTAGCTTGGGCGTAACTTCTCACTAAACGCACAGAAAAGGCGAAAATTGTAGCACTTTACGCTTGTAAGCGTGCAAATTCTTTGGCAAAGTACGTCAAAATTATTTTTGCACCTGCGCGGCGTATCGACATAAGGGTTTCCAACATGGCACGGTCGCCGTCGAGCCAGCCGTTTTGGGCAGCGGCCTTAATCATCGCATATTCACCCGAAACGTTGTAGGCCGCAATCGGCAAGTCAAAGTTTTGGTTTAACGTTTTGATGACATCTAAGTAGGCCAATGCAGGTTTGACCATCAAAAAATCAGCCCCTTCTTGGTAATCAAGTTCAGCCTCAATCAGCGCTTCGCGCACGTTGGCAGGATTCATTTGGTACGTTTTTTTATCACCAAAACGTGGCGCAGAGTCGAGTGCATCGCGGAAAGGCCCGTAGAATGCACTGGCGTATTTGGCCGAGTACGACATAATACTCACGTTGGTAAATCCTTCGGCATCAAGAGCTTGGCGCAAATAACCCACGCGGCCATCCATCATATCGCTGGGGCCGAGGATATCCGCCCCTGCGCGAGCTTGAGCCACAGCCATTTTGGCCAAAATTTCGAGGGTTTCGTCGTTAAGGATGCGTCCATTTTCGACCAACCCATCGTGCCCGTCGCTGCTGTAAGGGTCCATCGCTACGTCGGTCATCAACGCTAAGTCGGGGAACTTGTCTTTGATGGCTTTCAGGGCATCGAGGTAAAGAGTGCCCTCTCGGTAGCTTTCGGTAGCGTATTTATCTTTTTTATCTTCCGAATAATTGGGAAACAAGTCGATGCACTTAATACCCAAATCGGTTACTTCTTTGAGCTCTTCCAAAAGAGTATCAAGCGAATAGCGGAAAATGCCTGGCATGGATTTAACTTCGCTCTGTACGCCACTCCCTTCTACGATAAACATTGGGTAAATGAGGTCATTGACAGATACGGTAGTTTCCTGCGCCAAAGCGCGTATAGCTGCCGACTGGCGATTGCGCCGAGGGCGGCGTGGAAGTTGAATACTCATGGTTATTGCGGGATTTTCTCCGTACTAATTATTAAATATGAAACGTCGATAAAAGTACAAACTCCTGAACGCGAGCGTTGATTTCCTCTTGTGTAAGATCAATGATGCGCTCTGCCCCAAACTTCTCTACGCAAAACGAAGCCATTGCCGAACCGTACACAATCGCACGTTTCATGTTGCCAAAGCTGATGTCGTCGGTGCTTGCCAAGTAGCCAATAAATCCACCTGCAAATGTATCGCCCGCACCTGTTGGGTCAAATACTTCTTCCAACGGCAACGCAGGGCAGAAGAATACTTCATCGCCTTGGAAAAGCAACGCACCGTGTTCTCCTTTTTTGATAATGAGTGTTTTAGGCCCCATCGCCATGATGGTTTTTGCCGCCCGACGTAACGAGTAGTCGCCCGAAAGCATACGAGCCTCTTCGTCGTTGACGGTCAAGCAATCTACTTTGGCAATCACCGCTTTGAGGTCTTCGAGGGCGATGTTCATCCACAAGTTCATGGTATCGAGCATCACAAACTTAGGTCGGTTGTTGAGGCGGTCGAGAACAGCCATTTGAAGGGCTGGCACCATGTTACCCAGCATCAAGTAAGTACAATCTTGGTAAGAAGCAGGAATGATTGGGTCAAAGTCGCCAAACACGTTGAGCTGAGTGTCCAACGTATCGCGGCTATTCATATCGTTATGGTATTTGCCCGACCAAAAAAATGTTTTTCCTTCGGGTTTGATTTCCAAGCCCTCGGTGTTGACGCCGTGTTGTTCTAAGGTTTCAATCATTTCTTTTGGAAAATCACCTCCTACAACCCCGATAATGTTGTTCTTTTTGGTGAAATACGAAGCAGTAAGGGTGATGTAAGTAGCTGCGCCACCTACGATTTTATCGGTTTTTCCAAAAGGGGTTTCGATAGCGTCAAAAGCAACCGACCCAACGGTTAGCAAACTCATAGTTTTCGTTGTTAATCAGTAAAAAATAAATGATTGTATTGTTCTAAAAAAGGAAAAGGATAAAGCCATAGCAGCCTTATCCTTTTCCTTGATTTTTCATATTGTACTTATTCGGCCGCGCTTTCGAGGAAACTCTTGAATTTCTTCGCGTTTAGCACTTCTGAAGACTGAGGATACTTCTCAATAAGCTCGCCGTATACTTCGATAGCCTCAGTATTTTTCTTTGCTTTTTCGTAAGCGATACCTAGCTTAATCATGTACGAAGGAGTGAAGTAAGCATTTGGCTTGTAATCAACAGCTTTTTGGTAAGCGCTGATTGCTTCGTCTACGTTGTTTTTCTCCATGTAGGCGTCACCGATAAGTGAGTAAGCGCGTGCTTGAACCAACAAATCAGAGGAGCTAAAAGATTTCAAACGCTCGATAGCCTCGTCAAACTTACCTTGTTTCAACAGAGCAGCTCCTGCGTAAAACTGAGCAAGGTTTCCTGCTGGTGTTGAACCGTATTCATCGGCGATGTTGGTTAATCCAGGGTTTCCTGCACTTCCCTTGAGGGCTTTATTTAGTGAGTCTGACTCAAATGCGAAAACAGGAGCGAACAAAGCAGCTTGGGCTTGCTCGTCTTGGCTACTTACGTAATAGTTATATCCGAACCAGCCTGCTAGTGCAACGGCAATCGCACCGCCTGCAATTACAAAAATATTGCGGTTTTTTTCGATGCTTTTTTCAAATTTGGTCAATTCACCTGCCAAACCTTCTGGACTTTCTAAAAAGTTAAGCCCTGAATCTGTGTCGTTATTGCTCATTACTATTAATTTTCAAATTGGAGTGCAAAATTAGGAAAACTCTTGAAACTCAAAAAGAACTCGTCCTTTTTTTATGTGGGACGACCCCTATTTGACGAGTTTCGCTTTTTTGCTTGTCAACAACAGTGCCAAAAGATTCTCTTCAGGTAAAAAAAACGTTGAAAGTGTGAGAGTTCGCTATTTGCCTTTTTTTACCCACCCTGTCATTTTTTTCCAAAAAGAACGAGATGGAGATTCGTTATGGTAATAGTTATTTTTCTTGCCGTAGTAATCGTAGGTCTGTTTGTAGCCGTAGCCTTTCGATGAATAATAAGCGGCGGGCATGAGGTTGGCGTATAGGTCATCTTTGTAAAAATCGTTGATGATGACCCCCACATTTTTGATTTTGTATTCTTCGGCAATTTGATTGACCAACAAGTATGATTCTTTATGAGAATACAACCAGCGGATAATATAAACGACCAAATCGCTTTTCTTGAGTAGAGGTACGTTGTCGGAAACTAACCCAACGGGGGCGGTATCGACCAACACAAAGTCGTATTCTTGTTGGGCATGTTCAATGAAGCGTTCGAAACGCTCGTTTTGAATCAATTCGGTAGGATTAAATGGCGATGGCCCCGCCGCAATAAAGTCGAGATTTTCGATAACCGAATGATGAATCGTTTGGTGGTAATCTTCTACTTTTCCCGAAAGGTAGGTGCTGAGCCCTACTTTGTTGTTATGATTGAAGAAACGGTGCATGTTTGACCGTCTCAAGTCGGATACTACCACTAACACTTTTTTGCCAATTTTGGTCAATGAAGTGGCCAAGTTGAGTGTCAAAAACGACTTCCCTTCGCCCGAGAGCTCGGAAGTAATCACGAGGAGCTTTCCTTGTGAACTTGGGGTATCGGTAAGAAAACTCAAATTGGTACGAATGCTGTTGATGGATTCTGAAAACAACGAGCGGTTTTCCAAAAAGTGCAACAAATCTTTTTCGTTTTGAGAAATTTTATGCGGAAAACGCTGGATAAGCCCCAACAAATTTACGCGCTCGCTCGATCCAATTTTTGTGATTTCTGTGAATTTATTATTGGCAAAACGCGCTAAAAAGATGGAACCTACCCCAATCAGTAATCCCAACACCAGCGATACGGTAAGTAAGCGAGCTCCTTGGGGGTATATTTGATACGCAAATGCCCGAGTAAGTACCGTAAAAGAAGGCAAAACCCCCGCCTTAACAATTGAGGTTTCGATTTCTTTGTTGATTAGTAAAAGATAAATTTTCTCGTTGACATCGCGGTCGTTTTGAAGGTAGCCCAACTCACGTTCCACCGACGGCAGTGCGTTCATTCGGTTTTTGAGCAGACTTAAATTTTGATTGATAATCCGCAGGGTACTTTCGTTTTTTTGGCGTTGTACCTTGATGTTGGCTACAATCTGCTCACGCACCCGTGTAATTTCATCGTCGGCAGCTTTGACAATTGGGTTGTTTACGCTCAAATTTTTGCCAATGATGTAGGCTTTGCGGTCGAGGATTAAGCGATTCAAATCGTTGACCAGTTTGAGGAGCATTCCGTCGCTCGTTCCGTCAAGCCCAATACTTCCTACATTGACGGGTTCAAAACGGTTGCTAAGGCTTTGTTCGAGAAGGTTAATGTACGATTTTTCAATTTCGAGTGTATTTCTCTGGGTTTCAAATTGGGCCATTTGTCCCATCACATCGGTCATCGAAGCCTGTAAGCTAGGAACCGAACTGCGTTGTTTGTACCGTTCGAGCTCTGAAGAGGCTTTTTGAAGTGCAGATGCGTAAATTTTAATCTGGTCTTGGATAAAATTGATGGTCAGGTTAGACGACCTTTTCTTTTGCCCAAGGTTGTATTCTTCGTACGATTCAATGAGTTTTTGAAGAAAATCTTGGGTAAACTGCTGATTGTAGTACGTAAACGAAACATTCAGAATGGGCAAGTTGGCCTCTTCTTCTTTGACTTTGATGGGGCCATCGAGGCGGCCACGAAGGTCGTTGATGTCGTTGTAGGTAAAGAGGTAATCTTGGGTGAGGCGCTCAACGAATTTTACACTAAAAGCAAGCCCTTGTACCGAAACGAGGGTATCTTTCGATAAATCAAAGCTGATATTTTCGGTTTCATCTTCGGTTTTGTAGGTAATCTGCCCCGATTTTTTGATTTCAAACAACCCAAATCGAAACTTATTGGGGTCGTAGGAAATGATTTGGGACGTGAAGGGTTGGTAGGGGTACACGTCGTCGCGGCGGAAGGTAAGCTCACGGTAAAAAGTAAACGGATAATTTAGCTTTTTGATGGCACCGTTGATGACTTCTTCCGATTTGATGACATAGCGCTCCGTGAGGTATTCTTGGTTAGCGGCATCGGGCTGAATGAGGCGGTTGAGCTCGTCGAGTTCGGTTTGCTTATCGTTGTATTTCAACACCATTTCTGCCACGTACCGAGGATGGGCAATTTGGAGAAAAATAAAACACCCGCCGACAGCCAAAACGAGCGCTCCTACAATCCAGTACCAGCGACTTAGAATGACTTTGAGAATCTGCTTGACGTCAAAGTCAGCAGATACTTCAGTGTATCTATCTTGTGGCTGATTCCAGTTCCCGTTTTGCATAATCGCTGTTTTCCTCGGATTGATTTATCCCAAACGATTGAGCAAAGGTAATTGTTGTAACGAGTCAAAGTGCGGATTTCGATTCACATCCTTCAATTTTTGTAAGTGATGGAGGCCGTGTGCGTCGGTGCCCAATGCCTCATAATAATCTTTTTCGAGCAATTGCTCGGCCGTTTTTCGTTCGGCTGAGCCGTATTGGCCCAGCAGCGAAAGGAGATTAAGTTGAAAATACACTCCTCTGTCTTTCAACTGCTGCCATTCACGAGGCTTCCCGTGCCAATACCGATAACGCTCAGGATGAGCCAACAGCGGGGTGTATCCTTTTTGGTGTATTTTATCAATCAGTTTAGATGTCCAAAGACTGGGAGCTTGCATCGAAAATTCAAATAAGATGTATTGATTTTCGATGGGGAGTAACTGGTTGTCGTCGATAAGCTGTAGGAAGTTTTCATCGGCATAGTATTCCGCCGATGCTTCTAGCGTCAAAGGTAACGAATGAGTTGTAATGAGCGCGTTGGTTTTTGCGGCGGCGGCTTGAATGGTATCGACGGTATTTTTGAAATAATCGGCCCGAACGTGCGGTGTAGCGACAATTTTTTTGATGCCTAATTGCACGTATTCATGCAGCATTTCTAAGGTCACGTTTTCGTCGGGCGAGCCGTCGTCAATGCCTGGAAGGAGATGGCAGTGCCAGTCACTTTCCATAAAGCCCAACGAAAATGAGAGGCTAGGAGAAGATGGTTTACGCTTGAAAAACGAAAACATCGGAACTATCGAAGTGAAATGTATAAGCTCAAAACCACAGCCAAGGCGTTAAGACCTAGCGAAATAGGCGATAGAATGCTGCTTATTCGCTGGTTTTTGATGGAACGTAAACTCCCTTTTGAAGGCGGAATAAATACATAGTCGCCATCAAACACTGGAATATTGGCCACGGCAGGGTCGCCCAAGTTTCGGATGTCATACTCTACTTCTTGTTGAAGCCCCGAACGTGTACGAATGAGCTTAATGGTTTTGTCGGCAGTGCCAAAGTCAACCCCTCCCGACAAAGCGATGACTTCGCCCAGGGTGAGCTTTTCGTTTTCAAGAATAATCATTCCTTGCCGCGCTACCGAGCCGAGCACTCTGATTTGAAGGTTGGTGATTTCGATGTCAAAAATAGGGTCATTGATAAGATTTTTGTAATAGCGCTCAATGGCCTCGGTGGCTTCCAGTTTCGATAAGCCTGCGATTTTGACGCGCCCGACTTGGGGTAATACGATTTGGCCGTTGCGGTCGACGGTAATCAAATAGGCCGAAGTGTTGCCTGTTTGACCCCACGACATTGGGGTGGAGGCCACCGCGATGTTGCCACTTTGAGGAAAAATAATTTCTAGGGCGTTGAGGCTACGAATGCGCAAGCGGTCGCCAACTTTGATACGGTACACGGCTGTATCGGGAAACAACTCAGGGCGACTGGTAAGTATCGTTGAGGAGATTTTAGCGGTATCGCCGGGAGTTTTTTGGGCGTAAAGTGAACCACAAAAAAGAAAAAACAACACGATAAGGCGCATAGTAAAAAATAAAGAGGAGGAATAACCTCGAAACAAAAATACGTAAATTGCCCGCCTGACCAAAATACCCAATGTATGCTTAAGCCTTTCTATCATCCCGAACTTACCGAAGCTGGCCTCGACGAGGTAGGGCGAGGCTGCTTAGCGGGGCCTGTGGTAGCGGCGGCGGTGATTTTGCCGAAAAACTACGAAAACGAACTGCTCAACGATTCGAAGCAATTGAATAAAGCTCACCGCCAACGCCTACGGAATGACATCAAAGCGGCGGCCTTGGCGTGGGCTATAGCGGAAGTATCTAACGAAGAAATTGACAAAATTAATATCCTTAAAGCGAGTTTCTTGGCCATGCACCGCGCCGTTGACCAGTTGTTGGTACGCCCGGAGCATTTGTTGGTCGACGGAAATCGCTTTACGCCTTATCCGTTTCTTCCTCACACTTGTATTGTCAAAGGCGATGCCAAGTTTATGAGTATTGCGGCGGCTTCGGTATTGGCCAAAACTTACCGCGACGACCTCATGGAGCGTTTGGCGGTGGAGTTTCCTCACTATGGTTGGGAAAAAAATGTAGGGTATCCTACTCCTCTTCACCGCGCAGGAATCCGTGAGTTTGGTCCTTGCCCTCACCATCGGATGTCGTTTCGCTTGTTGTAAATTTTGCTTTCAAATGAAGCCAAGACGTATTGTTCAAATCTACTTCTACTTTGTGTGACAGATATGCCTTATGGATATTTTCAATCGAATAACATAATTCATCATTGTACATTTTTTGTAATTTACTATATTTGACCATTGTTAAGTATCCATGCAACAAAGCCTGTTCACTTTGTGGATTTTCAAAATGAAAAATCAAGTAAAATGAATATAATACGAAGTATAATTACCAAACCACTATTCACGTTATTTTGCATTATTGCTACACTTGGATTGGGTTTAATTGCATTTATTTACGAGGCCTTTGAATTAGGTTTAGTATTATTTAATGTTGCAATTATAATAATGATTTCCTCTTTGGTATATACATCGATTAAAATGAATATAATACGAAGTATAATTACCAAACCACTATTAACGTTATTTTGCATTATTGCCACACTTGGATTGAGTTTAATTGCATTTAGTTACGAGGCCTTTATTGGAGCATTAGGTTTAGTATTAGTTGCAATTATAATAATGATTGCCCCTGTGGTATATACAATTAGGTTGAAGAAATGGGATAGATTAGTTGTCTATTTGCTAATATATGCATTCCTCCCTGTATTTTGTCTGATAGCGCTTACACCTGTGCTTGCACCTGGCCCTATGATTGTCGATAAAAAGTTTTATAATGAGCATTTTGAGAGTCATTCTTCATTGCAAAATATAAAATTAAATGTTTATTGCAAACAAGACACGATATTTGGCATAGGTCCTGGAGGAAGCGATTTTAGCGCAGTTTGTATATTTCGAGTTAATAAAAATCAAGTAAAAAAAATTGAAAACAGATTTAGAAATGATACTAGTTTTGTAAAGTTAGAAATCTCAAAATTTGAATATATTATAAAAGAGTCAAAAGATTTAAATTGTAGCGAAAATATTAAATATGGCAAATATGGATATAAATCTATGATTCGTTCTGATTTGGAATCATCTTTTGTTTTTTCTAAGGACAAGAATTATTTGCTTTTTTATATTGACTCTTGGTAATGATTAAAGTTAAACATATTGCTTAAATAATGATTTACAAATAGAACACCAGCATACAACAATAAATATACGTAATGCGGGACGATTTGGTAAATTTAAACTTTAATACATTTAATAAACAGCATAGAGGTTTGTTGTGGTTTGCTTTCAAATTAAACATTGACGATATTTAACACAACAGAGGGTTATTTATCGTTCAGAAAATCAGTGACTTACCGAATTTTGGTAAATTAAAAAAAAAGCAAAAATCCTCGTAAAACGCATAGTTTACGAGGATTTTTTACGTTGGTTTCCACATAATTTCTTAAAAAAGAGTAAGTTGTTTGGAAGGTTGCAGGGGTTTCTCTTTTCGGGCTCCGTGAAAAAATTCAATCATTCCAAACTGCTTATCAGTAATCCGCATAATACTAACCTCCCCCCTCTCGGGCAGCCATTTCTTTACCCGCTCAATATGAACTTGGGCATTTTCAAGACTAAAGGAATGGCGTACATAAATCGAAAATTGGAGCATTTTGAAACCGTCTTTTTGAAGTTTTTTCCGAAATTCAGAAGCTATCTTTCGGTCTTCGGTTGTGTCGGTTGGCAAGTCAAACATAACAAGTACCCACATAATACGGTATTGGCTAAAGCGACTCATAACGGCAGTTGCAGTTCAAGATCATTGGAATTGCGATTCACAAATTCGGGCAGTGACAGTTTACGGGCATCCCCGCCAAACCGTTTGGCAATTGCAGCAGCCAACATGTGAGTACTATTGAGCAGGGGGCTTCGTTCCCCTCGGTATTTTACGTCGATTGTGGCAATGGAAAGCAGCTGAGCCTTGTGCTCTTTCGTCAGGGTCTCGTAGCTTTTTTTTCGATGGATAATCTGACAAACAATGGCATCTACAAAGGGCCTGTACGGCTCCATAAGGTCATCAGCAAGGGCAAAAGCATTGTACTTATTATGATGATGGATTCCTAAAACAGGCAATAAACCTGCGCCTACCACAGCCCTTGCCACCAAAGCCCTCAGAATAGCATAGCCATAGTTGAGGAGGTTATTGGGTGGGAAGCCGTCTCGGTCACGCCGAAAATGCAGTTCATCAGGAAACAAGTGTGCCCAATAATGCGCCGCAGCCCTCGCCTCATAGTTATCGGGATCTCCACTTTTTACGTTTTTGGCATAAGTCAGCAGAGGCGCAAACGGTTTCCCAAGACGCTCTAGGAGAGCTGCTTGGTTTTTGATTTTTCCAACGACCACTTGTTGCCAAAGTTGTTTTTTGAGGGGTTCGCTTGCGGCAATTTGTCCCCGAATTTGAACCGCTTGCGTGTGATGCCCTTCAAGAGGAAGTAGCAAACCTGCGGGATGATGTCGGTCATCGCAAGTGACAATAGCCACATTGTTTTCCAATAATGCCGATAATAGCCCCTGTGAAACAGTGATTTGAGGATGGTCCAACATAATTAGACCAATGTCTTCAATCGGTTCCGTATGCCTAATACTCGGAAGCTCTTTGACCGCGGCTGGCTCTTGAATAACCAATTGCTCTAATTTCTTACTTAAATAATATGGATTGCCGAAATAAAGGGTACGTTTTATCATGATTTTGTGGTAGTTATTTGATTATGAATGATTTATCAAATAACTTGCCAACGTCTACTTTTTAACTAAAAAAATCAAATTGATAAACTCAGCGGCGTTACTTCTCCAAGTTGGCTCACCTTCACTTTAACAGCTTTCAGCTGAATGTGTGACATCGTTATAAAAGGCATAGATTCGCCGAGTGAAAACTCCTTGCTTTCATAACTTGCATTATAACGCGCATGGTTATGTTTGGCAAAAGAAACATAACCAAAAGGATAGATTTTCCTTATTATTCCTTCGCTCAGTCCTGTTGCTTGATACAGTCGTTTGGATAAATCCTCAGGGTCATTCCACTGAATTTCGTCGGGAGTCTTTTCATAGAAAACTACGAAATCGCCTTTTTTTAAATTTGGGCAAAGCGGATTAAGCGGAAGCGTTTCTCCTTTTTCGTTGGTAAGTTCGTCGGCAAAAAGAGGTTCACCTTGTTGGCGTTTGCGTACTGCTTCAACAGTAGAAAGGAGTTTAAAATTACATGTACGCTTTGTTTTACCTTTTTTATTGGTGGTTAGAAGTTGGTAAAAAGCCATGATATAGTTCTCATTTTTCTCGGCATACCGATTAGAAGCAACAATGACCCCGTCAGCATCTTTGGCAGGAATCGCTACAAAACTGCGTACATTCTTGCTGATGGTTCTAACTTTTTTAATGACAGGAAGCGTATTTCCTTTTTTACTGCTCGGGTTCGCTGAATGGTTCGGATAATCGTTGAGGCTGTACATATAGACAGGGTTTCGTCGCATTTCCTCTTCCGAAAAGGCTTTGTCTCCTCTATCGCCATATTGCGCAAGCCTTCGTTTTAGAATTTCTCGGATTTGGACGTCCACAATTTTTTCTAGGTCTTTTGAACTTTTGATTAATTCAGGAGTGAGCGCTTTTCGCGTCACGAATACCTCGTGTTTGTCGAAGGCATTGGGGTGCGGTTTCTGAATTTTACCAAAAAACGTTTCTTTAAACAAAGCCCCTCGCAGACTTTGAACGGCTTGTGTATGCTGTCCCCCTTTTTTCTTACTATGATTTTGCTGGGCGACCAACAAGCGTTGATTCACCTGAGAGGCAACCAAAATTCGTTTGAGTGCTTCTCTTATGGACGATTTCTGAATCGGTAAACGAGGTAAGCGATATTCCAATTCTTTGCTAAAAAGCAACCCATCGTGGTCTGCATTGGCAATCTTTAATTCTTCCCTCACTCTGTGAAATGTGCTGATTTGCTGAACGATAGCAGGTGTACAAAAGCCAATTACCAAGGCGTCAAGGGCATGATGACGGTGGTCGGAGCGGTTTTTGCCCTTCCCAAACTGGGCTTGCCACTGTTTGAAGTTTTCTATTTCAGTTCTGTTGTTTTCATCAGTCCGATTGGCAAAGTGACGCCACATTTCTATGCCTGTTGTCTCTTCGTACATTACTTCTTCCAGCAAACTACCGATTCGCCAAATACGCCTCAATTCGGAGGTGGCAGCACCCGTCGTAAATTGCACATCACGACTTACTTCTTGAAGTTTTGAACGAATTTGTCGGGCAATGTACGACGTATTGGTAAGCTGGTCTGGTCGAAAACTCGGCGGTACTTCTTCTTGCAAGAAACGTTTTTGTTTTTCAGGACTTTTTGCAAACACTTTTTTGATATGCTCTTTAAAAGCGATAAGCGTTCCCGGCCCTTTGTCTCTCATAAACTCAAAAGCAGTACTGTTGCTTTTCTGTTTATTTGCTTCCGTAAAGCAAAGGGTTTTATTCACGAATGAGTTATCCATACTTCGGCTGTACGGAACGATATGTTCTATTTCAATTTCGGGGCTCATTAAATCAGCCAGAGGAATTGTTTTAAAAGTATAGGGGCATTTCATGCCTTGTTCCAACCATAAACGATACTTTTCAAAATGTAGGTCAAAATCTTTTGAATCAAGGATAAACTTCTGAAAATCTTTCAAATTTTCCTGATTTTCTCCTAGTTCAAGCCAAAGTTCAAACTTATTGATGACGGCACTGTTGGGATATACGATACCAAATTTTCCGTACTTGGTAAGAAAAGCTGCGTACTCTTTACGGCGTTTTTCTGTATCCAAATTTTGGTTTCTAATTTTTTGACGTTCTTGTTTTGGCTTTTTCAACTCACGGGTAGATTCCACTCGAATCGTAAGTTGTTCGGGGTTGATATTGTATTTTTTTATGAGTTGATTCACAAGGCGAATCACTCTCATGGTTGCTTTTTCAACTACGGGGTTTCTCAGCTCATTGTTTTTGAGCTCGCTAATTCTAGGTTTAAGAGGACGGTTTGCGGCATTTTGCTCTACTTCGTAACCTGCTTTTTTCAGTGCATCGCGTTCATGTACTCCCTTACGTAGTTCTGGTAGTAGCTTTTGAAGCACTGTTGTAGAGTAGCTTCCGTATCCCTCTTCCAAATAAATTTCTATTATAGTGTCAATAATATCAGGGCTAAACTTCCATTTTTGGGCGAGCTTTTCGCGAAGCCAAGCCTCATCTTGGTGCATATAAATGACATGCCAAAGCTTTTCAAGTTGGCCTTGTTGTTCAATATCTTGAAAAAGTGTTTCTCCTAATGCCTGACGTAGAAAGGCACGGGTCTTATTACCTATCAAATCTTTACCAAGCTCATCCGTATTAAATTTCACATTTTTAGGCAGCTGCAACAGCTTTTTAGCATCGCTAAAACTCAGGCTTTTTCGGTTGTTGAGTTCCTCAAATAGCATTCCTCGTTGTTCGTCGTCAAGAGGCACATTAAACACCTGTGGATTTTTTTCGTCCGTAATACGAATGTCAAGGAGTTGTTTCAGTAGCCTAAATTCTTGGAATGGTAAAGAACTCAATGGCGCACAAGGCTTGGACTTTTCGTAGCTACATTTTCCGATGAATTTTTTGGGTGATTTGAGCGGTCGTTGATAAAAAATGCAACGATTTTTAATTTGGTGATAGTTGGTATCGGTTAAAATAGTAGGGTAAAATGTACGCTGTTTTTGCCAAATCAAATCGAATTCGGCTTCAATGAGTGCTCGTTCAAGGTGTCTTCCTTCTCGACGAATACCGCGTGAATTTACCAGTGAGAACTTTTCTGCACCATCTAAGCCCCTTTCATCGTAGGGTTCGTCGGGATTATGCCATTCACCACGCTGTTGCAGTTCGTGGCTTTTTTCAAACATTTTGAAAAAGTAATGCCCGACAGTTTTACAATTATGAACCGACATTCGGTTTTTGAGCCAGCTAATTTCGCTTTGAATAGCCCCCTCCTCTTTTTCTTTCTCGGGGTCTTTCCCTACCTCCTTTCTACTACTTTTAAAGCCTCGATACTTGTTGAATAAGAACAAAATTCTACCCAATTCTTGTAGCGTAATTTGCTGCTCAACTGCCTCTTTTCGCGTTCTGTACAAAT
Source organism: Runella sp. (assembly GCA_023254175.1). Lineage (GTDB taxonomy): Bacteria > Bacteroidota > Bacteroidia > Cytophagales > Spirosomataceae > Runella. The sequence goes on along the minus strand of JALQYJ010000082.1, from coordinate 32,915 downwards.
CAAATGCAGTAATCTTTTCAGACCAATCGGGTATCATTCCTAATGGCTGTAGAAACGTTTTGAGTTGCGCTCTACGTAAGTGATAGCGAAAACGGTTTCTTCGCGCACCACGATACCCTCGACGCTCGGCACTTCTTGACTTTTCAATCCCCTTTTCTTCTTTATTCCCCATTGGGAACGTATCTACGCCTAGCTCTAATAGGGTATTGTTATTGTCTAACAAGGTAAAACCAATTGAATTTGTACCTGTGTCAAGAGAAATCGTGTAGTGCATATTAGTTGATAAATTGATGTTTAAAATATATATTTGCTGCCGAAAGCTTATCACAATAAGGATTATTCCTTAGGCGAGCTTCGCCTGCCCTTCGGTTCGCCCGTTGGGCTTTTTTTTTAATAAGACAATAATACTAAAAATCTAATTTAGGAGAAATTTCAAGAGAAGCCTATCAAAATTCTAATTTTCTCAAGTTTGGGTGTGTCTATGTGGTTAGGAAGCAGTACCTTTGCGAAAATTTTCTTCCAAATCGTATTTTGTATCATCCCAAAATCGTACATCCAATGGTTTTTACCACGATTGCCCGCGATACCCAAATTTTTGATTTAATCGCCAAAGAACACCACCGCCAAGAGTCTGGAATTGAGCTAATTGCTTCTGAAAACTTTACTTCTCCGCAAGTAATGGAAGCACAAGGAAGCGTATTGACCAACAAATACGCTGAGGGACTTCCAGGCAAACGCTACTACGGTGGATGCGAAGTGGTAGATCAAATTGAACAAATTGCGATTGACCGCCTCAAGGAGTTGTTTGGTGCTACTTGGGCAAATGTGCAGCCGCACTCGGGGGCACAGGCCAATACCGCCGTATTTTTGGCGTGCTTACAGCCTGGCGACAAAATTTTAGGTTTTAACTTGGCACACGGCGGACACCTTACGCACGGTTCTCCTGTCAATATTTCAGGCAAGTACTTCCAACCGTTTTTCTACGGCGTAGAACAAGAATCAGGACTGATTGATTGGGACAAAGTAGAGGCAACTGCGTTGAAAGAGCGCCCTAAAATGATTATTTGCGGGGCATCGGCTTACAGCCGCGACTGGGACTATGTTCGTTTGCGGGCCATCGCCGACCAAATCGGAGCCTTGTTATTGGCAGATATTTCTCACCCAGCAGGTCTGATTGTCAAAGGTTTGTTGAACGACCCGTTAGAGCACTGCCACATCGTTACTACAACCACGCACAAAACACTTCGTGGGCCTCGTGGTGGGGTAATCATGATGCGTAACGATTTTGAAAACCCATTTGGCTTAAAAACACCGAAAGGTGATATTCGGTTGATGTCTTCGTTGTTGGATTCAGGAGTTTTTCCTGGAACGCAAGGTGGACCGCTTGAGCACGTGATTGCTGCCAAGGCGGTAGCTTTCGGCGAAGCTCTTAGCGATGATTATACACAATATGCGCACCAAGTGCGTAAAAATGCCCAAGCAATGGCCAAGGCGTTTGTGGACAAAGGCTATAAAATTATTTCTAATGGAACGGATAACCACTTGATGCTGATTGACTTGAGCAGCAAAGGGTTAACAGGAAAGTTGGCCGAAAATACACTTATTAAAGCAGATATCACCGTAAACAAAAATATGGTGCCATTTGATACGAAGTCGCCAATGGTAACTTCGGGAATGCGTGTAGGTACGCCTGCTATGACAACTCGCGGCTTGAAAGAAGCAGATATGGAGCGTATCGTAGATTTGATGGATACGGTATTGATGAATGCGGACAACGAAGCAAAAATCGAAGCCGTAAAACAAGAAGTAAACAACTGGATGGCAGAAGTGCCGCTTTATAAGTAGTTTTTTTTAGTTTCCTGTTTTGGGTTTCATGTTTCACAACCCGAAACCCAAAAACAGGAAACCATCAGCTATTCTTCTCTAACAGCTTTACCAATACTCCAAAATCCTTAGGATAAGGGGCTTCGATGGAAATAGGCTCGCCGTTTAGGAGCTTAAACGAGAGCGAGTACGCATGTAGAGCGACGCGCTGAATGATGGGTAACTCTTCCGAGTCTTTCTTCAAATTATAATTTCGCTTTAAGTCCGACAAGTACACCGAAGCACCGCCGTAGGTGAGATCACAAACGATAGGTGCCTTGAGGCACTGTAAGTGTACCCGAATTTGGTGCATTCTGCCCGTAATGGGGATACATTCTACGAGCGTATGTTTCCGAAAAGCCTTTAGCGTAAAAAAAATCGTTTCGGCTGCTTTGCCTTTTTGGCGATCTATCTTTACGGCCGTACCGTCTTTGAGCGGAGCAATCGGTAAAAACACCGAAATGCTGTCAAAGTCGTGCACACCGTTGGCAACGGCATGGTAGCGTTTGGTCACTTCTCGGTACTCAAATTGCATCGCAAGGTGTCGATACGCTTCGGGGTTTTTGGCAATCGCAAGGGCGCCCGACGTCTCTTTGTCGAGGCGGTGAGCTACTTGGGCGTCATGGCTGTATTCTTTCGCCATTCGCAAGATACTGATTGACTTATCTGCGGTACGTTCGTTGATGGTCGCAACGTGAGGTGGTTTATTGATAACGATATAGTCTTCGTTTTCAAACAATATGAGGTCTTTGAACTCGTAACGGAGCATATTGGGACGTTTTTTTCACTTAGAAGGACAAAACAACAACAAATCCATTAGAATTCCTTGAAGAAGAAATTTAAGTGATAGAGCAAAGTGATTTACGCAAAGCCGTAGAGCCGCCAAGATATTTGTTGAAGATTAGCGTCTCAGCGCCTTTGCGTGAAAAAGAGATAGGCCCTTAAAACTCTTCTTCGCGTAGGTCGCTGCGAGCTGTTTTGGCTTTACCGATGTTGTCGATGGCATTAATGATGCTTGCTCCGTCGCGGCGTTCGATTAGATTGTAGTACTGAAAAACAATTGCAATCAAGACCAACGAACGTACCAAACTGCCGCCTACCGTTGAAAAAATATCACTGATGGTCGTCAAGACGTCGCTGTTTATGGCTGCTATGATCATGGTTAGAATGAGAGCTGGGATTAGGAATACGGACGCAATGATGGAAGAAACTATTCCCATTATGATAAGCAATCCAAACGTAGACCACCATTGATCGGTGATTAAATAAAAACAACGACGAAAAGTATCACCTAAGTCCAGGTTTTCGCGCATGAGCACCATTGTCATAAGTGAAAGAGCTACACCAATATAAACCCCTGGAATTATAAAAAACAGGATTCCTATAAAAATGATAATTCCCATGACGAGGTTAAAAACGAGCGCTTTGCCAATATATCCCTTTAGACGGTTCCACACGGCTTCGGGTGTGATGTTGCGATTGCCTTCTTCATATTCTAAGAAATAAGCCCCAATGACTAGAGAGGAGGGGATGTTGGCCAAAATCAAAAGAAAGAACGTGCCGAGTATTTTGTAAATGTCATCAAACGACGATGAACCACTTTCCCAAACGCCTTTTTGTATTTTCAAAATCCCTGATTGATAAGAACCCATGAAAAAACCACCCACTAAGGAGAGGGGGCTTGAAATGTACAGAAGGCTCAAGACAAGTGGCTTGAAGTTTTGAATGATAAAGTCGAACGTAGCGTTGATTTTTTGTCCAAAATCACGTTCTTGGACGAGGATAATTAGTGGTTTCATTTGAGTTGAGATAGTTGCCGAGGGTAGATTATAAAGTACCAAATAATAAATATGGCAGAAACCAAAATAATGCTACCACTGACAAAAGCGGGTAAGCTAAGCCGCGTGACAAAACTTTCGAGAAAACCCGCTGTGATAAAAATAGGGACTAAGCCAATGGTGATTTTTACCCCTTTTTTTGCCCCCTGCTTAAACGACTCTAGGCGGCTGTAAGTACGCGGGAACAACAAACTATGCCCCATCACCAATCCCGCAGCACCTGCAATAACAATGGCTGAGATTTCGAGGGTACCGTGTATCCAGATTTTTAACACAGAGGTCAGCAGCAACCCACGTTCGAAGAAAAAATACTGAAAACTACCCAACATGACGCCATTGTTGAACAAAATAGCAATGGTCCCAAACGAATAGACAATGCCTAAGACAAAGGCCACAAACGAGACTTGGATGTTGTTGAACGTAATTTGCAAAAACATACTTACTTGTCCTGTATGGCCATATATGGCCAACGGGTCGCCTTTTTTGATATTTTCGAGGGTTTGGTTGACGTACGCATCGCCCATGATGAGTCTCACATAGGAGTCGTCTTTGGCGGCAGAAACCCACCCTAAGATGCACCCACCCATAAAAAATAAAAACGAATACAGAAGCTTAAAACGAGATTCGAACATGAGCAAAGGAAGCTCTTCGCGCCAAAAACGCGCGATTCGATTGCGGTCTTCGCGGCGATTGACGTACAGTTTTTGGTGAAACTGCGCCGTAATGCCGTTGAGGTAGCGCGTCACGTTGGCCTTGGGGTAAAACGTCCGAGCGTATGAGAGGTCATCGGTGAGTTCGATAAACCGTTCGGTGAGTTGGTCGGGGTCGTTAGTGGGCGTCGATTCGTACTCTTGCCACTTCTCGGTATTACGTTTAACAAATACAGCTTCTTTCATGAAAAATGTGCCAATGAAGTAGTAACTAACTGCCTGATTTTTCTATTTTGCGCAAAAGTTAGGAAAATCTCCCCACTCATTTACTAATTTTTTATATACTCTTTGTAAAAATATGTCTATTCGAATTCAAACCTCCCAAAATGTCGATTTAGAGTACGAACCTGCCAGCATTGGCGAGCGTATTCTTGCTACCTTGCTCGACCGCCTCATTTATGCCGTATGGGTCATAGCGTGGGTAGTAATATACATTAGAATAAGCAGAGGCGAGAGTGAGGCTAGTACGTTTGTAATTATTGTTATTGTGGTTCTTCCTGTGATGCTGTACCCATTGTTGACTGAGTATTTGCTCAATGGTCAAACGCTAGGAAAACGCGCTATGCGAATTCGAGTAGTGTTGCTCGATGGCAACCCACCGACGTTGGGGGCGTACATTCGACGGTGGTTATTTATACTGATTGATACCGACCTTTTCACGCCACTTGTGGCTATTATCGCGATTGCTGCCAATAGTAAAAGGCAGCGTATTGGCGACATTGCCGCAGGCACTACAGTTATTAAAACTATCAAACGGGTGACACTCGACCAAGTGACGTACCAAGCCCTACCAGACGATTATTTGGTAACATATGCTTCGGTAAATCAACTCAAAGATGCTGATATAGAGATAATTCGGCAGGTGATGCGTACCGCCAATGAAGACCTCCTACAGCGGACGGCCTACAAAGTAGCAGAAGTATTGGAAATAACTCCTCCATTGGAATATCGTTTATTTTTGCTGACAGTTATTAATGACTATGTACATTTGGCTAATAAAGAAGAACAGTAAGCTTAAAACGTCATGGACAGTGTAAAAAATCTCATCAAAGATTATCCTTCGTATGTTGAACTTCCCGTGCAATGGGGGGATATGGACGCAATGCAGCACGTCAATAATACGGTGTATTTGCGGTACATGGAATCGAGTCGGATTCGATTTTTTTCGGATATTTTGCGTATTGGTTTTGCGCCCGATGGAGTAGGAGCAATTTTGTCCGAAATTCGATGTAAATATAAATTCCCGTTGACTTATCCTGATACCGTCATTGTGACTTCTCGCATCATCCCTGAAAGTTGGGACGAATTTAGCGTTCAGATTCAACACTTGGTGGTTAGCAAAACCTACGAGCGAGTAGCGGCGGAGGGGGTAGCACGCATTGTGTTTTATGATTATCTCAGTAAACAAAAAGCAACTATTCCTGAAACCATCAAAACAAGGTTATTGACGCCCTAGACGAGAGTATTTTGTTTATTTTCAGTACTTTGGTTTCAAAATCAACTCCTCATGTATTTCAATATTGATGCTAAACAGTCTCAAGAGTACGACGCTATCGTGATTGGGTCGGGGATATCGGGTGGCTGGGCGGCCAAAGAACTATGCGAAAAAGGCTTGCGTACGCTGGTACTCGACCGAGGACGCAATGTAGACCATATTACAGACTATCCTACGGCCATGAAAAATCCGTGGGAACTTCCGCACCATAATCGCCTGCCTCCTTCATTTCGGGAAGAAAACCCGATTGTGAGCCGTTGTTATGCGTTGGATGAAGCTACGCAGCAGTTTTTTACTAAAGACGCCGAACAGCCCTACATCCAAGAAAAACCGTTTGACTGGATTCGGGCGTATCAGGTAGGAGGCAAATCGTTGCTGTGGGCGCGGCAGGTGCAGCGTTGGGCCAAGTACGATTTTGAAGGCCCCGCCCGCGATGGGTTCGCAGTTCCTTGGCCTATCACTTACGACGAACTCGCGCCTTGGTATAGTTACGTGGAGCGTTTTGCGGGAATTTCGGGAAATAAAGACGGACTCGAAGGCTTACCCGATGGGGAGTTTTTACCGCCTTGGGAGTTGAATTGCGTCGAAAAGCACCTTCAGAAATCCTTTAAAAAACACTATACCGACCGCCACCTCATCATTGGTAGATGTGCTCATCTTACTAAGCCTCAGCCGTGGCATACGGCGTTGGGGAGGGCACAGTGCCAAGCGCGACATCTATGTTACCGTGGGTGCCCGTTTGGGGCGTATTTTAGCTCACAATCGGCTACGCTGCCCGCAGCCCGAAAAACGGGTAAATTGACCATTCGCCCTCATTCGGTGGTGCATTCTATTATTTACGATGAAAAAGCAGGCAAGGCTAAAGGAGTACGAATTGTGGATGCTAACACATTCGAAACGATTGAGTACTACGCAAAAATCATTTTCTTGAACGCTTCGTGTTTAGCATCTAATCATATTTTGTTGAATTCGACCTCAAGCCGTTTCCCAAATGGTTTGGGTAATGACAACGGTATTTTAGGGCATCATGTGGCGTTTCATAATTACCGAGGGCACGTCTACGCCGACATTGATGGTTTTGAAGATAAATACTATTTTGGTCGCCGACCTACCTCGGGTTTTATGCCGCGTTACCAAAACGTACACAAACAAGAAACCGACTTTTTGCGGGGGTATTTGGTAGCCATGAGTGCAGCTAGAGGAGGCTGGGGAAGCGCCGCTGGCGAAGAGGGTTTTGGGGCTGCTTGGAAAGACGCTAACGCTAAGCCAGGGCCTTGGCACTTGTTTGTCCAAATTCAGGCGGAGACGATTCCCAAGTACGAAAATCATGTGCGGTTGAGTCAAGATAAAAAAGATAAGTATGGTATTCCTCAGTTGATTACGTCGATTGGCTACGATGATAACGACGAGAAAATGTTGAAACATTTTTGGGAAACCAACGTTGAAATGTTGACCAAAGCAGGTTGTAAAAATATTCGGACAATTGATACCAAACAGTCGCCCGGATTAGATATTCACGAAATGGGAGGGGTTCGAATGGGCGCCGACCCCAAAACATCGCTGGTGAACAAGTGGAATCAACTTCATGCCTGCAAAAACGTGTTTGTGACCGACGGGGCTGCCATGACTTCTATCAGCACACAAAACCCCTCGTTGACATTTATGGCCTTTACAGCGCGGGCTGCTAATCATGCCGTTGAAGAATTAAAAAAGAAAAATTTGTAAATAAACTCTTATGACAACCCTCTCTCGTTTTACACTCATTGCTGCCTTGTTGACACTTTGGGTATTCAAAAGCTACGTGGTTTGGTCGCAGACTTCGACCGAAACTGCCGTAGTGAATATTGAAAAAGAACGTTTTGCGGCATTGGTAAGCAAAGACTACGCGTATCTTGATAAAGTACTCGCCGACGACCTATACTATTGCCATTCCAACGGACTGATTGATACCAAATCGTCGTTTGTACAATCCATTAAAGACGGAAAGCTTACTTACCAAGAAATGGTACCCGAAGAACTGAAAGTGCGTATTTATGGAAAAACGGCAGTAATAACAGGACAATGCGCGGCTAAAGTGCTGAGCAATGGCCAACAGCTTAACACACGCTTTCGATTTACAGACGTCTATGTCAAAAATAAAGCGGGCTGGCAAATGGTAAGTTGGCAGTCTTTAAGAATCCCCTAAGGCCAGACGACAGTCAGACCGTTAAATTACTATTATCTGAACTTGGGAAGTTTAGGTCTGATATCGTTTGATTTATGTAAATCCGTACAAAATAGAAAGTTAAACGTCGCTTTTTTTGCGAAAATTTGCAGATATTTTAAAAAAAACTGATATTAGAGCGCAATATTTAAGCTTTGGCTTAGGTTTTGTATGTATTAAGGTAGAAAGACATAGTTGTTTTTTAAACATAGCAAAAAAACATGACACGCATTTTTACATTTGTTGGAGCTGTAGCGGTGGGTATTTTCCTCATGTCGGGGTGTAAACCTAGTGCTAAACCCCTTAGCGAAATTATAGGAAGAGTTTGGAGTGCCCAGACGGTAAAAGAAGGCTCAACGACGGTTTATACGAAGGGCGGAGCTAGTAATACTAAAGCGGGATACGTAAATTTTCGTTTGGATTTGAGTAGCCCAACGGCGGTGTCTTACAAGGAGTTTGACGGAAATACGTTCACAGGTCAGTGGGAAGTGCTAGAAAGTGCTGCTGGAAACACCCTTACACTTAAAAGTTTGACGCCTCAACCAACGGGTACATCAGGTACTATCCAATTTACAATTAACTCAGCTTCTGAAACAGAATTGGTACTTACTCGTACGACTGCAAGCCAGAAAACGGGCGGCACTATCAACAACTACGCATTGGTATCGCCTTAGAAATTCGATAACAATAAGGACTAAGCCAAGCCGCACTTTCGGTGTGGCATTTTTGTATATTACTTTTCGGACGTAATAGAGGCTTCATTCGACTTAAAAGTTGTCAAAGCAAGATTTTTTGATGTCGCCTGCTAACAAGCGGGCGACATTTTCTATTTTTGTTCGACACTTTCGTTTCGTTAACACTAATTAAAAACCTAACAGTCGCCCCCCATGTCCAAATCTTTTCTATTACTGGCGCTATTGTCCGCCACAGCCTCTGCTCAAATGATATATCCAACCACCCGCAAAGTAGACCACGTGGATGAATACCATGGTACAAAAGTAACTGATGCCTATCGCTGGCTTGAAGACGACCGCTCGGCCGAAACAGGTGCTTGGGTCAAAGCTCAAAATGAGGTAACGTTTGCGTATTTGAATAAAATTCCGTTCAAAGGGAAGATATTCAGTGATTTAGAAAAAGCCTATAATTACCCCAAGTATTCGGCTCCTCGCAAAAAAGGCGAGTATTTTTATTTCTACAAAAATGACGGTTTGCAAAATCAGTCGGTGTTGTATCGTCAAAAAGGACTGGATGGCACTCCTGAATTGGTTATAGATCCCAACAAACTTTCGGCCGATGGGACTACGCGCTTGACTGTCTTTAACTTATCCAAAAATGGGAATTATGCCGTTTGTGGCTTCTCAAAAGGAGGCTCAGATTGGCAAGAATACCAAATTATGGACATGAAAACCCTTCAAATGCTTTCTGATAAAATCGAATGGGTAAAAGTATCGGGCGCTTCTTGGCAGGGCGATGGCTTCTATTATAGCCGTTATCCCAAACCAGAAGGAAGCGCTTTGGCGGCCAAAAATGAAAATCACCAAGTGTTTTATCACAAAGTAGGAACCGCACAAGCTGCCGACGAACTGGTGTACGAAGATAAAGTAAACGTACAGCGTTTTCATGGCGTGTATGTGAGTGAAGATGAGCAATTTGCTTTCTTGAACCTCTCAGACCGTGGAAAAGGGAAAGACGGAAATGCGTTGTTTTACCGCGCCAAAGGTCAAAAAGAATTTACGCCGATTGTGAGCGAAATTACCAATTTTAGTTACAGCGTGATTGATAACGTGGTAGGCGGATTTTTGATTAATACCAACGAAAATGCCCCCAACGAAAAAGTGATGCTTTATGAAACTGCTACTAAAACGTGGAAACCGTTTTTACCCGAAAAACCTGAACCATTGACGGGCGTTGGTACGGCAGGGGGTAAGTTGTTTGCGTTGTATTCAAAAGACGTCACGACGCGCGTGTATGTCTATAACATGAAAGGTCAATTGGAAAACGAAGTGCCGTTGCCAGGGCTAGGTTCAGCAAGTGGTTTTGGGGGCGAAGACGACGATAAGTTTGTATTTTATACCTACACCTCGTTTAATTATCCTCCTACAATTTTCCGCTACGACATTGCCACTAAGAAAAGCACAGTGTTCCGCGAGCCTGAGGTGAGTTTTAAGCCTACCGACTACGAAACCAAGCAGGTGTTTTATACCAGTAAAGACGGCACCAAAGTGCCAATGTTTATCACCTACAAAAAAGGATTGAAATTGGACGGTACTAACCCCACGATTTTGTACGGTTACGGCGGCTTTAATATTAGCTTGACGCCTTCATTTAGTCCAACGCGAATGCCGTTTTTGGATCAAGGCGGGGTATATGCTCAAGCCAACCTACGCGGAGGAAGCGAGTATGGTGAAGAGTGGCACAAACAAGGAATGAAGCTCAAAAAGCAAAATGTATTTGATGATTTCATTGCAGCGGCTGAGTTTCTTATCAAAGAAAAATATACTTCTTCGGCGCGTTTGGCGCTGCAAGGGGGCTCTAATGGGGGCTTACTGGTAGGAGCCGTGATTAACCAACGCCCCGATTTGTGCAAAGTGGCGTTCCCTGCGGTGGGAGTGATGGACATGCTCCGCTTCCATAAGTTTACCATTGGTTGGAACTGGATTGCTGACTACGGCAGCAGCGACAATGCCGAAGAGTTTAAGGCGTTGTATGCGTACTCACCTTTGCACAATATCAAAGAAGGGGTAAACTATCCTGCCACGCTCATTACGACTGCCGATCACGACGACCGCGTAGTGCCTGCTCACTCGTTTAAGTATGCGGCGCAGTTGCAAGAAAAGGCGGGAAAAAGCAGCGCTAATCCGCTGATGATTCGGGTGGATGTAAACAGTGGCCACGGGGCAAGTAATACCAAAAAGGCCCTTGAAACTACTGCCGATACGTACGCGTTTATGTTCCAAAACATGAGACTTACGTGGAAGTAGATTGACGGTCGATAGTCCAGGGTCGATGCTTAATAAAGTAGGGCAATCATTAACCATGGACTATTGACCATCGACTTTTTATAAAAAACTGAAAACCAAATAGAATCATGGCTACTGGATTTTTTAACGTACCAGCCCCCAAAAATGAACCTGTAAAATCGTATGCTCCCAATTCGCTCGAAAAAGCTACCTTGAAAGCGGCTTTGGCGGAAGCTAGGAGCAAACAAATAGACATTCCGATGTACATTGGTAGTGAGGAAATTATGACGGATGAAAAATATGCCATAACTCCCCCTCACGACCACCAACACGTTTTAGGGTATTATTCGTTGGGTGATGCATCGCACGTGCAAAAGGCAATTGAGGCTGCTTTGGCTGTTCGTGAAAAATGGGCGAACTTGAGCTGGGAACACCGTGCCAGTATTTTCCTAAAAGCGGCTGATTTGTTGGCAGGCCCTTACCGCGCTGAAATAAACGCGGCAACCATGCTTGGCCAATCGAAAAATGCGTACCAAGCTGAAATTGACGCGGCTTGCGAAATGATTGATTTTCTCCGCTTTAACGTTTACTACGCTTCACAAATCTATAAAGAACAACCACAGTCGTCGGACGGTATCTGGAACCGCCTAGAACACCGCCCGCTCGAAGGCTTTGTGTTTGCGTTGACTCCGTTCAATTTTACGGCTATTGCTGGAAACTTACCGACGTCGGCCGCTTTGATGGGCAATGTGTGCGTTTGGAAACCTGCCTTGACGCAAGTGTATGCGGCCAATGTCTTGATGAAAGTATTCAAAGAGGCAGGGCTACCCGACGGCGTCATCAACCTCATTTACGTAGATGGCCCCGTGGCGGGCGATGTAATTTTTAGTCACCCCGATTTTGCAGGAATCCACTTCACGGGAAGTACAAAAGTGTTTCAGCACATTTGGAAAACCATTGGTGACAACCTTCCGCGTTACAAATCGTTTCCAAGAATTGTGGGCGAAACGGGAGGAAAAGACTTCGTGGTAGCGCATTCGTCGGCCGATGCCAAAGCGGTGGCCGTTGGATTGGTGCGCGGAGCGTTTGAGTATCAAGGCCAAAAATGCTCGGCTGCGTCGCGGGCGTATTTGCCTTCAAATCTTTGGGAAAGCATCAAAAACTACATGGTGGAAGACCTTGCTACGATAAAAATGGGTGGAACCGAAGATTTTTCCAATTTCGTGAATGCCGTAATTGACGAAAAATCGTTTGATAAAATTGCTGCGTATATTGCCAACGCCAAAAACGACCCTCGGGTAACGGTCGTTGCGGGAGGGAATTGTGACAAATCAAAAGGGTATTTTGTCGAACCTACCGTCCTTCTAACTACTGACCCAAACTACACGACGATGTGCGAAGAAATCTTTGGCCCTGTATTGACGATTTATGTCTATGAGCCAGAGAAATTTGAAGAGACATTGGCCTTGGTAGATGCGACTTCGCCGTACGCGTTGACGGGTTCCATTTTTGCCCAAGACCGCTATGCGATTGAGTTTGCCAGCAAGAAATTGGTGAACGCTGCGGGTAATTTTTACATCAACGATAAGCCAACGGGCGCCGTGGTAGGGCAGCAACCGTTTGGTGGAGCGAGAGCATCAGGCACCAACGATAAAGCAGGTTCTATTCTCAATTTGTTGCGTTGGGTATCGCCACGTACCATTAAAGAAACGTTTGTGTCGCCTATCGACTACCGCTATCCTTTCTTAGGAGAAGCTTAAAAATACGTATTTGGGGTTGCTAAATAGGTGCTTGGGGTTGTTCACAACCCGACCACACTTGGCAGCCCCACTTAGTCCATTTTCTTCTCTAAGATAAGCAATTTTGAATCTCCCTGAGCCCAAATTGTTCCGTCTAATGTCTTAATAAAAAACCTGTGCAATCTCCCTTTTTAAAGAATCGATTAGCCGCCCCCTTATATGCATTTTGCCATTGATGGTCGGCTGGCGATAATTTTATTTTCATTGAACCAACTGTGAAAGTTTCACTAATTCCATGCCCAAAAGAGTTCCAACCTAAGTTTTTCATAAGCGAATCCACATAAACCATAGAATGAAATTCTTTTGTGTGAAGTGCCAAATCCTTATTGGTCGGAATACTAAAATGGTCATTGTCGCTATGAGTTATCAAAACAGCGTCTAAATGAGGTACGTCTTTTGGGCTATTGGGTAATCTATCATTACAGGTATATCAAAATCTTTCAGTAGAGAGTTAACCATTAAAATTGTCGCACGACTATTTATTAAGAAACCTGCATTGCGTGCCCATCTAATAATTATTTTGTTAGTTTTTTCAAATACCTCATTCCGAAATTGTTACGTTTTTGGTGCTTGGGCTTGGTATTTTTTAGTTTTTGGGGTGTCAGTACTTGTTTATGCTTGGCTAAAACTAAGAAAAATGAAAGTTAAAATTTTTGTTGTCATACTTATTTGATTTTCATATTTGGAATTAACGGAAGGGTTTCTACAAGTTCAAGAGCCTTAACCATATCTTTTGTCCCTTCCTTATATTTCTTAAAATGAGGTGTTTTTATATGTTTTTCGTATGCTTTTTTGTCTTTATATATCTCTAAAATGGTCAAATGGTTAGGTTTGTTTACTTCAAAAACTGCGTACAAAGTTAAAACCCCTTTTTCAAGTTTGATTGATGCTTCAATCTCTTCTCTAAGAAATATTTTATAACTCTGTAAATGAGTTGAATCAATTTCGAGCTTTGCCAATCTTACCATTTGTTTTTGAGCTTGTGCGTAAGCTTTGCTATTTGAAAAAATACAAATTGCTACAATTGAAAACGTTAAAAAAAATATTTTTAGTCTTGTCATAAAACGATTTATTTGTAATTTTAGTCAATTAGTTATGGTCGTTTCTACGGTTGCCCCCAACGTTCAAGGCTTTGTGCAAGTTGGGAATTTCGAGTTCCGTCTGCTGGAAGCGTCAGCCAAATATATAGATTTAAGTTGATGTTTTATTCTTTTGCTCAATAGCATTCTGTCAAGCTAAAATTGAAGTTAAATTGAAAAACAAATATTGAACTGCGTTTGTCTGTCCAACTTGCATAAAACGCTTTGTTATGCACAGGCATGCCGTCAAGGGATGCACTTTGTTGACGGAAAAATCTGCTCATATTTCCAAACTTTGAACTTGGTTAACATGTTTTTGGGAATACGATTTATTTTTTCCCCTTTACTTGCTGCTTGTTTTATAATCCATTGCTTTTTTACAAAATCAATGTCATCTTGATTATTCATTTTGAGCATATATTCATACAGGCCTTTTCTTAATCCTAAAGTAGTGTTGTCTGAATTGAAATTCGATGTATTTGAACCGCCTGATGGAGAAGGTAAATTTGAAACTACTTTGCTGGAAATCAAATCAAATTCGTCGCCCATGATTCTTTTAAAATTAGCAAGTGCATTGTTATAGTTTTCTCCACTTGTAAAAATCAGCTTTTCAATCTTGTCTTTGTTAATTAGAACATAGTCTTTACAAACAATTTCAGGCGGTAAACATGTACCACCTACCTTACGAGGTAACCGAGGTTGTACTAAAGCCTTCACAACAATATAAAATTACTTCCGAAGTTTCAAATTATGTTTTAGTTTTTTATATCATTATCAAGATTCAAAGAGTCAAACGGACTGGTTCTATATGATTTGCCTGGGACTAGGAAAGTTTGCTAATGTGAGGCTACCAAAACAAAAGCGTATCATGGTCGCAAAGTTCTTTTTGTATTTATACCCTCTGGCTGTTCTTTTGATGAGCTGTACCTTGATTACCGAAGATTTTATTATGAGTTCATTTTTAACTTCTGCGAATCATTTATGATATTACCCCTCTTACAAATGGCAATTAGTCGAACAAGACCCCGACGACAACAAATTTGTAGATTGTGCCATCGGGGTAAATGCTGATTATCTCGTTTCAGATGATAGACACATATGTGATCTTCTGAAAGTAAAAGATTTATCTTCGCCTGTTCCTATTATTTCATTCAAAGAATTTAAAACAAATCTTAAAAAGGGTTTAGGTAAGGCTACTCAATTCCTAAAACTTCAATCCCAAACTCACTAAGAAGTTACGGCCAGCTTGTGGGTAGTAGAAATTCTCAGTGGTAGTTTGTCCACCATAGACGTAGCTATACGTGTAGCCGTTCGATTCGTACAATTCATTCAAAACGTTGTTGGCTAACGCACTTATCGTGACTTCGTTCAACCACTTAGGTTTAATACGATATATCAAACGTAAATCGTTGGTAAAGTACGCTTCCAATCGACGTGCCTCGTTGGTGGTGTTGTCGAGGTATTGCTTGCCTACGTATTTGCTCAATAAAGCCAATTCAAGATTTTTGGCAGGTGTAAAAACCAACTGACTTCCCACTATAACGTTGGGCGAAAAAGCAATGGTAGAATTACCGTGATTCGTTACTTGGTAGCCCCCGTTTTCGTCGTCGTAGTTGATGACGTATTCGGTGAAATTCTTGATTTTGTTGCGGCTAAAAGTTGCGTTTAGGTTCCATTTCAACTCCTTGTGAAGTTGAGCACCTGCTTCAAGTTCAATTCCTGCGCGGTAACTTTCTGGAACGTTGATTTTGATTGGATTCCCGACGTCGTTCAATTGTCCCGAAACCACCAATTGGTTTTTGTAATTCATGTAGTACCCGCCAATCGAAGCCACTACTCGACCTTTCTGAAAACGATAGCCTAGTTCCAAATCCTGTAAAGTCTCAGGTTTGGGCTGGATTTGTTGCGTTGATTCCGTAAAGTCATCGCGGTTGGGTTCGCGGTGGGCAATGCTAAACGAAGCAAAAGCCGTGCTGCTTTCCGATACTTGGTACGTCAAGCCTGCTTTAGGGTTGAAGAAGTTGTAATTAACGTCGTGATTTTGCTGACGGCGCTGATTATCATCTCCTTTTACAAAATAACCAATCGTGCGTAGCTGGGCATCGCCAAATACGTTAAGTTTGTCAGTAAGCTGGTAATATACTTTTCCGTAAAGATTAAAATCAGTTTTTAGCCCGACGTTTTCGTAGTAACGATGACGGATGGTACTGTTACTGGCGTAACGTGCCCAAATAACTTCGCCAAAGTGATCTCCGTCGTATTGGTTCCAGCCTCCGCCGATGTTGGCCGTAAGCTTTTTGAAGCTGTTGTAATCCAACGAAAAGGTAGTTCCGTAAAATGAGTTATCCAACCAACGACGGCGCACCAAGTCGCTCCGACTAATGGTCTGTCCGCCCACCACCACGTCGGGTAATTTATAGTTGCGCAGCCGGTCGTTGTCACGGAACTGCTCATAAAAACCGCGCCCTTTCACCAAAAAACCGTTGAGGTTAAAAGTCCAGTTTTTAGAGAGTATATGTGATGAAATCAACTGGTAGTGGTCTTGTTGGTAGTTGTCCACTTGGTTGTCGTAAAGGTACAAGTTATACGTGCGGCTGTTGGAATTAAGCAAATTTTGGGCGTCACGCTCGTTGAGGCCGTTGCGGTCGATGTACGCCAAAATTCCTTCGCGGTCGCCTTTGAGGCGAGCTTCTGGTGTTCCTTCCCATGCTTGATACGTAATTTCTCGTCCCGAAAATACATTGAGTCGTACAGAACTCTTTTTACCAAAATAAGCACCCGATAAGTAAAACGATTTTAAGTCGGATTTGGCGCGGTCGATAAAGCCATCGGAGGTGATTTTCGACAAACGAGCATCTACCGTAAAGCGGTTATTGATGAGACCTGTTCCTGCTAATACGGTGTTTTTGAAGGTGTTAAATGAGCCTACCGAATTATTAATTTCGGCGTAGGCTTCTTTTCTAAATTCGTTGGTATTGATGTTGACAGTAGCGCCAAAGGCGGCAGCTCCGTTGGTAGATGTTCCGACACCGCGCTGGATTTGTACGCTACTTACGGATGAGCTAAAGTCGGGCATATTGACCCAAAACGTTCCTTGACTTTCGGCGTCATTGTACGGAATTCCGTTGATAGTCACGTTGATACGCGTTGCGTCCGTTCCTCTGATGCGCATTCCTGTGTAGCCCACTCCCGCACCTGCGTCGGAAGTAGTGACAAGCGATGGCGTAAAGTTGAGCAAAATAGGCAGGTCTTGCCCGAGGTTCTGTTTGCTGAGTTCAAGTTTGCCAACATTCGTAAAAGCCACGGCCGATTTTGCGTTGGCACGAGTCGCACTGATGACGACCTCGTCGGTGTTGAAAGTGCTTCGTTGAAGCTTGATTACTTTGTCAACGTCCTGAACTTTAATAAAAATAGCTTCATAGCCAACGTACGAAACCTCCAATAAATCAGTGTCTTTAGGTAAATCTTTGA
This sequence comes from Runella sp., assembly GCA_023254175.1. Classification (GTDB taxonomy): domain Bacteria; phylum Bacteroidota; class Bacteroidia; order Cytophagales; family Spirosomataceae; genus Runella. Next base: position 15,497 of record JALQYJ010000082.1, on the reverse strand, counting down.
GAGAAAATTCGCCTTTTTCGTTTGTTACCGTTCCCCGAAAACTCCCTGCCCGAACCGTAGCTCCTGGCAAAGGTTTTCCGTCTTCCGCGTCAACGATTTTGCCCGAAACGCTAAGTTGGGCGAGTGCAGGCACGCAAAGCAACACTCCCGTTGCTAGGGCCAAAAACCAAGATGTAAATTTTCGCATTGTAACTTCCCTCCGCTGGCATTACCCAGATCAGGTTTTAGGGTATGATCTCAGCCCGTTATTTTTGGGCACCCCTTTTTGAGATATGCTTTTGCGCAAAAGCAACGCAAAGGTAAGAAACAAGTTAGAAAGTTTGATAAGAATTGCTCAAAATGAAAATCGTACCCGTCGTTGTATCAGTTGGATTGGACGCAGTTGATAGCTTGGTTACTCTTCACTACCACTATCATACAATACCACCGATACTTCCGACATCGAGTAGCACAATTAGAAGAAAGCGTAAGGTTATTAACTTTGCTGGTGCATAAATTTGTAGGAGAGGCATAAATATAAGGTTAATTGACCCCTTATTTAGAAAAATGCAAATCGAAGGGCTATTTTGCTTTTCGATTCAGCCATTTTTGCTGGATTTTGTACGTCAGCCATGCACTTGCGGCTCCCGTTACTGCTCCCGCCAAGACATCGCTTGGATAGTGAACTCCCAAGCTCATGCGTGAATACCCCACGGCACTGGCCCAAGCATAGGCAGGAACCGCTACGTACCATTTGGGATAGTGCAAGGTGAGAGTTGTAGCGGCATTGAAGGCCGTGGTGGCGTGCCCCGATGGGAACGAATAGTTGATGTCTTCTTCTGAAATACGCGCGGTAAATCGTTGAGGTTCGGCAACAAATGGTCGTTCTCGTAATACGATGCGCTTGGTGAGTTGGGTAATAGAACTGGCCACAACAAAACTTCCCAATGCGTGCCAGCCGTGCTGTTGTAAGTTTTTGTTTTTGGTGGCAAAACCCGAGGCCAAATAAATAACAGGGAGTCCGACTCCGATGGGCGTAGTGGTGGAGGAAATGAATTTTTCAAACCGAACGTCAGTAGACTTTGATAAACTGTATAGGTGTTCCAAAAGCCGAGAATCAAGCGTTTGGGCATTGAGCTGAGAGGCAATGAGCCAGCATAATAAAAAGAGCTTTTTCAACTAATGTGGTGTTTAAGAGAGGCTTTTTAAGTTTAAATTATCGTTGGCGTCGGACTTTAAAAAGCTTTACCAGTGGCCCAACGTATTCGGCTTTTGAGTCGATTCCGACGTAATTGATGTCGTTTTGCCGAGAAAACTGTTCCATTCTTTGCCCCAATTGCGAAAATTCATGCCGTATCCGTTTCCGAAACCAGGGCGATGAGGTATTGATCCAAGTAGTTTTATTGGTTTCGGGATCGCGCATCGGAATAATTCCCAAAGCAGGTAAATCCGTTTCGCGTTGGTCGCGCAGGTGAATCATCACCAAGTCGTGTTTTCGAGCAAGGGCGCGCAAGCTGTGTTCGTAGTTGGTGTCAATAAAATCGGAGATAAAAATGACAACACTTCGGCGCTTGAGCACGTTAAGCGTAAACAAGATAGCCTCGGCAAGGTTGGTTTTGGTCGATTGGGGCTTCAGTTTATAAAGATCCGTAATCAACTGGTATCCGTGTTTCATGCCGTTGGAAGGGCGAATGTATTTTTCTTTCTGGTCAGAAAAACATAACAATCCCACGTGACTAGCTTCCTGAATCGCCGATAACGCCAACACACCGCAAATTTCTTTGGCGGTGTTGAGTTTGGAGTGTGTCGCATCGCCTACTAGCTGAGAGCCACTGACGTCGAGCAAAAAGAAGACTGTTTGTTCTTTCTCTTCGCGAAAAATTTTTACAAACGTCCCGTGGCCTTTGGCCGATACGTTCCAGTCAATCGTCCGAACGTCGTCGCCATATTGGTACTCGCGAAGGTCAGTAAATTCTAAACCTGACCCCTTAAAAACCGAACGAAAACTACCTCGCATATCGGCATTGACTGCTTTGCGAATTCGAATTTCGTACTGGCGAATCTTGGTTATAAATTGCTCAATCATTCGTAATTTTGTCTGTGTAACTGTTCAAAAATACAAAAATCGGCCATGATAACTCGCCTTTTATTTTCTTTTTTGCTACTCGGGGCGTTATTTTCTGGGTGCAAAGACGAACCCCAAGTTCCCGAAGGAACGCTTTCGGAAGCGAAAATGTCACAAATTTTGACTGATATTCATCTGTTGGAAGCACGAATTGGGCGTCTCAATATGCCTTCACTTGACTCTTCGACAGTGATTACGGAGTACTTAAAGGCCAAAATTTTTAAAAAACACGGAATCGATTCCGTGGTGTACAACCGCAGTTATAAATTCTATTCTACTAATCCGGTGTACATGGAGCGTATTTACGGTGAAACGGTCAAGGAGTTAGAAAAACGTCAGAAAAAGAAAGATTACAAAGGAATCTAAAAAAGGTTAGTACGTAGAAAAATGGCGCTGGAAGACAAACTAAAGAAGGCTATTTTGGGCATGCCCCCAAAAGAAAAAGATAAACTCTTATTGCGTTTAGTGGCAAAAGATGAGATGCTGGTCAAGCGGTTAGAGTTTGAATTGATAGAACAAGGAGATACCGTTCAGGAGCGGCGCGACGACATCAAACGACGGATTCGGAAAGTGGCTAAAATGACCCACGATAGCCCTGGTTGGATGATGATGGACATGCGTACTTTTAGCGGGGATATAAGTCAGCACCTGAAAATTACGAAAGACAAATACGGTGAAATTGAATTAACGATTTATCTGTTGCTCACGTTTTTTGAGTATCAGTCTGAGATGCTACGTATTCATAACAGCAAGAGCGATTCGTGCGCGGAGTACATTGCGAAGAAGGCCGACGGTTTGATGAAGAAACTGTCTAAGTTTAACTCCGATTATTACGTGGATTTTAAAAGAGACGTGCAGCAGTTGCTTGATTATATACACAGCCACTGCCCCAGAAACTACGCGCGAACGCTAGATATTCCGAAGCAGTGGCCGTAAGTTTTTACTAAGATTCTAACTTTATTTTTTGACTGCCATCACCATTTTGATGTCGAGCTTGGCACCAATGGCCAACACATCTACAAGGTCTTGCACCGAAACCGTTTGGTCTACTTGCAAAATGACTGTTTTGTCCTCTATACCATTAAAAGTATTGGCGAGTTGTGTCTCTAGTTGGTCTTTGGCTACGGGCTCGCGGTCAATAAAATAGTTTTTATCTGCATCAACTGCGACGGTCGTTTGTTTTTTTTGCATTTGTTGGGCCGCCGACGCTTTGGGCAACATGAGCTTAATGACGTTGGGGTTAACCATGGTTGAAATAATGAGGAAGAACAACATCAAGAAAAACATGATGTCGTTCAAAGAATGGGTAAATACCTCGGGGGCAAATTTACTTTTACGGCGTATTTTCATGATAACAATACGTTTGACAAATAAGTAGGTGGACCAATTCTAACGAGCGATTGGCTTTTGTAACACGTCCAAAAAGTCGAATGCCCCTGCTTGCAATTTAAGCGCAATGCGGTCGATTTTCATGCTCAATAAGTGATAGCCCATGTAGGCAATCAAACCTACAATCAAACCTGCTCCCGAAGTGACCATTTTTTCGTACATACCGCTTGCTACAGTACTGATATTGAAGTCGTTTGATTGAGCAATACTGTAGAAAATATTGATGATACCCGAAATCGTTCCGACGAATCCTAACATGGGTGCAATACCCGCTACAACCCCCAAATACGAGAGATTGCCTTCAAGGCGAGATAATTCGATTTGGCTAGCGTTTTCAATCGTACTTTCGATGTCTTTGATAGAATAACCGATACGGCCAATGGCTTTTTCAAAAATACGCCCTGCTGCCGAACGTTGATTACGACAAAGCGACTCGGCCGATTTGATGTTACTTTGCTGAATAAAATCTTTTAAATTATCAATAAAATTATCATCGAGTTTGCCGTTGCTATTGATAGCGAGCCAACGCTCGATAATTAAAAATAGGGTTAGAAAAAACATGATAAGGAGGGGAATCATTACCCATCCACCTTTCATTACTAAATCAAACAAAGAAATTCCTTGTGCGGATGCTGCGGTAGCTACAGAGTCAACGGCGGTTTGCGTTTGAAGTAAGATCATTACTGTTAGTTTTTTGCTGTGTCAAAAACGGAATGGAATAAAGGAATATTGTTTATTGGCGTCAAATATACGAATTTCTTATGGATGTGACTTTTTCTCTACTGAAAGCCAATAAAGTAAGCAGGTTTACTAGCTAGGTTAAAAACATCATTAAGGTATTTTTATAGGGTTTTTATCTTTATAATTAAATCATTCATTTGTAGTTAGTTCCATGCTTGATTCTTTACCAAACAAACTAAATCCCTCTCCCGTTGCCCATTTTAGAGATACCTCTACGCCCCATTACCACGCAGGTGAGATAAGCCTACTTAACTCCGTAGACTGTGTTATTTTTGGGTTTTATGGCACCGAATTACACGTACTTTTACACCGTTTCCCCTACGCTCCCTTCAAAGGGTTTTGGGCATTGTTGGGTGGGTTTGTTCATCTCGAAGAAAGTATTGATGATGCGGCACGCAATACGGTAGAGCGCTTGACGGGTCTCGATAACGTATATATGGAACAAGTATATACGTTTGGTGCGGTGTACCGCGTTCCGACCGAGCGGGTCATAACGACATGCTACTATGCACTCATCGAAGTGGAACCTACCTTAGTAAAACTATCGAACGATTATGGAGCTACGTGGCATCCGATTTCGAAAGTTGGGCAACTGGATTTGGTATATGACCACCTATTGATGTTTGAAAAAGCACTTGAGCAGCTTCGTCGGAAGGTTCGTTATCAACCGATAGGCTTTGAGCTTTTGCCCGATAAGTTTACTATGCTTGAGCTACGGAACCTATACGAGTCTATTTTGGAGCGCTCGCTTGACAAGCGAAACTTTAGTAAAAAAATATTGAATATGAGCCTTTTACAGAAGTTGAAGGAAAAACAGAAAGGAACCTCAAGACGGGGAGCATATTACTTTCGTTTTGAGGAGAAGCGTTACCAAGAATTAGCTGCTAAAGGGTTTTTATTTGAAATTTAATAGCTAATCTTGACGATGGGTATACGCAACTTTGCAAGTGACTAGGTAGAAGTGAACACATAGTTCACAAAGAGTTTCCACATAGAAAACAATGCGAAGGTAAATAATGTGTTGAACTTAATTAGTAGTGTACTACTTAGTTTTAATCAACGCTCTTACAATGTAACCTAAATACAATTCTTTTTGTAACTTGAAACCCGAAATAGTCACCTTAACACTTCTATGAACAAACTTTCCTTTTTTTTGGTAGTTACTACCTTCATTAGCTCATTTTCATTGGCTCAAGAAGTCAAAGAAAGCAAAGGGGTTTATCAATTTCTGACCGAAGACCCTACCCAAAAACCCTTCTATTCCGACCGTCAGGGCGTTATTTCCTCCAATGGAATGGTGGCATCAGCACATCCAGAAGCTTCTAGGGTAGGGGTTGAAATTTTGAAAATGGGAGGGAATGCCGCAGATGCGGCTGTAGCGGTGCAGTTTGTATTGGCAGTGGTTCATCCTGCAGCGGGAAATATTGGCGGTGGTGGCTTTTTTGTGTATCGTACTAAAAAAGGCAAGAATTTTACCCTTGATTTTCGGGAAAAAGCTCCTCTAAAAGGTCACAAAGACATGTATCTCGATGCCGATGGTAACGTGATTCAAGGGCTAAGCCTTTCGGGGCATTTGGCAAGTGGTGTACCTGGCTCAGTGGACGGAATGGTAGAAGTCCATAAAAAATTTGGGAAACTTCCGTGGGCGACCTTGCTTCAACCTGCCATTGATTTGGCCGAAAAAGGAGTAGTGCTTACTGTAAAAGAGGCAACAGGTCTTAATCGTATTAAAAATGACCTTAAAAAATTAAATACGGACACTACTTATTTTCGTCGTTCTGACGGGAAAGACTGGCAAATAGGGGATTTATTGGTTCAAAAAGACCTTGGACAAACGCTTCGTCGTATTCAACAAAAAGGCCGCGCAGGATTTTATGAAGGCGAAACAGCGGCTCTGCTCGTGGCCGAAATGGAGCGAGGTAAAGGTATTATTTCGGCCGAAGACCTCCGTCAGTACCATTCAACCTGGCGCGAGCCGCTCGTGGGCAAATACAAAGATTACAAACTTATTACGATGCCACCTGTGTCGAGCGGTGGAGTGGCTTTGTCGCAATTGATGAAGTTTGTGCAGCCGTACCCGCTTAAGCGTTGGGGCTGGCATTCTGATTCTACCATTCAGGTAATGATTGAAGCCGAACGCCGTGTGTACGCCGATCGTGCGAAGTTTTTGGGTGACCCTGATTTTGTAAAAGTACCCGTAAAAGAACTTACGTCGGACGAATACCTTAAAAACCGTTGGAAGGATTTTACGTTTAATAAAGCAACCAATAGCAAAGAAATTGACGGAGGGCTTATTCCAGGCTACGAAAGCATGGAAACAACGCATTTTTCGATTGTAGATAAGGAAGGTAATGCCGTGTCTATCACGACTACCCTCAACGGAAGCTACGGTAGCCGAGTGGTAGTAAAAGGAGGAGGTTTTTTGATGAACAACGAAATGGATGATTTTAGCATCAAACCTGGTGTTCCAAACATGTTTGGGTTAGTTGGCAACGAAGCCAACGCTATTGCCCCTAGCAAACGGATGCTTTCGTCGATGACACCGACTATTTTGGAGAAAAACAAAAAACTGTACATGGTGGTAGGAACCCCAGGGGGATCAACGATTATTACGTCGGTGTTTCAGACAGTTTTGAACGTAGTTGAGCACGGAATGACCATGCAGCAGGCCGTCAATGCCTACAAGTTTCACCATCAATGGCTACCCGATAAGACCATGTTTGAAAACGGTGCTTTTACTGAATCGGTAATTAAACGCTTGCAGGATAAAGGATATGTGCTCGAAATGCAGCGAAATACGATTGGTCGAATGGATTGTATTTTGGTACGCCCCGACGGGACGTTGGAGGGCGGCTCAGACCCGCGTGGCGATGACACAAGTATCGGATACTAGTAATGCTAAACCTGTAAGGTTTGTTTACGGGCATGGACCTAAAATCATGCTGGCTTTTCATGGTATTGGCCAAGATTACCGCTGTTTTTTACCCTTGGTCGAAGTCTTAAAAGAACAATACACCTTTTATTTGTTTGACTTGCCTTTTCACGGTCAAAGCCCTGCACTGATGGAAGAAAAGCTGCCGATGGAGTTATGGAAAGCCTATATCGAGAAAGTATTATCAGACGACGGTATTGAGCGATTTTCGTTGATAGGCTTTAGCATGGGTGGAAAGTTTGCGTTGGCGACGCTTCAGCTGTTAGCACCTCAGATAGAATCGTGTTGGTTACTAGCCCCTGACGGCATCACCGAGAGCCCGTGGTATCGTTTGGCAACGCGTTTTTGGGTGACAAAAAAAATATTCTCTTTTTTTGTCCATAACCTATCTTCTTTCAAAACCCTGGCAGATGTCCTGATAAAAGTGGGTTTAGTAAACAAAAGTGCCGTTAAATTTGCCGAATCGACGCTTGCGACTCCCGCCCAACGTGAGCGTGTGTATCGTTCGTGGATTGGCTTTAGTTCGATTCGCCCCAATTGTGCGCTGATTGCGGAATTGGCAAAAAAATATGAAGTAGAAGTACGTATTTTCTTGGGCAAATACGATGCCCTTTTGCCACAAAAATACATTTTGCCATTGACCAAACGCCTCCCTTCTGTTTCTGTGGTCATACTACCGACAGGTCACCACCGACTTGTGGATAAAGTAGCGGAGTGGTGGAAAAGTTAGTTTAATTGCGAAAGAGAGATGCTTTAACGCTACAATTTTAATGAAAAAGCGAACCTGGATTGATAAAGGCTGGAAGGTAATTTCTTTAGGTTTGCTTCTCACAGCGCCGTACCTCTACGCTCAAGAAAACCGTTCCGATCGTTTTCGTACCCAAGCAGAAGCATTTTTTTATGAGGGAAACAACGCAAAAGCCCTTGAGTATTATCAAAAAGCATTGAAAGCTGCTCTACCTGTGGACTTGAACCGTGCGGCTAACTTGTGCGTGGACATCTCTACTGTGTACTACACAGAGAGCAATTATATGACAGCAACGAGTTATTGCTTTCAAGGCTTGAAAATGCTCAAGCCTACTTCTGCCGATTCTCTTTTCTTCAAAGTGTATTCCAGCCTAGGAGAAATGTACAATCGTCGCTATATGAGCGATTCCACTATTTACTTTTTTGGTAAAGCCAACATATTAGTAGAAAATCATCCTAAACTTATTCAGCAAATCCCTGACTATGTTTTATATAGCTACAACAATCAAAGCCAATTTCATTTTTTTAATGACGATTATGTGCAAGGAATTGCTTTGCTTAACAAAGCTTTTCAAATAGCAGAAGTCACCCAAAAAGTAGAAGATGCCGCTATACTCTCTAATAATCTTGCCAAGTACTATGAAATTTTAGGCAAGTACCCACAAGCATTTGAAGCAAGACAAAAAGCACTTCGTCTCTACACGAAGCAAGATTTGACCCGTTACCAATTTTATTCAGGACTAGGTTGGGACTCATTTTTATTGGGTCGTTATACAGATGGCATACAATATTTGGAAAAAGCTTTGAGGGTCTTGGCATATATTCAAGCCCAACAGCCGAACCCATATTATGAAGCTAATACCCTCAATCATCTGGGTAGGTGCTTTGAGGCATTAGGGAATAATGAAATGGCTAAAAAATTGTTTTCAAAATCACTCCAGATAGTAAAACAAAACGGTATCATCAAAGGCAAAGTGGTGGCTGATTCAGAATTGGGGCTTGGTCGTCTTGCTCAACGCTTAGTTGATTACAAAACGGCAGCAAAACATTTTCTAAATGCCGAAAAAGCCTGTCGTTACGATGAAACCATGCCTAATGCGACACTTTTGGAATCGGCCTTAGCACCACAGCCTTTGTTTGAGGTGCTGGGTGCACAAGCCTCTTTACAAACGTTGGTATTTGAAAAAACAAACCATACCGACGACCTTCGTAAGGCGGTAGAAGCTTATTTACGTTTGATTCGGCTGAGTACTCAAATCCGTATTAATTTCCCTAATACTGAAACTAAACTTTTGAATAGTCAAAAAACGTTTCAGTACTTCGAAAAAGCAATCGAACTTACTTATCAATTATGGGAACGGACGGCCCAACCTCTCTACCAGAACCAGTTATTTTCATTAATAGAGCATAGCCACGCCGCCACGCTCCGTGATGCATTACAAGAGCAGCATATCAAGCCTAAGTTTATAGCCGAAGAAAAATGGAAGGAAGAACAGCGGCTACAACAAGAAATTACACAGATTACTAATAAAATTGCGTCAGGCCAAAACTACGTTCAATTGACCGCCTTTCGCCAACAATTAGACAATCTGCATATCAAACGTAATTCCCTTCTCAGACTATTCGAGCGGCAATCTCCCCAGTATTATCAAGCCAAATACTTGCAAGAAGTAGCTACCGTCAAAGATGTTCAGCAATTCTTACATAATGAAGAGGTTTTTGTTACCTATTTTTGGAAAGCTCCTCATTTGTATATCGTTTGCATCAACCAAAATCAAATTGTAACGAAGCGGGTGTCAATTGCATCCCATACATTTGAGCAAGCGATTACTCAGTTAAACAAAAGCCTCTATCAGAACCCTGGATTGGGAAGGTATGCTGCCTGCACTTACAGTATCTCACTTTATAAGTGGCTTATTACCCCCATTACGCCCCAACTGAAAACGCACACCAGATTCATCGTGTCAAAAGATGCAGCGTTTAGTTTACTACCTTTTGAAGTGCTCGAAAGCGGGCGCATAGAACAAGATTTTTTGGCTAAACAGGTGGCTATCCGCTACACTTATTCGGCAACTACCCTTGTCAAAAGTTTTAAACCACAACCCTATGATTTAAAAGTACTTGCTATAGCGCCTTTTGCCAGATCGGGTTTTGTGGGGCTGCGCCAATTGCCTGCATCAGCCGATGAAGCCCAACAAATAGGCGATGTAGCCCTCCTCAACGAACAGGCCACAAAAGCGGCCTTTACCCGTGCTTTATCCAAATACCAAATATTGTATTTGGCCACTCATGCCAAGGCCAATGATTCCCTCCCCGACCAGTCATATTTGGCTTTTTGGCCCAAAACGCTCGATTACCGATTGCTGGCCAATGAAATTTATGACCTTGATTTACGTCATACCTATCTTACCGTGTTGGGATCCTGTGAGGGAGGAAGTGGAAAAGTACACCGTGGGGAAGGGGTGTTGAGTTTAGCGCGGGCATTAACTTACGCAGGTTGCCCATCCGTGATTAGTACGCTTTGGCCTGCCCACGACCAAACTACGTCCTTCCTTTCTAAGCAAACGTTTGAATACATTCATCAAGGATTGCCGCTTGATGTTGCCATACAAAAAGCAAGATACGACTTTTGGGCGTCGCCTCTCAGCCGCAAATACAACCACCCTTACTATTGGGCCAATTGGGTATTGGTTGGACACGAAACTCCACTTAGTCGAACTAACTTGACTACCTATTGGGGATGGATTGCAGCTTTACTTTTAGCAGTAAGTGGTGGACTTTACTACTACTACTACTGGAACAAGCGTAACCAATAAAGCCGCCATTTAATTTTCCATCGTTCTGCCCAACTCACCTCGTATTCGCAGGCTTCGCAGTTGTCTAATTGCTCTAAATAGAGCGCAGCTTTTGAATGCTGCTGACTCTTAAAGCTACTCACTACCAAATGCCACTGCGCTGCTTCTTTGAAATAGGGGCGTAGTTCGGACACCTGCAAAATTTTTTCAAACTGATAAGTAGCCTCCAAAAATTCACCTTCGGCCATTTTTGCCTGTCCATCAAAAAACGCTTCGTAGGCAGCTTTCTGAGAGGTCTCCATTTCCACGGGGTCTGTATTTCGCATGACTTGAATGTCATAATCAGGCGTAGGAATTTGAACAGGACTAAATGAAAAATAAAGAATAATGGTAAGAGAAGCTGCCAAACCTCCTATCAAGGTATATCGCCATAACGGTTGCAAAATAGGACTAGGCTGTTTCTGTCGTAATTGTTGAAGCGTATTCCTCATTTGTTGTTCAGCCTGTGCATCTATAATTGTTTTCATCGCTTTTTTGAGTTGTAGCACTTCTTGCTTTAAAATGCCATCGGTTTTTAGGTTTTTTTCCAGCCATTCTACTTCCTCTTGCCTAAGTTGTTTGTTCAAATAGGCTTCTAGCCATTCTTGTCGTTCTATTTCGTCTTTTGGTATCATAACAGGTCTTTTGCTAAGCTTGATATTTTCTGCATACAACGGTATTTCTCCACTCTCAGCGTTCCTGGTAAAAGTTGCAATTCTTCCGCAATCTCATTCAAAGAACGTTTTTCCAGGTAGTAAGCGGTCAAAATTCTTTTGCACCTATCACCTATTCTTTTAAACACATGATAGGCCGTATCTTCTTGTATCACTTCACTCAGTGGAGTATTGTTATCTATTATTCCTGTCATTTCGGTAGCAATGCTCTCCCGCTCCCAACGCCTTTTATTCCCTCGGTCTTGATTCATCCATTTGTTGCTGACAATTCGATAAAAGTAGGTGTCTAAAGTAGCCACCCCATCTGCCTTAAATTCTCCTTTTTGGATATGGTGCAACAAAGCCAACAGGCTGTCATGCAATACGTCCTCCGAATCTTCGTATGTCCCTCCCAAACGTTGAACCAAACGGATAGATTTTTCTCTAAAACGACCGTATAAATAAGCCGTAATAGTCCCCACATCTTCGCCATTGGTGAGTTTTTCAACCACTTCTTGGGTAGTAAATTTCTTTTTTTTTAACATCAATCTAATGATTTTCAGTTAGTTGAAATATTTTTCAAAAAAACGCCTTCTCCCTCCCCTGACATTTTCCCCTTTCCTGCATAAACATACGAATTCACCCGTAGCAGATCGCGGGCGGCCATCAAAGTGACTGCATTCAAATAACCTTTCAACCAACAAAGCTATGCAAAAAGTTGGGAATAAAGGCCAAATGGAATGCCCATTTCAATGGCCAAAAACCGCCCTTTTGGGGGTGATTTTGGGAGCTTACCTGTCTGCTTGCAGCACAAATTCTCCCGAGCCTAATGGCAACAACTTGCCAGTTCGTAAGGCCGCCTCAGACTCAACAGTTATACTGGAAGCTCCCCCAAAAAATGTAAATGGTGGTGGCTAATCAGTAGCAAGTGTAAGCAGGCTTCACCACCTGCTTATACTTTTTTACCCGTACGTAAAATAGGCAAAGCATCCATAAACTCCTGACGATACGACTTGGTAATGGTAAAACTTTGCGAACCCAGAAAAACGGTATCGTGATTTACCAATTCTATATGAAACAGATTTATTACCTGCTTGCGTGAAATACGAACAAAATTAGGGTCATTCAATTGCTCCAGTACATTGGCTAAATAGGTGGAAACCCGATATTGTTTATTGTCCACGGTCAAAATATCTACGTAGGCACCCGAAGCGGTAAAGGCTAAAATATTAGCTTTTACAATACGTTCATATTGGTTTTTATGACCCACAAACACAAAATCTGCCAACGCTGTTATGGTATCATTCATCGTCTGGTTTTTAGTAATTACACCCCGTCAACGTGGAGAATGTTACAGCATGTGTCTTGATTTTTTGAGGAGCTTTTTACTTTTTTGGTTTAAAGCAAAGTCGCCAGTAGCGTAAATACCGTTCTTGTTCGCTAAGTTTATAAATAGGGTCAAGAGAGTCTTTGGGAACGGTAAGCAGCGCAAATTCAACTAAAAGTTTGTCGTCGGTTAGAGTCTCTATCTTTTGAATTAACTGTACTTTCGTATCCTTTTTATCGGTGTAAACAAGATTTGCTTTGTTCTGAAAAGTCGCCAATTTAAGGCGCAGGGTATCTCCTTTGGTATAGTCAGAACTAACCATAACGTAGTTGGCTGTATCTTGCTTAAAGTAAATCGGGGTTTTCTTTTTGATTGTGCTGTTTTTGCCAAAAAAGCCTTCAATCAACAATAGCATCATTAGTGCACTTCCTTGCAAATTTTCGTCCACAAACTTCAAAACAGGCTCGTCTTTTGCATATTTTGTTTTCATCTGCTTCTCCCATTTTTTAATTTCAGTAATCATCTGACCGCCAGATTGACCAGTACATACTGAGTCAATCTGCCAGCCTTCTTCGCGGGTGAGTACCTCTATATCAAAGCCGTCAACGTCTGGAAGCCCATCTTTGGAGCCACACGCCGCCAAAAAGCCTATCAGCAGCACAAGGGTAATTGTAAACAGTTTCATTATTTCAGCGGTTTTGGTTCGTTAAATTTATTGTTTTTAGCCATAATGAGGCCGTGCCGATACACGTCCAAGGAGAAAGCGATTTAAAAAATATCCCTTAGGGATCAGCGGTTAATAGCTGGGATAGATTCATGACTGCATATGATTTTGAAACCCAACTCAAATTCTTTACATTTGAATAAAAAAAACGTTACATGGAGGCATTAGCTATTAAAAATACGACCGAAACGCTTCAAATTACGTTAGATAAGCGTTTTTTTGATGAGGCATTTTTACGTGAAACCATCGAATATCTCCGTACAGAATATCTTGCCCAACGCGTTGATTTTGATGAAAGTATTGAGGACTTAGGTAAAGAAATCAAGCATAGCTGGTGGCAACGCAATAAAGACCGATACATTCAAGAGAAATGAAAGTTGTCATTGACGCGAACATTTTATTTGCGGCTTTACGTGCCACTAACCGCCATTTTCGTAGATTTCTCTACCTCTCCGAATACTCTTTTTTTGCCCCCAAATTCTTGATTGTTGAGATTTTTGAACACAAAGAACGCATCGTTACTAAATCTAAATCTTCTCCGCAAGAGGTGTATGAATACTTGGACGATGTACTTCAAAAAATCACGTTCGTTAGCAACGATTACATTTCTCTGGAAAACTACATTGAGGCTTTTCACTTGTGCAAAGATGCTGACGAAGACGATACGCCTTTCGTTGCACTCACATTAGAACTCAATGCCGATTTATGGTCTAAAGACGATATACTCAAAGCACATCTTCGGAATAAAGGATTTCATCGTTTCTTTGAACCAAGCTAATTGCCTCCTCAATTCAAATTCACACACGCCTTCCTCTCCGCTCGAAAGATTGTGCCTTGATTGGCTTGAAAGCCTGATTACAAGAGGATTCAATATCAATTCTGAACTGGTTTATTCCATAACTCCCAAAATAGCACCGCAATGAAAACGTATCCAACTGCATTGAGATAGCTGTTTTGTTGGTTAGTAATCCAGCCTAAATGTAATAAAAACTTAGCCCCGATTTTTAGACTTACCAAGCTCCAGATTAACCATCGGCTGACCTGAAACTGCATAGCCAGCAAATCCACAAAAAGGATAAACACACCCAGCCATGCCAACACCCGCTGTATATTGCCGATGATGTCATGCTCTCCGCCATACGTGTAAAAGCCAAGGCAAAATGAAAGCATCAATAAACGGCTTCCTCTACGTACTCCCCGAAGCTGATATTGGTAGCCCAATTGTAACATCCCGCGATAGGCCAACAATGCTCCTGCTAAATAGACCGCGTGGATAGTCGTATCTTTCATTCCTGAAGCCAGGGCCACTTGCAGCAGTGCCACAACCACTGCCGCCGCCATAGCCGCTAAGTAGTCATTTTTCAGACTGCCAAACCAAGTAGCCCCCAGCCAGCCCTCCTGTTGATGCGTAATAGGGATTAGTTTTTCCATAGTGATTTAGTATCCTTGCTCTTGTTTTCGTTGTTCGTAATACAAATTATCCTGTTGCCGTTTCTGCTCCATCATGTATTCTGCGTTGTTTCGACTTTCAGTTTGCCTTTCACGTTCATAATTTTCTTCTCTTTGTTTCCATGTTCTAAGATTACCTTCTACATCTTCATCATCATGACTATAACTGCTATCCCCCCCCTGAATCCGAATCCGTAAAAAGTGAAAGCACAAACAAAACAGCGGCTCCGATTGCTAAGCCTTCGAGCAACGTAATGGAATGACCCTCAGGCTCAACCGACTTGGATTTGTCGGAATTTTTTGCCTGTACTTGACGATTGGGATTGCTTAAAGCTGTAGCTACGGGTTGAGCAGGGGATATGGAAGGTTTTTGAAAAACCATTCGGCTGCTCAAAAAAACAACCATTAAAAAGAGGGTCAGACGCCTGCGCGTAGAGCGCCCTTGGACGGGGTGATTGAAAGTGGACATGAGCGTTTAGTGTTTTGTCTTTTATAAATCAAGGACATACAAATCAAAAGCTGCCTGACTTGCTAAAGATTTTTATCTAATTAGGGCAATTTTTTATGTTAGCTACGAAGTTACCATTAGCACCAGTT
>JALQYJ010000090.1 GCA_023254175.1 Runella sp. | reverse complement strand
TGGGTCGGGACTTCGCCAGGTCACCAACCCTTCCGAAATTTTAATCTCCCAACGAGAAGAACACCTCAGTGGCATTACCATTGGGTCAATGCTGGAAGGGAACCGCCCCTTAAAAATTGAAATTCAGTCGCTTGTAAGTGTTGCCAACTATGGAACACCCCAACGCAGCAGTACAGGGTTTGACAACAAACGCCTACAAATGTTGTTGGCAGTACTCGAAAAACGCGGCGGTTTTCGGTTAGGAACGCAAGATGTTTTTCTTAATGTAGCAGGCGGCCTTCGGGTTGAAGACCCCGCCATCGACTTGGCCGTCGTTACATCTCTTGCTTCTTCGTACGAAGATTCTTACGTTCCTCCTTCTATTTGTTTTGCGGGGGAAGTCGGACTAGGGGGGGAAGTACGAGCCGTGAATCGAATCGAAGGGCGAATTGCAGAGGCTGAAAAACTGGGTTTCAAGAAAATTTACATTTCCAAATACAACGTCAAAGGGTTGATTTTCAAAAACTACAACATCCAAATTATCCCCGTTGCGAAACTTGATGAGGTTTTTGGGGAAGTGTTGAAGTAAATCAATGATTATTAATAGATGCAACATGCGTTTTCTATCTTAGATAATACACATAGGTTTGAGTTCAAAAATACTTGTGAGGAATAGTTGCAGTTCTTTTTGCAAGTTTTTCAAATAATTGTTAATACCTTCCAACAAATCTAAGTTTTTGGGGAATAGACGAGGAGGAGAATATTCAACCATTTGATAAAAATAAATCGTATATTGGCTTTATTATTTCATTTAAGAAGAAACTTCCAAACTTATGAAATCACTTGAAAAACTTATAAAAACAAAGAAAAAAGAACCATTACCCGAAGCTTTTGATTTGATGAAAGAACTCTCAGAGTCTAACCATGAGTTAAACAAGACACTCCCGAAGGCATTACAGGGCAAAACTGCTTAATAATTTATACGCTCTGTTTACCACTAAACAGATGTTTTTCCACATGTCACGCTATTTCTTCCTTTATATTATTACGGCAGGATTTCTTTTAGCCAGCTGCCAATCGGCCAACGAAACCGATTCGGGGAAAGACCAAGAAGAAACCAAAACAACTGTCCTCAATGAAGCATTTGTAAAAGAGCTTGGGTTTCCTCCTTCCGTATTATACTTAGGATTAGAAAAACCTACTGATACGACTGTTTCCACCCCTACGAAAATAGATGCCCCCAACGGAATGCTCTATGTTAAGGGAGGCATTGTACAAATTGGCTCTGACGATGGCCATCAGCACGAACGCCCTTCGTTTTGGGCCAAAGTAGCTCCCTTTTTTATGGACAAACATCCCGTCACCGTAGGTGAATTTCGGGCGTTTGTGGTGGCAACTAATTACAAAACCGAAGCTGAAAAATTTGGCAACGGCGGTATCATAGATGAATCCACAGAGCAACAATGGATTCTGAAAGACGGCGCCAACTGGCATCACCCAATGGGGAAAGACTTCCCTACCGCACCTGACAACCACCCTGTTACGCAAGTTTCTTGGAACGATGCCAATGCCTACGCCAAATGGGCAGGCAAACGCCTTCCTTGCGAAATGGAATGGGAACACGCCGCCAGAAATGCCAATAATAGCCGCACTTTTTACCCCTGGGGCAACGACATTCAGACGGGAGGCAAATACCATGCTAACATTTGGCAGGGCAAATTTCCTGTCAAAAATTTCAACGAAGACGGCTTTTTATACACTTCGCCCGTAGGAAAATTTGGTAAAACTCCCCTTGGCCTCACCGACATGAGCGGGAACGTCTGGGAATGGCAGTCAAATGTAAAATTCAACTACGAAGCTCTATTTAGAGTACCCGTTCGCGAGGGAGATATTTCCGCCGAACGTGCCCAACGCGGAGGTTCGTTTTTATGCGAGCCTACTTGGTGCCATGGGTATCGGGTATCGGGTCGCTCCTCCTCCACCCCCGAAACTAGCCTTTTTCATGTCGGTTTTCGTTGCGTGAAAGATGTGAAGTAATTTCTATTTCCAGTACAATTCCAGAAGCTTTTTAGCCTCATTGTCCCAATTATATTTTTCTTTTATTGCATTACGGCCGTTCTCCCCCATTTTTTTTAAATTTTGGGGATTTTCGATGCACCTAATCAGCTGTTCTGCCAACGTATCCGCATCATACGGATTGACACAAAACCCACATTGACTTCCATTGACAACCTGGGTTAACAAAGGCAAATCGGACGTAATGACAGGCAACGCCAACGCCATATAATCAAACAATTTGGTAGGGTAAGAATCGGCATAATCGCCAACGGGCTTAAGCAGCGCGATGCCCGCCAAGGCTTCTTTTACGTACACAAACGCCTGTTCTTGCGACTGATACCCGTAAAAAATCAAATTATCTTTAACTTCTTGGTAGCCCTCTAATTGGGTCACGTTAGGGATACGTACGGGGCCAAATAGGCGGATTCTAACGTCAGGATGTTTCTTTTTTACAATTCCGACCGCTTTTATAAGTGTGTCAAACGCCCGCTCGATACTTATAACTCCTGCGTAAAAAAAAGTAGGTTGGTCAAGATTTGGAACGGGTGGCGGCACCAAAAGCCACTGCGGAGAGGCAAAATTATGAACCACAGCATAAGGTTTTGTCAGTTTCTGGTATTCATTAAGGTAAGCATCTTCGGTCAAAACAATTTTAAAATGTTGACGAGCTTTTTGGTCAAAAAATTGAAAAAGCCGCACCCACAACCAACCACGATTATAGGTTTTGATCGGAATCTTTTTGTATAAATTTTCCTGAACTTCATAAATCACCTCTGCTCCAAGCCACTGAAACACAAAGGCTAAAGGCAATAATTCGGCCACAAAAATATGAACAAAATGCGGACGAGTTCTAAGAAAATGGAGCAATATTAAAGGGTGAGCCACCAAGACTCGCTGCCAAACTCGTTTAAAAAGAGGAAGTCGTACTTTTAAAAAGTTACTTGAAATAGGCTGGTCAGGCAAGAGTATTTGCACCTCGAACCCTTTCTGTAAACTAGGCGCAATTTTACCCACAATTCGAGGGTCGGTAGCGGGATGTACCGTACTTACTAAGAGAACACGAGGAAGCTGAGAGGCGTCTGGCATTTTGCAAATATGGGTGAATCCGCCTATTTTTGAAAAAAGAACCTTTTTAAAACTAACCTATGATCAATGAATGCACTCGCCAAAACCATCTTGGGGGTGGTTGCTGTAGCATCAACTTTTCAAACATTTGCCCAGCCTTCACCTAACTTTCAACCGCCTATGTCTTTACCCACCTCTGATAAAATTGTAGTTTATCAAATTTACACGCGCCTCTTTGGCAATCTTAACACCACCAACAAATTTTACGGAAATCGCGACGAAAACGGCGTCGGGAAGTTCAATGACATTACCGACAAAGCCCTCACTTCGCTCAAAAAGTTTGGTATTTCGCACGTTTGGTTTACGGGCGTCATCGAGCACGCTACCATGACCGATTATTCGGCTTTTGGTATCCCAAAAGACAACCCTTACGTAGTCAAAGGAATCGCGGGTTCGCCCTATGCCATTAAAGATTATTACGACGTCAATCCCGATTTGGCCGTTGACGTACCAAACCGAATGAAGGAGTTTGAAGCCCTCGTGGAGCGGTCGCACAGAGCTGATTTGAAGGTCATTATCGACTGCGTTCCCAACCACGTTGCACGGCAGTATCATTCGGATGTCAAGCCTAAAGGCGTCAAAGATTTTGGGGAAGAGGACAACAAAAACGTCTCATTTGACCCTCAAAATAACTTCTATTACCTACCCAATCAAGCGTTTCAAGTACCCGATAACGTCCCAATTCCACCAGGGGTAGAAGCGTTTCCGTATGCCGAAAATCCCGCCAAAGCAACTGGAAATGACGTTTTTGCGGCAAAACCCAGTATTAACGACTGGTTTGAAACGGTTAAATTAAACTACGGGGTTGATTACCTCAACGGCCGCCAAAAACACTTTAGCCCTATTCCGAGTACATGGCTCAAAATGAGAGACATACTGCTGTATTGGGCGCAAAAGGGCGTCGATGGTTTTCGGTGTGACATGGCCGAAATGGTACCTTTTGAATTTTGGGGATGGGTGATTCCTGAAGTAAAAAAAGTATATCCAAACCAACTATTCATTGCTGAAATCTACAATCCTACGGAGTACCATAATTATCTTTTCAACGGAAAATTTGATTACCTCTACGACAAAGTAGGCTTGTACGATTCACTCCGCCGACTGATGGAAGGTCACGGCCACGCAGGTGACATCACACGCGTTTGGCAAAACGAATCGGGAAATTTTAGCAATCGAATGCTTCGTTTCCTCGAAAACCACGACGAACAACGTATTGCATCAAACT
>JALQYJ010000198.1 GCA_023254175.1 Runella sp. | reverse complement strand
ACAGTTACACTTTTGCAGCTGCCCAAACCACACCTTCAGAAATTTCATAATTATTGACCAATTGGCACAATGGCTTGTTAAAAGGAGACCTAGAAGCAGTAAACGCAGTGTATGCGAGCGACGCAGTTTTTTTTCAACGCTATTAATAGCGCTAATACCCCCAATGCTCGAAAAACATTCTTGCAAACACATACCATGCATGGCCCCAAAAAGCGTCAACGGCTCGATGAGACCCACCGCAAAAGTGTTACAAAAGAATTGTCAGTAACTTTCCTTGGTGGCAATTTTATGGGCTAATCAACGTTGGGTACATCAAACAAAAAACAAACGTACTAAAATGAAAAGAATTAGCCTCTTACTAGTGATTGTGACCTTGGTAGGTCTATTTCAACGCTGCGCTGTTACGAAACAAATTTCGGAAGTAAAAACTCTTGGCGACTGCAAATACACCGTTGCGTCGGCCGATAATATTACGCTGGCAGGCGTGGATGTTAGAAGCCTACAAAATCTTGATTTGTCGCAGTCGCCAAGAATTGGGCTAGCGATATTGACCAAAGAAGTCCCGCTTAACCTCCGACTTAATCTTGATATCACCAATCCAACCAAAAACTTAGCGGGTATCAATCAGTTTGAGTATAAGGTTTTTTTGTCAGAAAATGAGTTGTTTACGGGCCTGTACGACCAACGTATCGAGGTACAACCCAAAGGCGGAACCACCCGCGTTCCGATGCAATTGACGACCAATGCGTATCGGTTTATTACCGACAGCAAAGCCCGCGAGGCCATCGTTAATATGATGCAAAACTTATCAGGGAAAGCCAACACGACGCTCTCTAAGTTGACCATTAAACTACGGCCTACCTTGGGGATTGGAAATTCGCAAATCAATTACCCAGGCTATATCACCATCGAAAAAGAAGTAAATGCCAAAATGCTTTCTGTAGAGTAAGATTGGCTTTGCCATTATGCCTATATAGACTTTCCAAGACTTCAACTTGGGAAGTCTTCACGCAGTAGAAAATTCTGCATTTTGCCATTTACTCTCCCTTAAACAAACCATGCGTATCACTCCAACGCTGCGCCATGCCGATAAAGCGTTTTAGATAATCTTCGCTGATAAAAAGGTTACACCAATCGTCGTAGCGTTGACATTGAGTGCCTAAGTAAAACAACCAAATACAGACGGCAAGCGGAGGAATCAGCGCTTTTTCTTCCTCAGACACAGGTTGGACTGCTTCATATCCTGCCCAAAAACTAGCTAATTTTTCTTCGTAGCGATGGGGATCAGGTTCGGTATTAAAAAGTTGGATGTTGTAATAAGCCAAGTCGAGGCACTGCCAGCCATTTCCCGAAAAATCAAAGTCAAAAAACGTCGCTTTTCCGTCGGGAGCAATGTTTAAGTTATCAAACCAAATGTCGAGATGAACAACTCCCGCACGAATTGAGGTTGTATCGAGTACATCTGTTAATATTGGAACGATGCGCTCAATGTACTTCATCGTTTCAGAATCGGGCGAAAAAAACGTCCGAATTCGTTCCAACGACTGTTTGAGCAATGTTTCGGAAGAATAGGTGACTCGCTGCAAACCAAAATTTGGAGTTGCTTTGTGGAAACGTGCCATTGCTTGGCCGATACTATAGCTATGTTCAGGGCTAAAAAAACGAATTTTCTCCCCTTCTGCAAACGAAAATAGCACCCCGAAACGTAATCCTTCATGCGCTTCAATTTCTTGAATATATAACCCGTTTTTGTCGGCAATTGGGTAGGAAACAGGCACTTCTGATGCTTTTAAATGAAGTAATAATCGAACCTCTTCTTCGATTTCTAATCGAGTGCGCCATTGGTAAAAATACAGCCGAAAAATGTACGAATTAGTCGCGGTACGAAGTAAGTATGTATGGTTGATACCCGTTTTGAGAATACGCGCTTCGACTATATCTAACAATGGATATACTGTTTGAAGGTACTCGGCCAATGGTGCGGCTTGCAGACGAGTGTCGTAAACGGGTAAATAGGGCATGGCTAATTTTTTTTAAATTTGAGCAATAGACAACCAACGCGATTTTAAACAAGGAAAAAATAACATGCTTTCACTGCAAAACATTCATCATGTAGCCATTATTTGTTCAAATTATGAGCGTTCAAAGCATTTTTATACTCAAATATTGGGTTTGAGGATTGTGGCAGAAGTATATCGTGCCGAACGCGATTCGTACAAACTTGATTTGGCCATCAATGACCACTACCAAATCGAATTGTTTTCCTTTCCGAAACCTCCTGCGCGGGTTTCCCGCCCCGAAGCCGCTGGACTGCGACATTTGGCTTTTAGTGTGGTAGATGTCTCGCAAGCGCACGGCTATTTGACCGACAAAGGTGTTGAATGTGAAGCAATTCGGGTAGATGAATTTACACAAAAGCGTTTTTTCTTTATCGCCGATCCCGACGACCTCCCGATTGAGTTTTATGAAAACTGATTTAGTAAAAACAAACAAATCCCGACGTCATTGGCGAGTTATTTGTAATTTTGCACTATGAAAATCAAAACCGCTGTTTTTGTTAAAAGCTCTTCGCAGCATCAACAATGTCCCAAGCCCGACCGCCCCGAATACGCGTTTATTGGTCGCTCGAACGTGGGTAAATCGTCGCTTATCAATGCGCTTACTAACCACGGAAATCTTGCAAAAACCTCTGCAAAGCCTGGTAAAACACAGGTAATCAATCACTTTATGATAAACGATGCTTGGTATTTGGTTGATTTGCCTGGCTACGGATACGCCCAAGTTTCACAAACCGAACGCCAAAAATGGGCACAGATGATTGAAGAGTACTTGTTTAACCGTGAAAACCTTGCCTGCACTTTTGTTCTTATCGACTCCCGCATAGAGCCCCAAAAAATTGACCTTGAGTTTATGCAAAAGCTCGGAGAGAAAGGCGTTCCTTTTTGTTTAGTATTTACCAAAACCGATAAACTTACAGTGCATCAGCTGCAAACCAGGCTAGAAAATTACAAAAAAAAACTTTTGGAAACATGGGTGGGGTT
>JALQYJ010000135.1 GCA_023254175.1 Runella sp. | reverse complement strand
AACGATGCTTTGATTTTTTGCTGAATAACAAATGACCATTTCATGAGGTGTCGTACAGATTAGTGTCTCAACGAATATAGAAAAAAGGTGCCAATTTCCCTTACTCTTGTTGATAGATTTTTTCCCCCGCCTCAATCCGTACGGATAAGGTATTTTCTTTGGGTGGTATTGGGCACGAATAATCGTGGTTGTAGGCACAATAAGGATTGTAGGCTTTGTTAAAATCAATCGTCAATTTACTGTCTTTTACCTCATCGATTTTAAAATCTAGATAACGCCCACCACCATAAGTTTCTTTGGGGGCGGTGGCATCGCGAAACAAAATCGAAAGCCCCGATTCGTGTTTGTAAATCAGTAAACGATAGACGTTAAGATCGGCAGCGGCACTCTCCCCTGGAAATGTAAACTCTGCAAATCCGTATTTTTCGTACGTGACAGTAGTTCCGTCGGTCATTGGAACAGTCACTTTTGTATCCGTAGCATGGTAAGGTACAACCGTTGCAATTACTCTGTAAGTAGAATTGGGGGGGAAGTAGTTAATTCCTTTAAAATCTCCTGTCTTCCGAAAAGGAGATTCTTCCGAGTCGCGGAAAAACTTATCTTTATCCTTACGTTCTTGCTCCGTTTCCAACACATAATCCGCGTCCGACACGGTTGTTTCTTCTCCCAAAAAGGTATAGCCAATGACCCCGACAATCACTGCTATAATCAATCCGATGACAAACTTATTCTTGAACATATACACTTAAAATTAATGAGATAAAACGACGGCATCGCTTGGGGCGATGCCGTCGCAAATAAACTACATGATGTATGCTTATAAAATCACTTTTTCGAGCGTTGCTTTCACGCCATTGGTCATCATTTCGGTCAACAATTCGGTAATGGTTTCGGCAAAGCCCGCTAATTTGGTCAAATTAGTATCCCAAATTTTGGTATTGCTCAATACCTCACTCACCAACGTACCCACCGTTTCTACGGTCACCCCTTGCCATTGCTCAGAGAAATAGGCTGCTTGGTCGTCGTTGATGAGGTAAAAACTTTCTCCTCGCTGCCCAAAATACTGGTTATTTTCGTTCTTTACGGCCTTCATAAAAAGCAAGTACGCCGCAAACCCTAACGCAAAATGCTTAGGTACGGCACCAAATTGCTTGTAATAACGCTGAATGGTCGCTACGTTGCGAGCGTTCATTTTAGAGGTTTGTTGAAGAGTAATTCCAATCAATTTTTGTTGGATGAACGGGTTACGATAACGATTCAAAATATCGCCAGCAAACACTTTTAGTTCCTCTAATTGGTCGCCAAAAGGCAAAGTTGGTACTACTTCATCGTAAATAACACTTTCGTAGTATTTCGACATAGCGGGGTCTTGCATACACTGATACGTAATGTCGAACCCGCTCAAATACCCCAACGGTGCCGAGGCACTGTGGCTTCCGTTTAGGATACGAAGTTTACGTTCACGATAGTAAGAGATGTCTTCGTCAACAATCACGTTGTCAAACAACTGCTCAAACGACAGTACTTTTTTCACGCGATCGTCGCCCTCAATAGCCCACAAGTAGTACGGTTCGGCTACGGTCAATAGATTGTCTTGGTACCCAAGTTTTACTTCCAATTGCGCTTGAGTAGCGACATCGGGCTTCCCTGGCACGATTCTATCCACCAACGAGTTACAAAACTTAACGTGGTATTTCAACCATTTATTAAACAATTTGCCAAGCTCATTATAAGCCGAAAGTTTTTCGACACATTCGCGCAGTTTAAGGCCGTTGTCCGTAATCAGCTCGGTTGGAATTACTACCACGCCTTTATCTCTTTTCCCTCCGTAAGTGCGAAAACGCTCATACAAAAACGCCGTCAATTTCGCAGGGAACGATTGAGGAGGATGTTGGAAAATATTTTCCTCTACATACTGAATCCCAACTTCAGTCGTATTCGAAATAATCACTTCGAGGTGTGGATTGCGAGCTACTTGTAAAATACTCCGCCAATTATCTTGGGCTGATACCACACGACTAATTGCTCCTACAGTTACTGCGTCGTCGATGGTTTCGCCATTGCTATCTACTCCACGCACGCACACTGTATACAAACCATCTTGTTCAGCAAAATCATCGGCTGAACCAGCCGTTGACTTAACAACAACGATACGCCCGTTGAAAACATGTTGTTTGTTTGCTTGGTCAATTAAATAGTCACACAACCCTCTGAGCAACACGCCCGTACCGAATTGGAGCACTTTAACGGGCAAATCGAAGCTATATTGGGTCTCGTTATCTACAATTTGTTTGGTTAATTTAGGCATGGTTCTGATAAGATTGAGCAGTTTGGTAGGTTAAAAATGTTTGTATTGGCAAACCTAATAAATTTTGCGCAAAACTTATCTTTGTGGCTACCAAAGGCTTATAAACTCTAATAGATTTTATTGATTTGGGCCGTTTCTGTCTCCACAAATGGCCTATCAATGACCTTAAAATCACTGTTATGACCAATTTTATCTTGTACGATGACGCGGCTATTCGCCCCCATTTGCTTCCATTCACCTTTACTCGTCCTGTTTCCGAAGTCCGCTGCGGAATTATGACTTTGACCGAAAAATGGGTGCATCACCTTGGGGTAACTCCTTCTTTTCTGACCGAACCTTACCTTCAATATAAATTCCCATTATTTACCACCCAAGATAATACCTTCCTCAACAGTGCCGTTTGTGCCACTGCCAGCTTAGCTCAAGCCGTCGCTCAACTACAAAACGGACAAGCCCTTGTAAGTACAAGTGGCCTTACGATTGCCTACCGTTCGCCGTTTGAGGTAGTACAGCCACAGAACGAGCTTTCTGTAATTTCGTTTCCTGAACCTGTCACTGTCATTCAGCGTATTTGGGATATTTTTATGGAAAATGGCGCTCAAATTAAGGCTGATTTTACAGCTATCACGCACCAACGCATCTCCCAACCATTAACCGACCCGTACACGCATTGCTACGCCCCCGAACGTATTTTTATTGAAGAAGGAGCCAAGGTACGCGGTACGATTTTGAACGCCGAAAATGGCCCTATTTACATTGGCAAAAATGCGACTATCTGCGAGGGAAGTGTGGTCATTGGTCCCTTCTGTTTGGGAGAAGGAGCAACGGTCAACTGGGGTGGAAAAATGCGAATGAACACCACTATCGGCCCCCATTGTAAAGTGGGCGGAGAAGTAAGCAATTCCGTTATGTTTGCTCATAGTAACAAAGGCCACGACGGATTTTTGGGGAATTCCGTTCTTGGTGAATGGTGTAACTTAGGGGCCAACTGCAATAACTCCAATCTCAAAAACGATTATACCAATGTGAAGCTCTTCAGCTATGCCACCCACACCCTCGAAGATACAGGAAGCCTGTTTTGTGGTTTGTTTATGGGTGACTTCACCAAAGCGGGCATTAGCACCATGTTCAACACAGGGACGGTCGTGGGCGTCAATGCCAACGTTTTTGGGGCAGGATTTCAGTCGAAACACATCCCTTCGTTTTCGTGGGGCGGGGCGGCAGAAGGCGTCACCGAATACCGTATTGAAAAAGCACTTCAAGTAGCCTACGAGACCGTTAGCCGAAGAAATTTTCCTTTTGGTGAAGTCGAAAAAGACATTTTAAGAAATATATTTGAACAGACTAGACCGCGTTCTTGAGGTAACTATTCTTTAAAGCCATAACAACATCTTCGTTCGGTACGCCTATGAAATTGCGTTGGTATTTTTTCGCAGCCCTAGTGCTTTTTTTATCCCTCCAAAACAGTATCGCACAGACTGATACCTTGGTAGTACGAGGGAAAATCGAAAACCTCACAGCACGTCTTTACCGACAAGCCCCTGAGGTACTCGTGGCGAGAGTAAACATTTTGCAACCTACCCGTGAAATCATACGGGCTGCGCCTTTGCAACCCAACGGCAGTTTTGAACTTAAAATGCCTCTTATTTTTCCCAATGAGGAGTGTTATTTGACTTATAACAACGTCGTAATGCCCTTCTTGGGAAGTGAGGGGGCTATCGAGGTAATCATTTATGCTGATTCCTTGACCAAAAGCGACATTCCACTGCGTTTTGCTGGGGTCAATGCCGAGGTCAACAACTTGCACGCTCAGTTTTATACCCAACGCAA
Organism: Runella sp.; assembly: GCA_023254175.1. GTDB lineage: Bacteria > Bacteroidota > Bacteroidia > Cytophagales > Spirosomataceae > Runella. Next base: position 10,927 of record JALQYJ010000135.1, on the reverse strand, counting down.
AAAGTGGCTGCTTTCTAACCCCACAGAAACCATCAAAACTACTGGAGCAGAGCAATACTGGCAGCAGTTGAATACCGAAAGCGACCGACAAATTGCCTATTTTCGCTCCCTCCCTGCGTTTACTGCCTCTCCCGATTTATTAGAGAAATGGGTGGTTTCTTCGATTGTAAATACGGCCAAAGCACAGTTTTACTCTTTCTTACTAAAAACCGAGCAGCATATGCCTTCTTGGGTCTTTGCGACCTCGCCAAGTACTCAAGAAAAATCGCTTCTTACTACTGCAAACCTAGACCAATCAAACCTACTCACCTTCGCTAAGGCTGATTTTTTCCAACAATTCGGTACTCATGCGCAACTAAGTACCCCGCCACTTGCTGAAACTTCGCTGCCCATTACGAAAGTGGCATCTATGATTCTAGCCTACATTCCAGACATTGCTCCCGAAGACAAAACCAAATTACAACAAATGGAGGCGGGAGGGTCGGCCAAAACGCGCGACTTGACCATGTTGAACACTCTTTTCAACAAAAAAAGGGATACGTTGGAGATAATTAATGCGTTTGAATTAGAGCATCGAAAGTTTGGCTTTTACTACGGAGCCTCGGGAGTAGATTACCTTGATGCTACTTTTTACACTCGTCATCTCTATAACAGTTCATTTCTCAATAAAACAATTTGGTATCAGTACATTCGCCCCAAATTGTCTTCAACTTACTACCAAAAATCACTAGACGAGCTCCACCACACCCAATGTATCGATACAACAGCTCTGCGAGACGCCCACAGTCTTGTTGACGTGCAAACGCAAGGCGATTACGTTATTGAACTCGACAAAGGGATAACATTGTATCAAAAAGTCTATATGGAAGGTCGCGAGTTTTGGGAAGACATCAAGCGAAAGGCAAAAGGTGCGCCTACCTATTTAATTTTTTGGACCAACGACGAATACGGAATACGTGCCCTCGCCGAAGCTCGCCAACTTGAAGCATCGCTACCTAGTGGGCGGCTCAATTTTGTGTATGTATCCGAACACAAAGACGACTCCAAAGTGTGGATTGAAAACGTAATTCGGAGCAATTGTCGGGGGCTTCATGCCAAACTTACCCGTGATCAAAATCTCTTTTTGGAAGGCGAGTGGGGTATTACCCAAGTACCTTTTACAGTGCTCATCGACGCCAATGGCAAGTACATCAAACGCGATGCTCCCTTGCCTGGCGACCGCGAAGGCTGGAACAAAATTTGGCCGCGAGTTTTTAAGTAATCAAGTAAAAGTAATCGTGTATTTGGTTTGGATTGGGGGAGAATGTCATCCACAGCTTTTTTGAGTGAGGTTATCAGCACTGATATAATCTTCAATTTTAAACCATAAGTGTTTGATATGATGCCAAAAAATTTCAAGCTGATTCTTTGAAGCATAGTAAGATTTAAGCTAAATCCAGACCATTTTACGCACCTTTTGGCTCTTTACAAAGTTTTCACATATACTCAGAATAAGTACATAAAATGACATTACACTTCTCCCATAGTTGCCAAGTCGCTAATTTTTAGATAGATATTTTTTTGTATTTTTTACGTCACTGCGATATTAATAACCACCTACGTACGGAAGAAGCCAAATCAACTTCTATCCCTTGGTCGAGTAAAGAAAAGTGGAGAGATTTTAAGCAAACTCCTCCACTCTTACAAAGAAGATTTTTTGACTTCAAAGGTAACCATTTTGCTCCCTGCGACGCCTTTGTCGGTAATACCCTGCACTACCACACGATACGTACCAGCTTGGTCGGAAGTATAAAAATTTAGGGTCTGTTTGCTGTCCGTTGATGTTACTACCTGCGGATTCCAGTACAAGTGGTTACGAAAATCAGGCACGCGGCTTTTGAGTTGCGCTGCTGAGTCGTAGCGGGGGGCATAAAATTCGCGTTTCCCTTGCACTCCTTCGTACGAAAGTACCAGCGCGCGAGGGTCGATAGGAAAGCCCGCTAAATCTCCCTTGTAGGTCGTATAACTAACAATGCCTGGAAACGAAACGGGGCCAAGGTAATAGAGGCCATCTATAACTTGTAAAGCCTTGATTTTGAGGGGGTCGAAAGTTAGTACTTTATCCGTGTCAAACATTGGCACCCCGTCTATCATGACGAGAGGTTCTTCTTCAAACGGGACGTTGGCTTGTAGTTTATCGTACACTCTGAAAATAAACTTCCCTTGGCGACGCCGAACGGCCACCCCTGGTACGTATTCCCGCATTACTTCTTCTAGGGTAGGAAAACGCGTGTAGGCATCTAGGAGGTATTTTTCATCAGGTATACCAAAAAATGCCAAGGTGTCGGCCTCGGTGGTATTCATTTGCTGGGCCGATTTGGGCAAAAATGAATTGCGGGTTTGCATATTGATACTACGAGTCAATAAGTCATTTTTCCATGAGGCATCGAAACGAAACGGCGGCAAACTGTACGACGATGTTTTGTCCGAATAAGGGCTATTGATTTCGATGCGGTAGGTGCTGTCTTTTCGAGTATTGGTTTGTACAATCACTTCTTTTGAGCCTAAAAAGTGCTTTAATTCAAACAGAATACGCCCTAGCGAATCGCTGGTAGAGGCAAAAAGCTGAGGTCGCTTGCTAGGGGCTGCCAAGTAGGTGTCGATGTTGGAGACAGGTGTTCCCGTTTTGGCATCTAGGACTTTCCCCGAGATAAAATGCCCAGTCATTTCAGGCGCAAACGCAAATTTTGGTTTTGTTTGAGTAACATCGTTCCACGTAAAACGGCGCCATCCGTGGGTAAGCATGAGGTGGTCTAGAGCCATATCATCTTCATTTTGGAAGTAATAATGGGGCGATTCGACGGTGCCTTTGAGGTCGGAACTTAACCCCAAATAGCTATCGATCAACACGGGCGCAGGCGCAGGAAGAGAATCGACCAAAAACACCGAGATCGACAAGTCGGCGGCAGTTTTGGCCGTACCTACTTGTGTCCCAAGATCAAGTTCTACCTTTTCGCGGGTGTTGTAGAGAGGTTTAGTGATTTTGGCTGCAATGTTTAGCGATTCTTTGGGACGTTTGAAATACAAACGTTCGCATACGGGTTGTTGTTTATTATCAAAAATCGTCAACGTAGTCGTGCCATCACCTAGTAGGTTTTTATTAAAAGTAAACCTTGCTTGGCCGTTTTGAAGGCTGGTTTGAGCGGCGTATTTGCCAACCCCTTTGGTATGCGCCAATAGCGAAATAGCTCCTTCTTTTCCCTGCGCTCGTACCACAATTTCCAACGTATTGGCCGTCGACTCATTGACCTGAACAACGTACCCTTGCTCAAGTATAGCAGGCGGGGCATAGGTAAACCATTTATTTTCAGTATTTTGAAGAAGCACACGATACGATTGACCTGCTTGGGGAGTAAAAACAAAACTACCTATCCCAAATTTGTACGGTTCAAAGCGCACCAATGTATCGTTTTGTTGGTTGACAATCCGCCCTCGAAACGCAACTCCTTTGCCATCTTCGCCCACTGCCCTAAAAGCCACCTTACTTTCAAGCCCTTGTACCCACTGCCCTCCCTCGGGGAATAACTGCAACTCATAGGGAGTCGCTACTTTAGTGGCAGGAGTAGAAGTGGGTTTGCTAAACGGGTTGGCAATCGTGATAGTGCTTTGAAAATAAAACTCAGGGCTAAAGTTTTTCATCCATTGAGTATAACCACGTACAAAATAATTGCCACTCGCCAGAAACGGCGGAATAAATACCGACCCGGTACCTTTGCCACCGTTGAGGGTAATTTTGGTTTGTAATACAGGGTTTTGGTCTTTGTCCAAAACTTCCAAATAAGCTACTTTGCTCATATTCATGGGCGTGTGCAAAGCGGCATCTACGCAATGGGTTTTAAACCAAATCGTTTCACCGACTAAATAGAGAGGGCGGTCGAGGTGAAAAAAGAGCTTCTCTTGGGGGATTTGCTGGCGATAATTGGTCAGTTGTTGGGTCAGATTTTGGGCCCTTCCTGTGGCTATCCCGAGCGTAAAAAGGGAGTATAATATCAGAAAAAAACGGGTTTTCATAGCGTAAGGAGGGGGTTATTGCCAAAAACTAGGACGAACAGTAGTACCACCTTTTACCCGACAATCGGCACACTCGGAGGTGCCAATAATGTAGTCGGGAACGCGTGCGCCTTCAGCCAAATACTCACTGATAAGAATATCGGGCGATTTGAGGGCATCGGCAATACTTACCGTATCCGTAGGCGGGCAAGAAATAGGGAACCCCAAAGTAGCAGGCACAAAAAAACGCTTTTGTTGGGGAGTTACGGCACTGAAATACCCAAAGACCAGTTCTTGCGGGTTCGATACCGATTTGATATTGCCCGTGACTTGGGACGGTTGAGGGTCGAAAAGGCTTCCTGTTTTTTCGGTGGTTTTTGACATGGAGTTCCAGTAGGCAAACCCATCTTCGGTGAGCCCAATTTGTTTAACCAAAATACTGTATTTAATAAGAAGTTTATTGGAAGCAGCATAAACGGTTGTCACGGGGAAATCATTGACAATATCTTGTGAAAGCTTGGCTGTAGAAGCCAACAAAATGTTGGATGGACGAGCCGTTTGCCAGCAAATATTAATCATCGACGTACGGTCAACAATGGCCTTATTTTTGATTTCGTAGAGCGAAATCAATGGTGCATGATATTCCCACGTTTCCTCAAAACGCCAGCGATAATAGCGGGTTTTATTGAGGGGGTCGCGGGTGTTGATAAAGATTTGTAGATAACTGTTATCTGGAGCAATTTTATACGTAATGCTCTCAATGGGAGGGGTTTGCTTGACTTCTACGTAGCTTGACAAGTACTCTTTGTTTGCGGTAGTTTTGATACGAATACGAAACAACTCTGACGGATTGAATTTTTGGGCAGGAAGCCGATATAATCCCTTCCCAATTTCGGTAAAGGAGTACAGGCTTCCTTTGTTGCCTTCCACCGTCACTTTGGCTTTGAGCTCCGTTCCAAAGGTATTTTTATTGGACACTACTTGGGTATACGTAAGTATGATGCTGCTGCTATCGACGCCGTTGGTATTCAAGAAGCCATCGACTACCAAGAAGCGGTCGGCCGAAGAAACTTCGGGGGGAGAAAATGGAACAACGCATCCATCGAATACCAAAAAACTCAATAAGATAAAGATAAATGGAAATAATGATTTCATGTGATTGACCTGTGGATGAGCGGGTTAAAATCTGAAGTTGTACGTAACGGTGGGAATCGGGCGCCCAAAAATCGACAACATATAGCCTTGAATGATGCCGTTTTGCGAACGGAAATAGACCGACGAAGGGTTTTTACGCCCCAACAAATTATAAACGGCAAAAGTCCACGAGCTATGCGCTAGCTTTTTGATTTTGTGGTTGCCTTCTACGTTCATCGACAAATCTACCCGATAGTAGTCCGGGATTCGGTATTGGTTGCGTTCGGCGTAATAAATCCGTTGTACGCCCTCAAGTACGTACTTTCCGATGGGAGGGGTGTAAGGCCGCCCGCTACTGTAGGTAAAGTTGAAAGATAGACTAAAGCGGTGCGAAAACTTGTAGTTGCTCACCAACGTAAAATCGTGAGGTTTGTCGTAGTTGCTCGGGTAAAAATTGCCTTTGTTAGGTGCTTCTGGTGAAGTTCGGTCGTCGGCTCGAAGTAGGGTACGAGCATAAGTATAACTTACCCAGCCGTTTAGTTTACCTGTCAGTTTTTTGGCCATCAACTCCACTCCGTAGGCGACGCCCGTCGTCGAAATGACCGCCGCTTCGATGTGGTGATTCATAATCAACGAGTCTCCGCCTTTGTAATCCAAGAAATTTCGCATGGTTTTGTAATAACCTTCGACCGATAACTCTAGCTTATTTCCACGTAGGTTTCGGTAAAACCCGACCGCCCATTGGCTTCCTAATTGCGGTTTAATGTAAGGGTCACTCAGTTTCCAAATATCCGTTGGCGACATCACCATCGTATTGCTCAACAAGTGAATATACTGGCGAGTAGTGTTATAACTGGCTTTGACTGAGGTGTTGTCGGTTAGTCGATAACGGCCCGAAATGCGGTACTCAGGCCCTTGGTAGGTACGTATATTTTTGCCTTTCCCGTATTCGGTAATGCCTTCCAAATAGATTTTTTCAATCGGATACCCCGCTGTGTAGTTGTTGACTGTCTTTGGCCCTAAAAATGAATAAGTAGAAAAACGTAACCCTGCACTCAACGAAAGTCGCGAGTTAACGTCATAGCGGTCTTCAATGTAAATTGCGCTTTCTACGCCTTGTTCTTGTTCTAAAACATCAGGAAGAATGAGTGATTTTTCTCCCGCAGGCGTGATCCTGCCAGGTGCGAGTTTGTATAAAATACTGCTTACCCCAACATCGAGGGTATGTTTGGGATGGAGAAAATACGTAAAGTCAAGTTTGGCGTTGCTTTGCTGAATGTCGAAAGAGAGGTCGAAGGCATTGATAGGTACTCGTGAGGTTCCTACCGAGTAATTGTATTTGCTAAATGCTCCTGTAAACGTACCGTAAAACTTGGAATTGAAGGTATGTTTCCACTTAAACGACCCTACTTGGTTGCGGTAGGCATAGGCCGTGTCGCCAAAGAGTTTGAATTTATCGTTGCTAAAATAGCCTGACAACGTTAGACTGTTTTTTTGGTTGACTTCGTGGCTAAGCTGAAGGTTGACGTCGTAAAAATTGGCAGTGCTTTTATTGAAAGAATTATTATCCAAGCGTCTAAAAAGCCAGTTGGAATAAGTCGAACGCCCACCTACCAAAAACGACGTTTTGTCTTTGATAATAGGCCCTTCGACCGACAAGCGCCCCGTCAAGAGGCCGATCCCGCCCGAGCCAACAAATTTCTTCTTGTTGCCATCACGCCCATTGATTTCGAGTACCGACGACAAGCGCCCGCCATAACGTGCAGGAATGGTGCTTTTATAGAGTTCAATTTCCTTGATGGCATCGGGGTTAAAGGCCGAGAAAAAACCAAACAAGTGCGATGGGTTGTAAATGACAGCATCGTTGAGTAAAATTAAGTTTTGGTCGGTCGAGCCTCCTCGTACATTCAGCCCGACGCTACTTTCGCTCGCCGATTTGACCCCAGGGAGTGTTAAAATAGTACGCAACAAGTCGGTTTCCCCGAAAGCCGTAGGTACTTGCTTCATGGTTTTGATGCTCAGTTTCAGTTGCCCCATTTGTGTACCAGCGATGTTGGCGTCCTTGCCTGCTGTCACCGACACTTCTTTCAAGGCCGTTACACTCTCCTGGGTTTGGATGTCCAGTTTTCCATCTCCATAAAGTGCAATTCGGCGATAGGTATCACGCATTCCAACACTCTTGATTTTGAGGGTATGTTTTCCGTTTGGAATTTTGAGCGCAAAAAAACCAAGCGCGTCGGTAGTAACCCCAATCGACGGGGATTCAATGTACACAGCAGCACCAATGACAGGTTCTCCCGTAACGGCATTGCGAACATAGCCCGAGACGGTCGATTTGCCTTCGATGATTCGCTGGCGTTGTGGGCCGATGTCGTAAGTCTTACTTTCAGCTGTCGATAGTAGTTTATCCGATTCGTCGGTAGTGGGGGCAACGTACTGGGGTTGGTCAGCAGTAGAGTTGTCTGCTTCAAAGAGATTAGACGGAAGCGCCGTGATGATAGCTTGGTCAGAGGTAACAAAAACCCGCTGCTGAGTATCAATGGAAAAGGTAAAGTCGGTGCCTTTAAATACCTGTAAAAGAGCGCTTGTGAGCGTTTGGTCTTTGGCTTGTAACGTAATCTTTAGGCTGTCGAGTAAGCTTTTTTCGTAGTAAAAAAAGCAACCTGTTTGACTTTCCGCCTCTTTGACAAATTGTTCAAATGTACCGTCGTTGAGTACAATCGTAATTCGTTTTTCAGATTTATTCTGCGCCCACGTCACTATGCCAAAAACACTAAGCAAACAGAGAAGAAATAGCTGTTTTTTCATGGGTGGACAAGTTGGTCGTAGTGAGTAGCAAGAGTAATGAGGGCTTGTTCGCGGTTTTTACGAAACTTAATACGTTTCTCTCGGAGGTGCTTTTTGAGGTCTTTTTTATGTTCTCCAAATAAAGCAAAAGCTGAATTTTTGGAAGTGATGAGGTGATAGTCTCCGTCTTTTTGGAGATAGAAAAAGTGTTTAGGTAAAAAATAGACGTTCACTGTATTTCCTTCTATTTGCTCTTGACGTTGTTTAGTCCAGCGAGCTAACACTCTTGTATTGCCGTTGTAAAGCAAGTCATAAAAACCCGTAGGGGGAGCGATGCCCTTTTCTCTATCTTGTTGAAGACGAATAAATCGGTGGTCGAGAAACGAAAAAGCCGACACTCGTTCGCTTTGAAGTTGTACCAGCCCCGACCGTCCCTGTAGCTGAATCACCACCAAATCCTTGACGATGTCGTATAGCATTGGTATTGATACAAATGCTTGTTCATCGTATTCGATGTTTCCTGGTTGCCAATCTTCCAGTTGAAAAAACTGATGGTCTTTCGAGCGGCTATCGTAGATATGATAGCGTTGACCGTTGTACAGGTGCTGAGAAAGCGTTGTAGCGTTTTGGTAGAGAGTTTCGGGGAGAGAACTCTGCGAGGAGGGAACTTTGACGGTTTGCCCTTGTACCGTAATCGCGAACTGTAAAAAAAATAAAATAGACAGTAAACGTTTATTCATAGAGGGTGAACGATAGAAGAGAGAAAGGAATAATATTAAAAGAGATTTAGGAAGAATACTTACTATACATATAAAATATCCTCGTTACCAATAGTGATTACGCTACTGATAATGAATCTTCGACATAAACGCCCGATTCTATGTTGTCGATGTCCGAATCTTTTACTACCACCGCGCTAGGGGTAAATCGGTGGCTGGGAGGGTAAGCAAGTGAAAACCGTAGGTGTTGGAGGTTGTTCCTATGACTGTTCTAGGGAGATAAACATTGACGCCGATGAGTTGTTCTTAACTACCACTTTCGCGGACGTAGCCTCTGATGGTGTAACGTTGTTTTGCATACGTAGATAGAGAGAGCAGACAAGCTCATAAAAATAAACGCATAAGGTGATGGCTGTTTAGTAAATGAGTGCTAAGTTTGACTTCAATTTCTTTAACAAGCTTTTTTTGTTATATAGCATGACTACGCTTCTAATTACCAATGCTCGTCTCGTCAACGAGGGCAAAATCACCACACAAGATGTCTTTATCAAAGACGGTTTTATCGCACAAATCGGGGCAAATTTGAGCCATTTGTCGGCCTCGCAACTAATTGATGCCCAAGGCAAGTACTTGCTTCCAGGGGTTATCGACGACCAAGTGCATTTCAGAGAGCCTGGCCTTACGCACAAGGCGTCGATTTATACTGAAGCCAAAGCCGCAGTAGCGGGTGGAACAACTTCGTTTATGGAAATGCCGAATACCGTTCCTAATGCACTGACTCAGCCGTTGTTAGAAGACAAATACCAGATTGCATCAAACGCGTCGTTGGCCAACTACTCGTTTTTTATGGGAGCCTCCAACGACAACTACGACGAGGTGATGCAGACCATTTGTCCCGATATTTGTGGTATAAAAATTTTTATGGGCTCCTCCACGGGCAACATGCTCGTAGATGCACCTGAAGTACTCGAAAAGTTGTTTGCCAACGCCCCTTGTTTGATTGCAACCCACTGCGAAGACGAGCCTACGGTAAAACAACGTACGGCCATGTTTAGAGAACAATATGGCAACGACGTTCCGTACGACATTCACGCGCTGGTACGCAACGAAGAAGCCTGCTACAAATCATCATCGATGGCGGTAGAATTGGCTAAAAAACACGGAACGCGCCTCCATATACTTCATATTTCGACGGGCGAAGAAACTAGTCTGTTTGAAGTCGGAGCCTATGGTGACTCGACTGTAGCCATGTCCGAGAAACGCAAAAAACGGATTACGTCGGAGGCCTGTGTGCATCACCTTTGGTTTGACTCGGAAGATTATCGCCGCTTGGGGACGCAGATAAAATGCAACCCCGCCATTAAATCAGCCCACCACAAAGCTCAGATTTTACAAGCAGTCCTCGATAACCGCATCGACGTCATCGCGACCGACCATGCGCCGCATACGTGGGAAGAAAAATCAAAAGGCTACTGGGAGGCTCCGTCGGGCTTGCCGTTGGTACAACATTCACTCAGCATGATGTTGGAGTTTGTTCGGCAGGGTAAAATTTCAATCGAGCGCGTAGTTGAAAAAATGAGCCATGCCGTTGCCGACGTGTTTGCCATAGACCGCCGTGGGTACATCCGCGAAGGGTATTGGGCCGATTTGGTTTTGGTAGACTTGAACGACACCACGACTGTTTCTAAAGAAAATATTCTTTTCAAGTGCGGTTGGTCGCCTTTGGAAGGGACAACGCTTCATTCTCGCGTAACGCACACACTTGTATCGGGGCATTTGGTATATGCCAATGGCGTTTTCGATGAATCTGCAAAGGGTAAGCGTTTGCGGTTTGAGCGGTAGATGCGGTTATCCTGTACGCATACATAAGTGTGAATTTTCATCTCTCAATAACTGCATATCCAGTAAAATACCTATCAGTTATTGAGAGACCGCTTGAAGACCTCTTATGAAGAATGTGCAGGAAGGGGAACCAAAGAGCACTTAGTATCTTTCGATACAGATTAGATGCCATAAACAAGGATTTACTCTTTGATAAACAAGCTATTACAATTTGTTTACAACTTTTAGTCTTGATGCACGTAGAATGCAAAAAAGCCTTCCAGTTTTGGAAGGCTTTTTTGTGTCGGGATGGCAAGATTCGAACTTGCGACCTCCTGGTCCCAAACCAGGCGCGATGACCGGACTACGCTACATCCCGAAAAAGATTGCCCCCGATTAAATCGGAGGCAGTTTTTAATATTGTGGCGGATACCTAC
>JALQYJ010000054.1 GCA_023254175.1 Runella sp. | reverse complement strand
ACCATTCAAAACAATTACCACTCCAAACGTAATCGTAGGAATCGTATTTAGTAAAGAAAGGAGATGGAATTACATCGTGAATTGAATCTGGTTTGTGTTTAAGTAACTCTTCTATCATATGATTTTTGATTTTATTTCAGTTTGTTTTATGATACCATCAAAGGAGGTGACTACCGCGCTCGTGAAGGAAACGTTTATCGTTTGGCCGAAGTGTCTGCTTCTATTATTGACCAATGCGTAGCGCAGGGAGTACCTTTTGCTCGCGAATACGGCGGCTTGTTATCAAACCGTTCGTTTGGAGGTACGCAAGTACAGCGTACGTTCTACGCAGCGGGTCAGACGGGCCAACAGCTTCTTTTGGGGGCTTATTCGGGCCTTCAGCGTCAAGTAGGATTAGGCACAGTTAAAATGTATTCCCGCCACGAAATGCTTGACGTCGTAGTGATTGACGGTCAATGTCGTGGTATTATTGCTCGTAACTTGGTAACGGGTGAAATCGAACGCCATTTTGGCCATGCGGTGTTGTTGTGTACAGGTGGATACGGAAACGTATTTTACCTTTCTACCAATGCCATGGGTTCTAACGTAACAGCAGCTTGGAAAGCGCACCGCAAAGGTGCTTTCTTTGGAAACCCTTGCTTTACACAAATCCACCCTACGTGTATCCCTGTATCGGGCGACCACCAATCAAAACTGACGCTTATGTCGGAGTCGTTGCGTAACGATGGTCGGATTTGGGTACCTAAAAAGAAAGATGATAACCGTCCTGCCAACCAAATTCCAGAAGACGAACGCGATTACTATTTGGAGCGTCGTTATCCTGCGTTTGGTAACCTTGTACCTCGTGATATTGCCTCGCGTGCTGCCAAAGAGCGTTGCGATGCGGGCTATGGCGTAGGAACGTCCAAAATGGCGGTTTACCTTGATTATTCGGCAGCGATTCAGCGCTACGGAAAAGCTGAAGCCAATAAGTTAAACATTCACGATGCTTCTGCGGAAAAAATTACCGAACTAGGGAAAGCAGTAGTGAAAGAAAAGTACGGTAACTTGTTTGATATGTATAAGCAAATCACAGGTGAGGACCCGTACGAAGTTCCAATGCGTATTTATCCTGCGGTTCACTATACTATGGGTGGGCTTTGGGTTGATTATAACTTGATGACAACGGTACCAGGCTTGTACGCACTAGGAGAAGCCAATTTCTCTGATCACGGCGCCAACCGCCTCGGTGCAAGTGCCTTGATGCAAGGGCTAGCCGATGGTTATTTTGTAATCCCTTATACTATCGGGGCTTATTTGGCCAATGAAATTCGTACCAACGCGATTTCAACCGATCACCCTGCATTTGTGGAAGCCGAAAAACAAGTGACTGACCGTATAGCCAAACTTCTTTCGATAAAAGGTAAAACTTCGCCAGAAACATTCCACAAGCGTTTGGGTAAAATCATGTGGGATAAATGCGGTATGGCACGTAACGAAGCTGGTTTGAAAGAGGCTATCTCAGAAATTCAAGCATTGAAAAAAGAATTCTGGTCAGACGTTCGCGTGATGGGTGATGCCGATGAGTTTAACCCTGAACTCGACAAAGCAGGCCGTGTGGCTGACTTTATTGAGCTGGGTGAGTTGATGTGCCACGATGCCCTCAACCGCAACGAATCGTGTGGCGGTCACTTCCGTGAAGAATACCAAACCGAAGAAGGGGAAGCACTTCGTGATGACGAAAACTACATGTACGTAGCTGCTTGGGAACACACCGGTGAAAGCCAATGGGAACTCCACAAAGAGGACTTGGTGTATGAAAACATCAAAATTGCGCAACGTTCTTACAAGTAATCACCTTTTGTCACCCTGAAAGGGTCTAAAAACCATGTTTTAT
>JALQYJ010000022.1 GCA_023254175.1 Runella sp. | reverse complement strand
CGAAACGCCCGTTTCGATGAATTTTTGGGGCTTTAAGTCGTCGGTGTTCCCAATTACCAACGAGTTGTTTGCCGACTATGCGCGGCATAATTACAACGCCCCCAAGGCGGAATTTTACATTCCTGTCGTGGCAACGCATCTCATTAAGAGTGGAAAAGGAAAACTCAAAGTGATTCCCAACGCTTCTGAGTGGTTTGGGGTGACTTATCCCGAAGACAAACCGACAGTACAAGCAGCATTAAAGAAATTGCACGACGACGGAAAGTATCCGAATCAGTTGTGGTAGTAAGTGTTTGGTAATTCCGACGATAGGAGGAATCTATCACCACGCACATGGATTCCTTCTGCGTCGAAATGACAAAGCAAATATTCTCCTATGAAAGCCATTCTTGTCCTTTTTGTGCGGGTGTATCAGGTGATGTTGTCACCTTACTTGCCCAATTCGTGTCGTTATTCGCCTACCTGCTCTCAGTACATGATTGAGGCAGTGCAAAAGCACGGTGCGCTCAAAGGCGGTTGGATGGGTCTCAAGCGCATTGGCCGCTGCCATCCTTGGGGTGGCCACGGCCACGACCCCGTACCTTAGCAGCTTCCCGAAAGTTTTATTACTTTCGGGAAGTTTTGTTTTAGAGCCTAAAAATGTGGAAATGAAATACCCACGTCGCTTGTCTTCTGGAGCCAATAATACGGTAATAGTTCTTTCGGATACGGAAGTCGCCAAGTTGTTTACGGGCGATACCCGCTCAGATATTGGTTCAGAAGCCGAAAAAATGAAGTTTGCCAACACTGTAAACGACTTGATAGTTAAGTTTATCCGCTTAGATTATAACAAAGCGCTTCAAGCCGAAATGCTTGTGATGGAACGCTTACGCCCGATGGATTATCGTGCGTACGAGGTGGAGATACGCGAGTTGTGGCTGGACGTGTTTGAAGATGAGTTACGCGCCTTGCACAAGGCAGGGTTTGTTCACCGCGACCTCAAACGCCCCTCCAACATTGGTGGTTTGGCATTTGATAATATCTTACTAACGGAACAGGGATTACGCCTCATCGACGTAGGTATCTCGGCCCTGCGCTCGCAGGTTGGAGAGGTGATTTTTGAGAAGTATGTGGAGGTAGAAATCCAAGCAATAGCGTTATTTAAAGAGTATTTTTTGAATCGGTAGAGGAGAGTTTAGGCTTCAACAGTATTTTTTTTAGTTTCATTCATATTAATTATAAATAGAAAGATGTTACAACGCATCCATATAGAAAACTTTAAATTTCGTGAATTCAATATTGAAATGCAATTTTTTGATTTTGAATAAACTCAATGGGGGATAAGAAGTTGAGTGTTTTTCTGGGTCTGTTGTTTAGTTTATTCTGAAT
>JALQYJ010000006.1 GCA_023254175.1 Runella sp. | reverse complement strand
CAAAACAAAGTGCCACGCTTGAGCAATTCGCGAGAGTATTTGGAAGGAATTTTACAAATGGTGTATCAAATGAAATAAAACTTCCGATAGAGCGGAATAAAAACTAGGTACTGTCATTTTTTTGAAATACAAAAAGCCTATTTTGCCACGAAAAGAAACCATCGGTGTAAATACTGCATCAAACAAGGCAAGATTTACACAACTTTGCAACCGTTAACTAAAACCTAACAAAACCATGTCAAAAACCACATTAATTGTCATTGTCGTCCTTGCCATTTTTGGAATGTACGGCTGTAGTACTTACAATGGCCTTGTGAGCAAAGACGAAACTGTCAACAATGCTTGGGCCAATGTACAAAGCGCCTACCAACGTCGTGCAGATTTGATTCCTAACTTAGTAAATACGGTGAAAGGAGCGGCTGATTTTGAAAAAAGTACGCTTACCGCAGTCATTGAAGCCCGTTCAAAAGCGACTTCTATCCAGTTGAAACCTGATGACTTGACACCTGAAAACATGCAGAAGTTTCAAGCGGCTCAAGACCAATTGAGCGGAACCCTTTCGCGCCTTTTGGTGTCGGTTGAACAGTATCCCCAACTAAAAGCTAACCAAAACTTCTTGGAATTGCAGGCGCAGTTGGAAGGAACAGAAAACCGTATTAAAGTAGAGCGTGATCGTTTCAATGAAGTGGTGAAAGAATACAACCAATCAGCTCGTACTTTCCCGTCTAACATCTTTGCTGGAATGTTTGGCTTTGCCCAAAAAGGCTACTTTGAAGCCTCTCAAGCGGCTCAGACGGCACCTACAGTGAAGTTCTAATTTCGTTTCTTTTGAACGATTCAACAATCTTCCTGAAAGTTCTAAAACTTTCGGGAAGATATGTCTTTCCAACCGTAAACTTGTAAATTCTAAACCGTAAATTGCTCATGTCTCTTTTTTTGACGCCTTCGCAACAAGAGCAAGTGTTAGCGGCTATTCGTTCGGCAGAATTGGTGACTTCGGGGGAGGTACGTGTTCATATTGAGACCAATTGCCTCGAAAATGATGTCATCGAACGTGCCAAGCAAGTCTTTGCTGACCTTGGAATGCACCGCACTGATTTGAAAAATGGGGTGCTGTTTTATCTAGCCACAGACGACCGTAAGTTTGCTGTGTTGGGAGATAAAGGCATTAACGAACGCGTTCCTGATAATTTCTGGAATAATGTGCGTGATACAATGCGGGCTCATTTTAAAAAAAATGAATTTGCAGAAGGTCTCAGCCAAGGGATTCAGTTGGCAGGAGAACAGCTGAAAATGTTTTTCCCTCGCCAAGCAAACGACATCAACGAACTCTCCGATGATATTTCATT
This sequence comes from Runella sp., assembly GCA_023254175.1. Lineage (GTDB taxonomy): Bacteria > Bacteroidota > Bacteroidia > Cytophagales > Spirosomataceae > Runella. The sequence goes on along the minus strand of JALQYJ010000006.1, from coordinate 2,879 downwards.
CGGATAACCTTTTTCCAATGCGTCATTTTATTTCTTTTTTGCTAATCATCTTGTGTGGCCTTCATGTGTGGGCGCAAGATATTCCCGAACCGAAGAGTCCTCGGCAGTTGGTCAACGATTATGTAGGTATGCTTAACGGAACCGAACGCGAAACCCTCGAACAAAAACTACGGGCTTACAATGATTCTACATCGACACAGATTACGGTGGTTATTGTAAAATCGACATTGCCGTATCCTCCAGGCGATTATGCGTTTGAGTTGGGGCGGCGTTGGGGAGTTGGACAAAAAGACAAAGACAATGGCGTAGTGTTGTTGTGGGCGTCGGACGATCGCAAGATTTTTATTGCTACGGGGCGGGGCATGGAAGGTGCTCTACCCGATGCAATTGCCAAGCGAATCATTACAAACGTGATTTCTCCCGAATTTAAACAGAAGATGTTCTACCGTGGTCTTGATCGAGGTACGGATGAAATCATCAAGTACGCAGCAGGGGAATACAAATCGGATGGCACTGAGGGTGGTGATGGAGAATTGCCTTTGGGCGTTATTGTTTTCCTAATCATCGTTGTTATTATTATTATTATCATCATTTCGAAAGCCAACAAAGGCGGCGGTGGGGGCCTAAGCCGACGCGGTGGCGGATGGTATCCCTATACGACCTACACAGGCTGGGGAAGTTCGTCGGGCAATTGGGGTAACAGCGGCGGTGGTGGTTCTGATTTTGGCGGATTTGGCGGTGGCGATTTCGGCGGTGGGGGTGCTGGAGGAGATTATTAGGAATGACGAGTGAGGGAGTGTAGAGTGTCGAATAAAACCGTATTGTCGGGTATAATAGCTGTGTTTTCGGGTGCTTACTACCGAAAAAATAACAAAAAAGATTCTTTATGAAAGTACGGCCTGCGGCGCTTATTATTGAAAATAACCATTTGCTTTTGTTGCGCTATAATTACAGCGGCAATGACATATTTGCTTTGCCTGGTGGTAATCCCGACCGTGGCGAAACCCTCCCGCAGACGATTGAACGCGAACTAAGCGAAGAGATAGGAATTGAAGTAGAGGTTCAGGGAATGCTTTTTTCGGGAGAAGTATTACTTTCGCATCAAAAAGACGATGTGCTTCATGTGGTTTTTGGGACTCAAATCATCGGAGGAATCCCACAACTCAACCCCAACGAGACGACCGCCTTGGAAATTTGTTGGAAGCCCCTCAATGTGCTACACCAATTAAACCTCTACCCCAATGTTGGGCAATACATTCAAGATGGATTACTAGGCAGCCCACCTCATCCCTACATCGGGCAAATCAACCAGCCTTTTTTTAGCTAACAACGACCCTACAAGCATTCCTAACAAGCTTGCGGCTATTCCGTAAAGAATGGCAGGAAACGTTGTGTGCCACACAAATGCGCACAATACCCAAACGACTAACCCGAGTATCATTGACGCTATACATCCTACGGCATTGGCACGTTTCCAATAAAGTCCAAAAGTGAGAGGGACAAACAGGGAGACCAAACTAAAGGCCGAAGATTCGCCTACTAATTCAAAAATATCCTGTCGTGTTTGTGCCATCCAAATAGAGGCAAACGTCACGAAAACGACCCCTAATCGGATGACCAACAAAAGACGTGCATCAGATAGGTGAGGAAGATAGGGTTTGATAAGATTTTCTCCTAATACTGCGGCAGGCGCCAAAATAGCGCCACTACTGGTACTCAATAAAGCCGAAATCAAGGCTCCAAAAAACAAAATTTGAATCCACAGCGGAGCATGTTGAAGTACCATGTTGGGGATGATGAGAGAAGTATCTCCGTTCATTAGTTCAGGGTAGAGCGTTTTGGCGGCCAAGGCAATAAATAAAGGCAAAAGCGCCACCGTTAAATAAAGCCCTCCCGCAAAAATCGAAGATTTGACGGCAGTATCGGCATCTTTAGAAGCCATAACTCGCTGGAAAATATCTTGCTGGGGAATGGAGCCTAAGCCTACCGTAATCCAAGCTGCGAGGTATTCGGCGTAGCTTTGCAAACTAATTTCTTTGGGGGTGATGCGGAAAAAATCGGCTGGTTGTTGGCTCGTGACAAGTGTGATTCCTCCCGTTTTTGAAAAGAGAATAATGGCCAAAACGATAAGGCCAAAAATCAAGATGATATTGTGTAAAAAGTCGGTAATCGACACCGACCACATCCCGCCCATAAACGTATAGAACATAACGAGGATGGCTCCCACCCAAATACCTGTGCTCAACGGCAGCCTAAACACGACTTGCCCCACAATGCCCATGGCAACAAACTGAGCAGCAATCCAACCAAAATAAGAAGGGATAATCATTACCGCCGAGATAAACTCCGATGCTCTGCCAAAACGCATCAGGAAAAAATCACAAAAAGTAATGATGTTCCAGCGATAAAAAGTTCGGGCAAAAAATATACCTACAAGTATCAAACATAAGGCCGCGCCGAAAGGCTCCTCAATGACATTTAGGAAACCGCCTTCGATAAATTCTTTGGGAGCGCCCATCATGGTTTCCGAGCCAAACCAAGTCGCAAAAGTGACCATCGTGGCCAATCCCATGGGTAAGCGACGCCCAGCTAACACAAAATCTTGGGTACTGTGTACTCGCCGTGACGCCCAAAAACCGACGGCAACGTTGATGAGAAGATATATACCAATGGAAAAAACAAGCATATTCTCTTTTAAATACAATTTATATATTCCCAAAACATTATCTAATACTTAACATAAAAAAAGAGGAGCTCATTGTGAGCTCCTCTCGGGATTTTAATATTGTGGCGGATACCTACTTTTCCACATTTTATTGCAGTATCATCGGCGGAGTGGGGCTTAACTTCTCTGTTCGGAATGGGAAGAGGTGAACACC
>JALQYJ010000128.1 GCA_023254175.1 Runella sp. | reverse complement strand
ACAAAAGGCTTCTTGTCAGATTTGAAGTCTTAGCTAATCACTTTAAATCCTGGCTTTTGATAGCTTCAAGCATGATTAACTTTAGACATATTTTCAACTAAACATCCTTAATATAAAAAAGCAGCATCAAGTTGATGCTGCTTTTTTTATGCTAAAATCAGTTATTAACTATTTTGCTTCCTCGCAAACAATTTTCTTCTCTTCAAATTGCTTTAAAATCGCATCTAAGCTTTTTAAAGTTTCTGTCAGTTGTTCTTCTTCTTTCACAGCTTTGGCCTTCAAGAAATAAGGTTGTGCTTGCTTAAACTTACCACAAACCTTCGCTTCAACCTCTTTCCCTTTTGTGTTGTATTCTTTCATGTCCATAGCATCTATAACTGACTTCATTTCAACACCCTCGTTAAAGTAGAATACACCTAAGTTGAAAAGTGCATCATAGTTGTTAGCTTCAATACTCAATGCTTTATTATAAGCGTCTTTTGCAGCTTCACGAACTACATTTTGTTTTGCTGTTAAATCTGCAATCTTTGCATTAACATCACCCAATTGAGCTACTTCTGCTTTAACCTTTGCTAATTCAGCTTTTGCTTCTTCCAAAGCTACCTTGTTCTCTTTCTGCTTGGTTTCTGCATCTGCTTTTTGGCGCTTTAAATCTGCGTTTTTAGGTTGCTTTGCAATCAAACCTGCAATACGTTTGATTTCATCTGTAAAGACTTTGTCGGTTTCCTCTGCATCTTTAATCTTACGCTCAACAGACAAAGTCTTTTTCGAAGCGTCCTTTAATTTACGAATTTCAGCTGCTGTTACTGCTGCTTCATTGTCATTGATGATACCTAAATTCAATGGGTATTGAGCATTTTTAGGCTCAAGTTCAATCAACTCTTTCAAACCTGCCTTCGCCTCTGCCATTTTTTGCATATCTAAGTAGACGTTCACCTGTTCCGCTTTAAATGCTGCTTTACTTTGTGGCAAAATGGTTGTTCCTTTTTCAAGAATTTTCAGCGCTTTATCATTTTGTTTTTCCACACGATAGAGTTGAGCTAACAATGAAAAGTTACTTGGATCTTTACCGCCTTTATCAATATAAATTTCCATCATTGCAGCAGCTAAGTCGTTTTTTTGACTCTGCATTGCGCTATATGCTCCATACAATGGCGCTAGAGTATCTTTAGGATTTACCTCTTGTGCAACAGTAAAAAATTGAATAGCACCTGCATAATTTTTTACTTGGAACTTTTCTGCACCTTGTTTCACCAAAGCTTGCCCCAAATTCACTCCAGATTCATCTGTACCACCTGTTAAAAATTTTTGCGCTTCTTTGGTTACTTTACCTGGTTTTGCTGCATCTACTTCTACTGCTTTTTTGAAAGAATCATAGGCAACCATCGCTGCGCTTGAGTCCATTTCAGTGTAAAGGCGAGCTATTTCATCGTAAAGTTTACCACGATCAAGCCAGGTAGACGGTTTTGCAGCCGCTTTTGGGTCTGCAATTGCTTTATCGCTTTTCTCTTTGTCCTTTTTCTTCTGCTCTAACAATAGTTTATCTATCTGTGCCGAGGCAGAAAGGGTAGATAATCCGAAAGCAGACATTAAAAACAGCTTCTTCATTTTTGGATTCGTTGTGTTAAGTGTTATGTTAAAAATTTGTGCAAAAAATGGATAATTATTGGCTTTATGATAATCAGAAATGGCGCATGATAAGTGGTTACTTATCATGCGCCATTCAAAATACTCTTATTCAGTAGCTTCGACGGATGCCACTGAACTTCCCTCCTCCCCTTCCTCAATTTCTTCTTTTTCAATACGGGTAACGGATGAAATCTCGTCATTTTCACTAAGTTTAATAAGACGTACTCCTTGTGTATTACGTCCAGCTACACGAATCTCAGAAACTGACATTCGAATAGCAATCCCTGAACGGTTGATAATCATTAAATCATCCGTTTCGCTCACTTCTTTTATAGCGACGAGATTTCCTACCTTATCGGTGATATTTAACGTCGTAACACCTTTGGCTCCACGGTTGGTCACGCGATAATCTTCAATAGGAGAACGCTTTCCGTAACCATTTTCTGAGACAACTAATAGTTGCTTATCGGTACCACTAACGCACAGCATACCAATAGCTTTATTAGTTCCTTCTTCTCCAAGTTCAATCCCCTTTACCCCAGCGGCAGTTCGACCCATCGGACGAACGCGGCTTTCGTGGAAACGAACAGCTTTCCCTTCTTTGGAAGCAATTACGATTTCGTTGTCGCCGTTTGTCAACGCGACATCTAAAAGGCGATCCCCTTCGTTGATAGAAATAGCAATAATACCATTAATGCGAGGACGAGAATAAGCTTCAAGAAGAGTTTTCTTAATAGTGCCTGATTCTGTACACATAATCAAGTAGTTGTTATTAATGTAATCTGCATCGCTGAGGGTGCGAACATTTATAACGGCTCTTACTTTATCCCCTGACTCAATATTAATGAGGTTTTGAATTGGACGCCCTTTTGATACCTTCGAGCCTTCTGGAACTTCGTACACTTTAAGCCAGTACAAGCGCCCAAATTCGGTAAAAATCAACAGATAATTTAGCATCGTGGCCGAGAACAAGTGCTCAGTAAAATCGTCGTCCTTAGTGATTACTCCACGAGAACCTACTCCTCCGCGGCCTTGTGTACGGTATTCACTCAACGGTGTACGTTTGACATATCCTTGGTGAGAAATAGTAATCAACATTTCTTCATCAGCAATCATGTCTTCGTCAGCAAATTCTTCGGCGGCATACTCAATCTTAGAACGACGTTCATCGCCATATCGGGCACGAAGTTCTGCTAATTCGTCCTTAATCACTTGAAACTTGCGCGGGTCATTTGCCAATATATCTTGCAAATCCGCGATAACCTTCATCAATTCATCGTATTCGAGCACAATTTTGTCACGTTCCATACCCGTCAAACGTTGGAGACGCATATCAAGAATCGCTCTAGCTTGCGCTTCGCTCAAACTAAATTGCTCAATCAAACCATTACGGGCTGTTTCTGGGTCACGAGCGCTACGAATCAAACTTATCACAGCGTCCAAATTATCCAAGGCTATCAATAAACCCTGCAAAATATGGGCACGTTTTTCAGCTTCTTTTAATTCAAATTGAGTACGACGAGTCACAACTTCAAGGCGGTGCTCAACGTAGTATTTGATTAAATCTTTTAGATTTAAAAGTGCTGGACGTCCCTTGACAAGAGCAACGTTATTGATACTAAACGAGGATTGTAGTGGCGTGTACTTGTAAAGGTGGTTAAGTACAATATTTGGAATACTGTCTTTTTTTAGCTCAAATACAATACGAACTCCCTCACGGTCAGATTCATCACGAATGGCGGATATTCCTTCTATTTTTTTTTCATTGACCAAATCAGCGATACGTTTAATCATATCTGCCTTATTGACCATATATGGAATTTCAGTCACAACGATTTGTTCTCTACCCGTTTTGGTTTGCTCAAACGTAGCAACTGCACGGACTACTACACGCCCCCGACCTGTTTCGTAAGCTGATCGAACACCTTGATACCCATAAATAATTCCCCCAGTTGGGAAATCAGGTGCCTTTACGTATTGAATCAATTCCGCAACACTGATATCATTATTTCCAATGTAAGCTATCGTACCATCCAAAACCTCTGTAAGATTGTGGGGAGCCATGTTAGTAGCCATTCCAACCGCAATACCTGAAGAACCATTTAAGAGCAAATTTGGAAGTTTTGCAGGAAGTACACTTGGTTCTTCGTCTGAATCGTCATAGTTTGGTTGAAAATTGACGGTATCTTTGTTGATATCCACCAGCATTTCTTCTGCAATCCGCTTAAGGCGCGATTCAGTATAACGCATCGCCGCTGGGGAATCGCCATCTAACGAACCAAAGTTACCCTGCCCGTCTATCAAAGGATAGCGAAGTGACCAGGGCTGAGCCATACGAACCATGGTATCGTATATTGAAGAGTCACCGTGTGGGTGATACTTCGCCATTACGTCTCCTACCGTACGTGCCGATTTCTTGTAGGGTCGATTGTGCAGGAAGCCCGATTCAAACATAGCATAAAGCACCCGTCTGTGGACGGGCTTAAGTCCGTCGCGGGCATCAGGAAGGGCACGCGAGATAATCACCGACATTGAATAGTCAATGTAGGCTGTTCGCATTTCCTCCTCGATGTTAATAGGGATAATGTTGCTGGTGTTTTCTGACATAAATTAAATTTAAATGCTTATATGTACAAAAATACACCAAATACTTTATATAGGCAAAATTAGCGACATCAACGACGTTTCTGTGAGGATTGTTGTAGTTTTTCTGCTTTGGTTCGCTTCATTCCGAAGATAAATGGGTAACGAAGTGCTTCATTTTGTTTTCTTCTAAGTACCAAGTTAAGGAAGAGAAAAACAAAGTGCAATGATAATAAAGGAATTCCCGAAGAAATAAAAAAGGCTACGAATTTCGTAGCCTTTTAGAGCCCCCAGCCGGGATCAAACCAGCGACCTACTGATTACAAGTCAGTTGCTCTATCAGCTGAGCTATGGAGGCAGTATTAGTTATTAATTGGGTTAAACCAATGATTGATTATCTCGTTGATAATCTTTTTAGAGCCCCCAGCCGGGATCAAACCCGCGACCTACTGATTACAAGTCAGTTGCTCTATCAGCTGAGCTATGGAGGCGTTCCTTTTTTTTCGTGGTGCAAAAGTAGCGTTTTTGAGAATACAACGCTACTTTTTTTTCAAAAAAATCTACAATGCCTCACGAACAATTTTCAATTGCTGCTTTAAATCAACGAGTTGTTTTTTCGCAATCGCAATTTTTTTCTCAAATTCAGCACGAACTTTTTCGCCGTTTTTCGAACGGCCAAAGAATTCGATATTGTTTTGCCAAATGGTCAAATCATTTTCAATTTGAGTCATGCGGCGGCGAATGTCTGTTTCTTTACGTTGAAGATTACGAGATGAATCTCCTTCGGTTGAAGAAGCTGAATCATTTTCAATGATTGCTTGACCTCGCTCTTTGGAAGAAAGTTTTCCGATCGCACTAACGTAAGCATTTACTGCATCAATGTAACGCTTATTGATAGCTTGCATATCTTTCTTTGGTACAAAACCAATACTCGACCACTCAGATTTGAAACTATTCAATTCTTTCAAATTTGCGTCTTCCACTTTGGCTCCTGCTTCAATTTTTTCGCATATTGCTTGTTTTAAGGCTAAATTCTCATTGAACTCACGCTCAATTTCAGAATTTTTAGCCCGCTTACGATTAAAGTAAGCATCACATGCTTTTTTGAAGCGATCAAAAATGGTATCTTTAAACTTCTCGGGCACTTGGCCTATTTGCTTCCACTGTTTTTGGAGCGAAATTACTTTATCGGTGTTAGCTGATGAATCTTCGCCCGATTCCAATATTACTTCTACAGCTTCGCAAAGCTCCGTTTTAAGTTTTAAATTCTGTTCGCGTTTAGCTTCTAGCTGGCGAAAGAACTCTCCTTTATTATGGAAGAACGATTTAAGGGTTGCCCAAAACTTCTTACTTAACTCACGCCCCTCTTCACGGAGCATTTGTCCCTTCGCATTTACCCACTGTTCTTGCAGAGCGACAACCTCCTTGGTTTTTTCATTCCATTCGTTAATACTACTTGAAGTAAAAGCAGTGTAAGGTACTAATGTTTCGTATATTTTAGATTTGGCTTCATAATTCTGAGCCAAGACTTGTTTCTGAGCATCTGCTTGAGCGCGACGAGCGTCATGTACAGCATCGAGTGCTAGTTTCAAACGTTGCCACAGCACTTCTTGCTCAGCTTTAGGTCCAGGCCCAATATGCTTATATTCGTCAAAATAAGCATTAGCCTCTTCTAAAATAGCTTTGGAGAGTGAGTTACTTTCCAACGATTTTGCCAATGCTTCTACCTTTTCTACCAACTCCGTTTTTTGTTGTAAGTTTTTCTTACGGTCAAGTTCTTTGAGTTCGTAGTAAATATTACGATTACTATAATATCTGTCGATTAAAGCATGAAACGTAGCCCAAAGAGTACTGTTATGTGGTGATGCTATATTTCCCGCCGCTTTCCACTCATCTTGAATTTTTTTAAACTCTTGCCAGCTCGAACCTGGATTAGTGGTATTACTCTCATCGTTTTCCACGAGCTCGCGAAGGCGTTGCAACAACTGCGTTTTTAACGCAAAGTTTTTATCCTTTGATTTTTCGAGATCTTGGAAGTAATGATTTTTTACATCCTTAATTTGGCGGTACAGGGCTTCAAATTGAGCCGTTAGTTCATCGAGTTTGAACTCGAAGCCGTCTTCAGATTCGTTTTCGGCTAAATATTTTTTTAGAGCCTCTTCACGTTCTGTCTTTTTTAATTGGTCAAAATAGACCTTTGCTTCTTTCAATACCTCGTCGGTACGTTTAAAATCAGCGGGTTTTGCATTTTCGCTTTTTGCTGATGCAAGCTGATTTTCCAACAAACTAACAAAGTCTTTTTTACTTAATTGACCGTAGTCAACTACCTGTTCGTCAGCCACTTCTAACTCTTCCATGGCCTCTACACTCGCTTGAGTGAGTTGTTCGCTTTCGCTAAGTTCTGCTCCGTCGTTAATCATCGTAAAATTGGTCGTAATCGCTTAGATTTGCAAAAATAATAATTATACCCGTTTTTCGGTGTTTTAAATTCGGTTTTTCATTCAGCTTTTATTTATAATCAATGGACAGTTCAAGTATTGCAGATCTTCGTAAAGATTACACGCTTAACGGATTGCGTAAAGAAGATGTTTTAAAAAATCCAATTGACCAGTTCAAGCAATGGTTTGAAGAAGCCTTAGCTTCTGAAGTTCTCGAACCCAACGGAATGGTTTTAAGTACCATTGGGAAAGATGGGTATCCACACGGCCGTGTTGTCTTATTGAAAGACGTAAATAGCCTAGGTTTTAGTTTTTACACCAACTATCTAAGTCATAAAGGAGAGGAATTGGCTCAAAACCCTGTCGCTTCGTTAACTTTTTGGTGGCCAGAACTCGAACGACAAGTTCGCATTCTTGGCAAGGTAGTCAAAGTAAGTGAATCCGAATCCGATACTTATTTTGGTGTGCGCCCACGGGGTAGCCAAATTGGAGCTTGGGTATCAGCACAAAGTCAAATAATCGCCAATCGTGAAATTCTGGTTGAAAAATTAGCTACATTAGAAGCCCAATTTGCTGACCAAGCCGTACCTCGTCCTGCCCATTGGGGAGGATATAGGGTTCTCCCCCACCAAATTGAATTTTGGCAGGGGCGCCCTAGTCGTCTTCATGACCGCCTATGTTATACCTATGAATTAAATGAGTGGAAATTAGAAAGACTTTCTCCTTAAAAAACTAACCAGTATATCCATTAATTCTTAAAAATTATGCCTTACAAAACTTCTAAAGACCTAACAAGAATTGGTGTCTTTTATGATGGAAATTATTTTCTACACGTAAGTAATTATTATAATTATACGCACGAACGCCGAAGTCGTATTAGTATAAATGGCTTACATGATTTTATTCGCCATAAAGTGGCTGATTTAGAAGGCAATAACCCTCGGCTGTGTCAAATCGTTGATGCCCATTATTTTAGGGGTAGATTAACCGCAGGCGAAGCCAGCCAACGCGGAGATTTATTGTACTATGAACGTGTTTTTGACGATATATTAATGTCAGAAGGAGTAACGACACACTATTTGCCTGTTCGAAGTGTATTAGGAAAAAAGTACGAAAAAGGAATAGACGTTTGGCTGGCACTCGAAGCTTTTGAAATGGCTTTTTACAAACGTTTTGATATTTTAGTTCTTATTGCGGCCGACGGAGATTATGTGCCTTTGGTGCGTAAATTAAATACTCTTGGTACACGGGTTTTGGTTCTTGGTTGGGATTTTGAATACACTGACGAGGAGGGAAACCGTTTTTTTACCCGAACATCTCAAGACCTATTGAGTGAAGTGACGTATCCCGTTGCCATGCACGATGTAATTAATGGCAAAAATGAAGCACTAATTAATCAGCTCTTTGTAGCAAGAAACAAAGTAAAAAGCTTGCCAAAAAACGACGAAACTCTTCCAATAGAGGTAGATTCGGAAGAAGGTGTTCAGGCAGATGAAAACAGCGTGCCAACAATTGAATTAAACGCTCAAAATCGTCACGAAAGCACTATTTTATCGCTTAAAGAGGGATTTGGTTTTATTAAATTTCCACCAAATAACGTTTTCTTTCACTATACGAGCCTTCGAGGTTTTGACTTCAATGAATTAAGCGTAGGTGACCGAGTTCAGTTTACACTCGAAGAAAAAGACAGCGGAAGGGCTGTCGGTTATGACGTATTTGTTTTGGAGGCATTACAACAAACACCTTAGAATAAAAAAACCGAGAGTAATACACTTTCGGTTTTTTTTATTTTCTTAAACGTCGTACTATTTCGTAACAGGTTGATGTTTGAGTGTTTTAAGATAGGTTCAAACTCATATTTCAATAAAAAGTACCCCACCACTAAAATCTCCCCAGTTCGGATAAACTTACCTGCTTGAAATAATCGTTTTATCTTTGTCGTCCGTACGCAACTTTCGAAATTATGCTTTCAGCCTTTCTTCAGTATATAACTGCCAAACAGCTTTTCGAAAAAGATACCCGCTTGTTGTTGACCGTGAGTGGAGGAATTGATTCTGTAGTACTAGCTCACCTATGTTTTCAGGCTGGATATACGTTTGGAATCGCCCACTGCAATTTTCAACTTAGAGGTAATGAATCAAAGATAGACGAAGAATTCGTGGCAAACTTAGCCCGTTTGTACAACGTACCTTTTTACCTAAGTCGTTTTGAGACCAAAGACTATGCCCAACAAAATGGCGTTTCGACTCAAATGGCTGCTCGAAATTTACGGTACGAATGGTTTGAGAAAATCAGACAAGAAAACGAATTCGACTTGATTGTAACTGCACATCATCAAGACGATGTTCTTGAAACAGTACTTATTAACCTTACTCGTGGGACAGGTTTAGGTGGTCTTCATGGAATACTCCCTAAAAATGGACGAATTGTTAGACCTTTACTATTTGCCACTCGGAGTATCATTCATTCATTCTTAAGAGAGCAAAAACTGGTATGGCGAGAAGACAGCTCAAATGCTTCTATTGATTATATCCGCAATCGCCTCCGGCATGAGGTACTGCCTATCCTTAAAGGTATAAATCCACAAGTATCAGCGGCAGTGTTTCAACTGACCGAACGAATACAAGACATTGAAGCCATTTTCAAGGAAAGTAACGATGAGGTGAGTTCTCGTACTCTGACGAAACAACAAGATACCGTTTGGATTCATAAACAAACCATAGAGCAACTTAGTGGGTCTTTAGAACGACTTCACTCCTATTTATCAGAATTTGGATTTAGTTATTTTCAAACCTCTCAAATTTGGTCACAACGATACCATGCTGTTGGAAAACAATTTTTGAGTTGTACGCATCAACTTACGAATGACCGCCAACACTGGGTAATTAGTGCATTGTCTAAATTTGAAAAAAAACCTCTTTATCTCGCCGAACAAGCCGGAACTATTCCTTTTAGTAACGGTACAATTGAATGGAAAAGTATACCTTTCTTTTCGGAAAGTTTCCCCCATTCGAACGAACAAGTTTATGTAAATGCGGATAAATTACACTTTCCATTACTTTTACGACCTTGGAGAAATGGCGACTTTTTTTGTCCATTGGGGATGAAAGGGAAACGCAAAAAAGTAAGTGATTTTTTGATTGACGCTAAAATTCCTCTCAACCTAAAGGCAAGTATTTGGGTACTTGAATCGAACCATGAAATTATCTGGATAGTGGGGTATCGGCTCGACGAGCGTTTTAGAGCTGTCAAAGATAATGAGCGCGTTTTAGTTTTTAACTATTACACATCCTATTAATAGTCAGTTATTTTAAAAAATAAAAATACTCTGTATTTTTTCTCTAACTTAACGCACCTTCCACTCGCCTTTGGCACAGTATTTGGAGTACCCTTTTCAAAATCCTGTTTTCCTGCTACTGTAACACTAAAAACACATTAATGAGAACCGTAGTTAAAATGGCGTTGGGATTTGCTCTAACCCTAATAACGCTAAACTTATTCGCCCAAAGCGCCCGACTTCGCTCGGCCAACAGAGCATTCGATGACTATAGTTATGCCGACGCCGTGCGTGGGTATGAAGAGTTTCTTAGAGGAGACAAAAAAGCCGACCCTGTCGAGCGAAGAGAGGCCCTCGAAAAACTCGCTTATAGTTATCGCCGTCTTCAAGACACCCGTAATGCAGAAAGAGTCTATGCCGAATTAGTGGAAAAATTTCCTGACGCCGACAGTCGAAATTACCTCTACTACGCACAAGCACTCGCCAGTAACAGCAAATACCGCGAATCTCAGCGAATGTACAGCAAGTACGCAGATACACAATTGACCGATTTACGTGGACGTAAGTTTACAGTAACTTACATGGACATGAATCGTTTTTATAAAGATTCGGCCATGTATCGTGTCGAATACCTCCCAGTTAACTCACGTCAAGCCGATTTTAGTCCCATGTATTTTAAAGGAGGGTTAGTTTTTGTTTCGGCTCGTGCTGAATCTGGAGTTATTAAACGTGTCTTTAACTGGAACCAAACCCCGTTTTTAGATTTGTATTTTACGCCAGATACTTCGGCTTTAAAAGGCGTTCGAGAAGTTTATCGCAATAATACTACTGCCTCGTTGAGTGGCGCAAACAAAGATGGCCGTTCAGGCACCTTATCCGAGGTCTCTGCCACCGAGGATTTGCCTCCACCTACTACCAAAGCTGAGAAATTTAGTCGTACGCTTAATACAAAATACCACGAAGGCCCTGCGACTTTTTTCAAAGATTACTCAAAAGTAATTTTTACGCGGAACAACTACAATGGCGGAAAAGCCAAGAAAAGTAACGACGGTGTCAACAAACTAAAGCTCTATTTTGCCGAGCAAAAAAACAAAGATTGGGGCAACGTAAAAGAATTGCCATTTAACAACAACGACTTCTCGTGCGGCCACCCAGCTTTATCACCCGACGATACTAAACTTTATTTTGTATCGGATATGCCAGGAGGCTACGGCGGAACGGATATTTACGTGGTTGACTACAACAATGGTCAATGGAGCACACCCGTCAACCTTGGAAAAGAAATTAATACCGAAGGAAACGAAATGTTTCCTTTCATCGACAGCAGCAGCAACCTTTACTTTGCCTCTGACGGCCACGAAGGACTAGGTGGGTTGGATATTTTTTATGCCGAGCTCAAGGATGGTATAGCCTACAAAGGAGTTCAAAATTTAGGGGCACCCATCAATTCAGAAAAAGACGATTTTGGATTAATTACCGACAAAGACCGCGGCACAGGTTATTTCAGTTCAAACCGCGCGAAAGGTGTATCTGATGATAATATTTATAGTTTTCGCCGTACTTGCCGTCCACTGGAAATTTTTGTGTACGACACCAAAACAGGTTCTCCCATCGAAGGTGCCGATGTTCGAATTGTAAAAAATGGTTCAAACCAAGACATTCAACAAACAAGCATTGATGGTTCAACAAAAATCTGTCTTGAGGCTCAAACTGATTATGACTTCAAAGCTATTAAGGAAGGATACGCCACTAACAACGTATTGTTTTCGACCATGACTCAGTCGATGAAACCACAAATGAGCGTATCGATTTATCTCAACAAAAGTGAGAATACTATTCTTCGTGGTACAGTAAAACGTGAGGTAAACCAAGCTCCACAAGAAGGAGTAAAAGTAACCTTGCGTGACGAGAAATCAGGTAAAGAAAAAACTGTGGTAACTGGGCCTGATGGCGGGTACGAATTTGAAGTAGACCCCAATCGTAATTATGCCCTTCGTGCCGAAGGTGATGAACTAGCCACTAACGAACAAGCCATTAATAAAAATAAGAAAAATAAGCGCAAGGTAGTCGAAAGTGACTTGAGCATGTACGGTACCGGTGATGTCTTTACGCTTGATAATATTTACTACGATCTTGATAAGTTTTTCATCCGGCCAGAAGCTGCTCGTGAACTTGACAAAGTTGTGGCATTAATGAAAAAATACCCAACGATGATGATTGAATTACGATCATTTACCGACAGCCGTGCAAGCGATACTTACAACCTCCGCTTGTCTGAACGCCGCGCAAGAGCTGCTTTTGATTACATCGTTCGAAAAGGGATTACCCCTTCTCGAATTGAAGCTCGCGGCTATGGAGAATCTGAACTTGTCAACGATTGTAGCAATGGCGTAGACTGTGCCGAATCAGACCACCGATTAAATCGACGTACGGAATTTAAGATCCTTTCTGTTAAAGGTGGCGGCGAAGAATCTATTGGCAAATAGTTCTCGTGAGAGGCTTAAAACCAAAGTAGTGTTAGTTAAGTACAGGAAGCAAGCGGCGGGGCAACAATTTGCCTCGCCGTTTTGTTTATAAAGCAAGTATCTCTTCTCTGTTTAATTTTGCTTACAACAATCAATTATTCGGGGTCTTTTCTTCTTTCTGTAGTTTTTGTTATTGACCAATAACATATTTTCTAGTAGTGTCATATATTATTTTTTATATATACAACTAAACGACCTCTCGTTTATCTATGCGAATTTCCCTTATTGTTGCCATGTCCAAAAACCGAGGAATTGGTCTAAAAGGCCGTTTGCCTTGGCCGCATTTACCCAATGATTGGGCTAATTTTTTCAAAATAACCGAAGGTTGTCGGATGATTATGGGGCGTAAAAGCTACGATACGCCTGATCGACTTTCATCTAAAGTAGGCAATTTTGTCATTACTCGACAAGCTGATTTTTCGATGGACGAAGGCTTTTTTCGCGTTGGAAGTCTGATCGAAGCGCTCGATTTATGCAAGGGTAATGAAGAGATTTTTGTCATTGGTGGGGAGGAAATTTTTCGTCAGGTCCTTCCAATCGCTGACTGCATTCACCTAACAATTGTCCACGGAGTTTTTGAAGCAGACACCTTTTTCCCAGAGTTCGACGAAACCGATTTCCAACTAAAAAGTCGGCAAGAATTTCCTGCCGACTCCCTGCATGAGTATGCCTACGATTTCTTAGTTTATGAACGCAAACGTTAACCCGTTACCCGTAAAAGATAACGCGGTTTGGTCTCAGTGGAACGCATTGCTGGGTTTAAAAATGGAAGGGTTAAACCAGTAACGTGGAAGTTTTGATAACGCTGCAAAATGTCAAATTTCTTTCCCGAACCCTTCAAAGAATTTAACCCTTGTTCGTCGGTGTATACGAGTTGGGGATGCTTTTTCAGAGCAAGTTTGAGTTCTTCTTCAGAACGAATCACGGGAGTAATCCGCTCCGTATAGAAATCAAGCGCACTGTGAAAAATATTGTATTCATCTACGGGGGCAAGGTCATAAACGAAAAAATTTTGGCGTTCGTTTTGGTAATTTTTAGCCACCTCTTGCCCTACTCTTGATCCTGTTTGGTAAGTCAGCAACGAAGGATAAAAGTGGCCGTTCATAATAAGATTGGCCGCAACTGCTGTAAGCATTGGGGCAAATACAAGCTGAGAAAAAGCTGGGCGTTTTTTATTGTATAACTGAACGATGAGCACCCCAAGTAACGCCGCTACGATAATCAAAAAAATATTTTCAAGCCGAAACGCCCACACGGATAAAAGTAAAATGGCCAGAGCCATAACACAAGAAGTAACAATCATGCCGATTTTTACCCAACGAAAAGCCTTCACGGTCGGTGAGCTAATCAGTTTACTTAGGTACCGAGCCGTAATGACTGCCCCCAATGGAAATACGACAAAAGTATAATGAGGCAGTTGGTATTGGGCGGTTGATAGTGCCATAAATGGCAGCACAAATCCTCCTAATGAAATCGCTTCTTGGGTCTCTTCGATTTTCCCATTTTGTTTTAGCACCTCACGAATAAAATCTATTAACCCAGGAATAAATGCCAATACCCAAGGTAAGAAACTCCAAAGAAAATTATGCGATTGGAAAAAGACACCAGGGCTGTTGTTCCATTCGCTCTCTCCCGTTATTCGGCCGAAACTTTGTTCCCAAAAGAAAAAATAGAGCCCATGTGAACCGTATTGGCAGTACAAACCAATGCAATAAGGCACCAAAATCACACCTACAATAGTTACGCCAAGCATCCAACGAGGATTAAAAATATGTTTCCATTGTCTTTTCAATACAAAATCAACAAAAAATCCTGTACCTACGACAATCACACTGATGGGCCCCTTAGCCAACATCCCTAAACCCACAAATACAAACGCCCCGATAAAATGAATCCACTTGCGGTGGCGAATGTATTCCGCTAGTTGCCATATAGCTACCGTCACGCAGTTGGTAAGCAAGGTATCACAACGAACGTCATGGTTCATTAGAAAAAACGCCTGACAACTTCCCATAACAATGGCAGCGATGTAGGAGGTTTGTTCCGAATAATACAATTTTGCAAAACGAAAAATGGCGTACATTCCCAGTAGGGTCGAAAGAATAGGCACCAAGCGATAGGCAAAATTAGTTGCCCCAAAAAGCTTAAATGCTAGCGCCGACATCCAAAATAACAACGGAGGTTTATCTAAATAATAGTCTTTTCCCCGAAACTGTACTTCCAAAAAATTATTGTTGTCGGACATTTCACGACCCATGGAAGCGTACTGAGCAGCATCGATATCCATAATATCAACACCAAATGCCCCTACTAAATACACCACTAGCAACGCCGCAAACGGTAATAAACGATTAAAATTTATCATTTAGTTTTATGGATTGTTTATGAACTATACAAGACTTATAAGAATATATATCTTGTACAGTTTTTGAAAGCATCATTTAAATGCCTGTATTCCAGTTATTTCATTCCCAAGAATTAATAAATGGATATCATGCGTTCCCTCATACGTAATGACCGATTCGAGATTCATCATGTGGCGCATAATTGGATAATCGCCCGTAATACCCATTCCACCGAGCATCTGCCGAGCTTCCCGAGCAATTGTCAATGCCATATCGACATTGTTTCGTTTTGCCATCGAAATTTGAGCCGTAGTAGCTTTACCTTCGTTTTTTAAAGTTCCTAGCCGCCAAGCCAAAAGTTGAGCTTTGGTAATTTCGGTCAACATCTCAGCTAGTTTCTTTTGTTGCAACTGAAAACCTCCAATGGGTTTTCCAAATTGAATTCGCTCCAACGCATACTGACGGGCAGTTTCGTAACAATCCATTGCAGCACCAATTGCTCCCCATGCAATTCCGTAGCGAGCATTGTCCAAACAACCCAAGGGACCTCGAAGGCCCTCGACGTTTGGTAGGATATTTTCTTTCGGCAATTTAACGTTATCAAACACCAACTCCCCTGTGGCACTTGCTCTCAGCGACCACTTGTTATGTATTTCTGGCGTTGAAAACCCTTCCATTCCGCGTTCTACTATGACACCTTGAATACGGCCTTGGTCGTTTTTTGCCCAAACAACCGCAATATCTGCCACGGGCGAATTGGTAATCCACATTTTTGACCCGTTTAAAACGACGTGGTCGCCAGCGTCAGTGATGCGGGTTAACATTCCCCCTGGATTCGACCCATGGTTTGGCTCAGTCAATCCAAAACAACCTATCATTTCGCCAGAAGCCAATTTCGGCAGGTACTTTTTTCGTTGTTCTTCCGACCCATAGGCATAAATGGGCCACATCACCAACGAACTCTGAACCGAAACCGTTGAACGCATCCCTGAATCACATCGTTCAATTTCCTGAGTTATCAACCCGTACGAAATATAATCCATTCCGCCTCCGCCATACTCAACCGGAATAGTGGCTCCGAAAGCGCCGATTTTTGCAAAATTTTTAATAAGGTGCGCAGGGAAAGCACCCTTTTGGGCGTATTCTTCAATTATTGGCTTCACATCGCGCGCCATCATTTGCCGAACGGCATCCCGCACTAAAAGGTGTTCTTCTGTTAATAAATCATCAATTTGATAAAAATCCGTGTACTTCAAAGTTGTTGACGAAGTGGTACTCATGATTTTTGGACAGGTGTTTAGTGTTACAAATAATAAAAATATTATTAGTGAAGTTTATTGGCCAAAATTACCACAAAATCTACCTAAACCACAACGAAACCGTGAGAATCGCCCAAGAGGTTCTTTAGTAGGAAAGTTACCTGTCACTTTTTTTACGATAATTTTTAATAAATCCTCAAACTCCAATTAAACCATTTGCGTTATTAAATTGTAAATTTGGCCTACACTTGACAATCCAACCAAGGATGGAAACTTTTTTTCTAATACTCCTTTTTATCCCTTATGTGGTGATGCGGTATCATCTCACTGACCACGATACCCCCAGCGAAAAGGACAAAAAACGACTTGTTGAAGGAATTGAACTCTTTCAAAACCAAGAATATAGTAAGGCATTCGAGTATTTCAACCAAGCCCTAAAACTCAATCGTAAATCGGCAGTGGCTTATGCCTATCGGGGAAAATGCAACATGAAAGAAGAAAATCTATTTTCAGCTCTGTATGATTTTACGCAAGCCATCAGTTTTGACAATACACTCCCCGACGTGCACTTAGACCGAGGAATTGTACAATATAAGTTGGGAGAATTTGAAAACGCTTTTTTATCTTTTGACAAGGCCGTTTGGTTTTCAAGAGGCGAAGAACCCGAGTCACTTCGGTGGCGTGCTTTGGCTCGTTTAAAACTTCACCAACATTCACAAGCAGAAAAAGATCTTCAAAAAGCAGTAAAATTGGGAGATGAAGATGCAGCATTTGTCCTCAGCCGCCCCCCCTTTTTCCGAAATATTAATGTATGAAAGAAATCGTACGCTGAACAGAATTAGTACAAATACAACTTTTTTTCTTGAGGAGTTGTTACTACTTTCGTGACCTTCATATAGAAAATATCCTAAAATCGAACTATGCTCGAAATCACCTCAGATAACAAGTTAAAACGTCTTATCATTGTGGGCGACCGCGTTTTGATTCGTCCTAAAAATCCAGTCGACCAAACCCCAACAGGGCTATATTTACCACCCACTGTTACCGAAAAAGAACAAGTTCAAAGCGGGTATGTCATCAAAGTGGGACCAGGCTATCCAATTCCTGCACCTGTTGACGATGAGCCTTGGAAAGAAACGGAAGAAAAAGTAAAATATATGCCACTGCAAGCTCAAGAAGGCGACTTGGCCATTTATCTCCAACGAAATGCGATTGATGTCGTATTCAATAATGAAAAGTATGTCATTGTTCCCCAATCATCTATTTTAATGCTAGAACGAATCGAAGATTTATTCAACTGATAAAGCAGCTTTCCTAAGTTGTGAACGTAAGAGGTTTCACGCAAAGTCGCAATACAAAAAAATAAACAACCACAATTTAGCATCCTTGCGACTCTGCGTGATTTATAATTAATTAAGGGCTATGAATCTCCCTACTCTTGCATCCACTTCATTTTGTCATACGGAATTTCTTGTTCTATTTCTTTCCGAATTTTCTCCACAATATCCTCTACCGACATTGATTTATCAAAATGCACAGGTGCTTTAAAACGAACAGTTAGGGTAGTATTCCGTTTTTTAAATCGCAACCCTTTTTTATCAAAGGCCCGACGAAAACCATTAATGACAACAGGAATAATAATTGGATTATTTTCTAAAATCAAATGGGCGGTTCCTTTACGAATCGGGGCATAAGGGCTAGTCGTCCCCTGAGGAAAGCTCACGACCCAGCCATGCCCCAACGCCTGGTACACTTTATCACCCGCTTTAGTATCTCGCTCTCTTTTTACATTTTTTCCTTCTGCTCTCCACGAGCGTTCCACCGTCAAAGCTCCACCTAGACCAAATAATTTTGGCACAATCCCCGCTTTCATAGTTTCACTAGCTGCTACATAATAACTCCTTGCTCTAGGGGCTAATAAATATAAAGGAGGGACAATCGTGCTTTTAAACCCCCACTTAACGCTAGAAAAAATGTGGTAAAACGAAATCACATCGGCAAAATACGTTTGATGATTTGATAAGAATAGCACATTATTATCAGGAAGGTTTTCGAGATGTTCAACTCCTTCAATGACGGTTTTATTCACCACCGTAAAACGCCAGTAGGTAAACCAACCAATGGTCGAAATCAAAAATCGTTTAATTAACAAAGAATTACCAAAGGGGTCTTTTTCAAAAAAGCCCAAAAAATCAAGCCACGAAAGCCATTTTGGAAGATAACTATACCGAGAAACAGGTCGGTCTGATGCCATATTGGGTAAAATTAGAAAGCATTAAGGGTCTGTAAAAGTAATAGACAGCTTCAAAATAGCAAGAAAAAAGTCGTCAATCGGGCTTGCCCCACTGACGACTTTTTTCGATTTTCCTAAAAGTGTTAGGCTAATTCGCCAACAGGGTTATTAACCAAAAACTGGTCAAGCAACTCGTTAAAGCGTTCTGGGTGTTCCATCATGGGAGCATGACAGCATTTATCGATGAAGTGTAATTCCGACTTTACAATTAATCGGTTAAATTCGTGAGCTACATGCGGTGGAGTAATCGTGTCATTGAGTCCCCACACAAGCAATGTTGGTAACTGAATATTATGTAAGTCCTTGGCAACATTATTTCGCTGTGCTGATTTAGCGATTCCTACAATGCTCATACACTTAGGAATACTAGAAGTAGTTTCAAACACTTCATCAATCAATTCTTTTGTGGCTACCTTGGGGTCATAAAAAGTATAGGCAACTCGTTCGGAGATATACTCATAACTTCCACGTTTCGGATAAGAGCCCCCCATACCATTTTCAAAAAGGCCAGAACTTCCTGTGAGCACTAAGCGTTTAACCTGATCTTGATGAGAAAGGGTATACAATATTGCAATATGTCCTCCGAGTGAGTTTCCAATTAAAGTCATATCGCTCAATTGTTGAGACGCAACAAATCCTTCAGTAAATGCAACCAACGCTTCCAAACCTGCCTCTCGGGGATTCATTTCATAGATGGGAAGCATCGGAATAATAATTCGGTAGTTCTTGCTAAAATGAGTGATTACCCCATCCCAGTTACTCAGAGCCCCAAAGAGACCGTGCAACAATAAAAGCACGTCCCCTTGGCCTTCATCAATGTAGCGATAACCGTCGGATTCTTTTACCAAGTAGTTCATAATCAAAGGGTAAGATTCGTTTTTATGGGATAAATCAAAGGAATTTTTAAAAATTTTGGGTGACTTTGGGACGTCTTGGGCACAAATATAGAATAATTCCTTTCAACTTTTTTATACTATTTTCAGAAACAAGGAATAGTACCACACTTTCTATCCGAAAGTCAAAACAGTCAACTATTTGTAAATAAAGCTTTTACTTAATTTTTACAAACAGTATGCAAGCATAATAAAATTGCATTTTTTTGATTATATTACATCTACTTATAAAAAAAGTGGATGTGTTACCACATCCACTTATAAAAATGATTTTACAAAAATCACTTTTCTTCAGCTAATAGATTTTTTTGTTTCAAAATTCGTTCAAATAATTTTAAGTCGTGCTCAGAGTTAAAGGCTGACAACGGAAAATGCAAAAACTGCCCACGTGACATTACCAGAATATAGGCTTTTTTATCTTTGTATGCACTTTGCATTTGATCCCACTGCATTACTCCCCCTTCTTTAGCATTTATTTTCACTAAAATTTGACGACTATCAATTTCGTAAAAATACTTTTCAAACAATTGTTTATATTGTTCTAACTGAGTAACGCCTGTAAACTGAACCCACCAAAAACCTACATATAAAGCCGCACCAAGAATAACTATGATGTACACCCAAATATTTGGATAAACTCCCGTAATTCCTAAAATGGCATTTACTAATAATAGACCCAATGGAAGTAACGACCAAATTTTCTGCTGTTCCCACGTTTGGCGCATGGCGATACGTACATACTCTTTCTTGTCTAGTGCAATTTTTTTAGTCTTCACCGCCACTGATGAAGTAGGCATTTGATAGATGGGCTGGTGCTTATTAACCGGAACTTTTGCCATATTTGAATAATAATTCGATTGATATTTTAAAGACTCGCAAAATTAGAAAATAAAATGAAATCACTTGCTTTTTTGCTCTCCCTAAATGTTGTGGTTGTTACTGCCCAAACCCCAAAAGACTCACTTGCTTTGGCAAATGCTCCTTGGCAAACAGAAAAACTTTCCAAAGGAATTGTTTGGAAACGAGCACATTTCCAACAAAAAGAACTATTTGATGCTAATCAAAGCATCAATGTTATTGAAATCGACCATCGACGTCGAAGCCATACGTGGGAAATCATCACTGCCGATTCGTTGAATAAAAAGGACAAGAAAAAAGGGATACTGCGCCCTACAAGTCAGCTTGCCAAAGATAATGGAGCATTTGTTGCCATCAACGGCGGATTTTTTGATGTAAAAAACGGCGGCTCAGTCGATTTTATCAAAATCAAAGGATATATCCCAGATACTACGCGTGCATTGAAGGGTTCAAAAGCCACTTTTCATGGTCAAGTAGGGATTACGGTTGACAACAACCGCTTTCAACTACTTAAAGGCGAGCCGTTTGTAGGTTGGGAATACAACCTTCCTGTCGAAAACTTACTTTTATCGGGTCCGCTTTTAAGATGGAACAGCGTCAATGAAAAATTACCAAAAAATGCGTTCAACGACAATCGTCACCCCCGTTCTTGTGTTTGTACAACCCAATCTGGCAAAACCTTACTCATTACGGTAGATGGCCGCACCCCTGAGTCGGATGGAATGAACCTTCATGAGCTCACCTTTTTGACTCGCCAATTTGGATGTACTTCAGCCCTTAACCTAGACGGTGGTGGCTCAACGACCCTCTGGATAAAAGGAAAAGGGGTCGTCAATTACCCTTGCGATAATAAAAAATTTGACCACGAAGGCGAGCGCTCAGTCAGTAACGCCCTTATTCTCAAAATAAAGTAAATAAGAAAGCTGAGTTTAATCACTGTTCTTATTTATTGACGATTAAATACAAACAAGTCGGCAAATATCCATTTCCCTGCCTCTTGCTTACCGCGCTGTATTACCAATTGATTAGAAGTTCGTAGTTCATAGATAATTCGAACCGCTCCATCCATTTTTTCAAACAATGCTTGATTTTTCTTTGCTTCCAAAAAACGGTAGCGATCAGAAATCTCTTTTTCTTCAATTGCCACTAAGCCAGGCTTAAAATGTTTTACCAATACAATCGGTCCTTGGTCTGTTTGTTCAAAAACAAGCATTTCGTACATGGTTACTTTATTATCTTTCATCATCCGCATAAAGCCTGTAAGGTTATCACCCGCGGGTGCTGCCCAAAAAGCTTCGATAGGGCCACCGTTAAAAGTCCCTAGCCAATGACCTTTCATAAACCCTACATCAGATAGCGAGGCTGACTGGGCTTTGGCTCCCACTCCCAAAACGCTTAAAAAAAATAGACACCAAACGCTGCGCAGCAAAGTAAAAAATCGCATAAGTTTTTATTTATAATGTGTGATGATGATATAAGTCCTTTCATAACAAAAAATACTTTTAGCTATGAGAACAATCTATACACTATTCTTTCCCTTATTTATAATAATCACTTTGAGGAAGGGATAATCGCTGAAGGCTTCGCTATCGACCGTAGTCAAAAACAAACACTCATTTTCTGGGGTATTAAGCGAAGTGACAATTACTTCATCCAGTCCACACTAAAATAAAAGAGGGTGAGACTTTGAAAAACCTTACCCTCTCATTAACCAACTGCTATTTTAAGGTATAAGCAAGGACGAATCACCGTAACTTAAAAAACGATAGTCATTTGCCAAGGCTTCATCATAAATAATTCGCCAATTTTCTCCAACAAATGCCGCAACCAACAACATAAGGGTCGATTTCGGCTGATGATAGTTGGTGATTAACCCTTTACAAATTCGGAAGGTATAACTTGGAAAAATCATTATCTCGGTCTCTCCCATTACCTCACTCAAACCATTCAAACGCATATAATCCAAAACAGCATTTAGAGATTCATAGGCCGTGGGAGTTTTTTCGTAATCCTGATAAGGTGTTAGCTTTGCAATAAAAAAAGCTTCATGAGCGTCTTGATTAATAACACCTTTCTCAAGAAGTTGTACTCCGAACCAATAAAGACTTTCTAAAGAACGCATAGAGGTCGTTCCAACTACCACAATACTGTCCAAGTGTGCCATTAAGTTTTGAATCAACTCTCGCTTATATACAACTTGCTCGGCATGCATGGTATGCTCAATGGCATTCGCCACTTTTACGGGTTGAAAAGTTCCTGCACCCACATGCAAAGTGACAAAGTCATGACCAATACCTTTTTCAACGATTTTTTCAAAAACTCGGTCGGTAAAATGTAGACCCGCGGTTGGCGCCGCTACTGCTCCTTCTATTTTAGAGTAAACCGTTTGATACGTTTCTAAATCGTGTTCCTCCGTTTTTCGGTTCAAGTAGGGAGGCAAAGGAATTTCTCCCAGTGCGCGAATAATCTCCACAAAACTAAAAGCCTTGGGCGAATTTGATTCCCAACGAAAAGTCACCCAATTCTGTTCGTAATCTGCCCACTCTGCAAAAACGAACACTTCATGGGAGTCAATTTGTAAAGTGCATTGTAGCGTTTCTGGCAATTTCCAACGTTTCTTGTTTCCCACCATACAACTCCAAACCGAAAAGGTTGTTTGTTGCATAGCATCATTAATGATGCGAGTAGGTTCTTCTGGATGAAGTAAGAAAACTTCAATAACCGCCCCCGTAGTTTTAGTAAAAAACACGCGTGCTGGAATGACCTTCGTGTCGTTAAAGACCAAAAAACTTTTTTGGGGTAAGTAATCGGTAATATCGGTAAAATGCTTGTGCGTAATTTCTCCGTTGCGGTATACCATTAATTTTGAGGAATCACGGGGCTCAACTGGATAGCGAGCTATTTTTCCGTCGGGCAAATCGTACTCGTAGTCAGCAAGAAGTATTTCAGGCAGTTTCATTAATCATCAGAACTTGGTTTCATCATCAATCGAACAGGCAGTGCAATAATAATTATCAGTAGAAATCCTACAATCATGTACAACAATCCGCCAAAGTCACCGATTTTAAACTTAAATTCATTATTGACTGTAGCAAGAACAAAAATCGTCAGGGCAATTGAGGTATTAATCATTGCCACCAAGCTGTAAATCCAATTTTGAATATGCTCCTTTAATTCATCGCGATGATTGGCCCAAATTTGCTGATTAGGAATGGGTAATAACTCACTTTGAATTTTCAAAAGGCTACGCCCTACAGAAAGTAGTAAAACGTTATTTACCAAGATTAGCCCTACCACTACATAAAAAATATCTGACTTCAACATAAATTCGTCGGCCAGTCCTTGAGCATTGAAATGTACTCCAACATCTTGCCCAAAAAGGCTATAACTATAAAGGGAAGCTCCCAGTACTGTTATCATTGAGAGCGCTCGCCAAACACGGATAGAAAAAGTTGTGATTTTCATTTTTTACGAAAATAATGAGGGTCAAAAGTCATTAGTTTTGGTGATGATAATTTCAACCCCTTAACTAACAACTCTTAACCCTCTGAACATGTTTTGAAGACTTTCAAATAGTGGCGATTTCTATTTCTTCGCCATCTTTATCATAAAACTTAAACTCTGTAATAGGCAAAGAGCTGTCTTTCAGAAGTTTAACCCACGATTTATATTTAACAAACCATTTGAGTCGGGGCGACGGAAAACCCGCCGTAAAATACGCGTGCAAGTACGGGTGAAGAGCTACCGACACCTTTCTTTCGTTTTGTTTGGTCAACAAGTATTCGAGGTTATTTTCGATGATATCCGAAATCAAAATACTTGGCTGAATAGTTCCTGCGCCATTACAAGTTGGGCAAACTTCGCGAGTGACAATGTTCAGCTCAGGCCGAACACGCTGACGCGTAATTTGCATTAATCCAAACTTCGTAAGCGGTAAAAGCGTGAACTTAGAGCGGTCGGCCTTCATTTCGGCCTTCATAACATCGTAAAGTTCTTTTTTATGCTCAGGCTTACGCATGTCAATGAAATCCACCACGATAATCCCACCCATATCGCGAAGACGAAGCTGACGGGCAATTTCTTTGGCGGCTTCAATATTGGTATGAAGCGCAGTATCTTCTTGACTTTCCTCGTTGTTGGACTTATTGCCGCTATTGACATCGATCACATGAAGCGCCTCAGTATGCTCAACAATGAGATACCCTCCTCCAGGAAGGCTTACCGAACGCCCAAATAATGACTTAATCTGCTTTTCAAGACCTACTTGTTCGAAGAGTTTACTTTTCCCTGAATAAAGTTTTACTATTTTTTCTTTATCGGGAGCAATCGTATGGATAAACTCTCTGATATCGTCGTACATCTCTTTGGTATCGACTGTGATACTGTCAAACGTGTCGTTCAACATATCACGCATAATTGATGATGCACGGTTCATTTCTCCAATGATACGGTCACGAGGTTTAGCCTCTGTCAGGGCTTTCATTCCCTGCTCCCATTTACGGATGGAGTTTTGAATGTCTTTATCCAATTCATCCACGTCTTTATTAGCCGCTACCGTACGGACAATAATTCCGAAATTGGCGGGTTTGACCGAGGTCATTAATTTATGTAGACGCGTACGTTCGGCTTTATCCGTTATTTTCTTGGAAATATTAACCGAATTTGAAAAGGGAACAAGAACTGCGTACCGTCCCGCAATAGAAATATCGCAAGAGAGTCGAGGTCCTTTAGTTGAAATAGGCTCTTTGACTACCTGTACTAAAATTGGCTGATTTTTACCTAGTACTTTATCAACTTTACCCAACTTATCAATTTCGGGTTCCATTTTAAAGTTATTCAAGCTACCAGACGTGATTCTTTTAGCAATCACATCTTTGATCAGTTTATTCAGCGATTGGATGTTTGGGCCTAAATCGTGATAATGCAGAAAAGCATCTTTTTCGTATCCTATGTCAACAAAAGCAGCGTTCAAGCCAGTCACGAGTTTTCGGACGGTACCCAAATAAATGTCACCAACCGTAAAACTACTTTCCGACTCCTCCACGTGGTACTCTACCAGTCGCTTCTCCTGCAAGAGAGCGATGCGAGTACCTTTTTGTGAGGCACTAATGACTAATTCGCTACTCAATGTTATGAAGGGATATAAGGTGAAAACCAAAACGCAAGAAAATACGAATGGTTAAAAACAAACTTCAAAATCCGACAAAATATTGAAGAAGTACATAAAATCCTAAAACCAAGGTACGTTTTTACCTTGGTTTTGGAATCAGAAATTATTTCTTCTTATGACGATTTTTTCTTAGACGCTTTTTACGTTTGTGCGTAGCGATTTTATGTCTTTTTCTTTTCTTTCCACAAGGCATAGTTGTAAATGTTTTAAATGTTATGAAAAAATTAAATGTTTCAGTTGAAAAGCTTCCATAGATATGGGGGAAGAAATCTTACTTTAATTCTTTTTCAAGCTCAGCAATCGCTGATTGAATCGTCGGGTCTGTTTCTTTTTCTTTTACTATGGCTAGTTCTTCTAACGCTTCTTTGTTTTTGCCGATTTGTGCTAACGATACCCCTAAATAAAAACGAGCCTTGGTATTTTCAGGGCGGATTTTTAAGAGTTGACGAAAACGCTCAGTTGCTTTTTCATACTGATTTGAACGCATCGACAACATTCCCAGATTAAACAAAGCTACTTCGTTGGTAGGATCGGCAGCCAAAACCTCTCTCAACATCATGATTCCTTGCATCGGCGTTTCGGTCGATACATATGTCATTGCTAAATTGGCTTTGACGTTAAGCAAATTCGGATTTTTATCAATGGCTTTTTGATACCAATCACGGGCTTTTGCCCCCAATTTTGCTAGTTTTTGGTCATCAGCAGCAAATCCAAACGCATTAAAATAACGGTCGCCTGCCATTAAGATGTTGGATTCTGAGGGTTCCAAGATAGCTACTTGTTCAGCATACTTAGCAGCACTATCCAATTTCTTGATTTCTACATAAAAGTCAGAAAGTTTGAGAGCCGCAACCGACTTCGTTCTTGAATCTGCTGCTGAAATATATTGTTGAAATAATTTATTGACAGTGCTTTGTTGATCAGATGTCAAAGGCGCACTATGTTCAACCGAGGTTCTAGAATTTTCTTTGGGAGCTTTCTCTTCGCTCGTTGTAGTGCTTTCTTGCGCCCCAACTAACTTTCGCTCTTTTGTATTTACGACTACTTTGGGTAGACTATACAGCCCCCCTGTAAGTACCGTTGCAAACACAATAATCAATAATATGGAGCGATTCATTACACGTTAACCTTTAAATCTTTCAACAATAATAGTGAATACTAGTTCAATTTAGTGCCTTTTACTTGCTCTACAAATACTTTTGCTGGCTTGAAGCTTGGCACAAAGTGCTCATCAATGACAATGGCAGTGTTTTTAGAAATGTTACGAGCCACTTTCTTTGCACGCTTTTTATTTACAAAACTACCAAACCCACGAACATAGATATTTTCGCCTTTTGCCAATGAATCTTTTACTACTGAGAAAAACGCTTCAACTGTTTCAGAAACGTGTGCCTTTTCAATGCCGGTTTGGTCGGCAACTGCTGCGATTAAATCTGCTTTCGTCACTTTTGTTAAACTTTAAGGTTATAAAATTGTTATTCGTTGGAAATTAGTTTCAATAGTAATGCATGGCTGATGCGTTACGATACTTAAGTCTTGTTTTGAGCGCACAAAAGTAGTACATTTTCGGCTAATTTAGAAAATGTTTTTCGTCTTAATTTTTAAAAAAAACTCCCGAATTCATTGAATAACAAGTTTTTTGCTGAAACCCTTATCCGTTGGTACACGCACCAACACCGTGATTTACCCTGGCGGCAAACACAAAATCCCTACCCAATTTGGTTATCCGAAATCATCCTTCAACAAACGCGAGTCGTACAAGGGTTACCCTATTATGAACGTTTTTTAGAAGCCTATCCGACGGTCACCGACCTAGCCAATGCCCCCGAACAGGATGTACTTCGACTTTGGCAAGGGTTAGGATATTATTCGAGAGCTAGAAACCTCCACCAAACCGCCAAACATGTTGCATATCAACTCAATGGCGTCTTTCCTGCTTCTCATAAAGAGTTGCTGAAATTAAAAGGTATTGGTCCGTACACTGCAGCAGCAATTGCCTCTTTTGCCTTCGATGAGCGCGTTGCAGTTGTAGATGGCAATGTCTACCGAGTCCTCGCCCGAATTTTTGGGATTGACCTTGACATTGCGAGTACCGAGGGACAGAAAAAATTCGCCCAACTCGCCAGCGAACTTATCTCCGAAACCTCCCCTGCTTTGTACAATCAGGCCATCATGGAATTTGGAGCCGTTCACTGTACTCCTACCTCACCCGATTGCCTTTTGTGTCCTTTTCAAGGAGTCTGCGAAGCAAATTTGACAGGTCGGGTTGCTCAATTACCCGTAAAACTCAAAAAAACGAAAGTACGGGTAAGGTATTTTCATTATTTCATTTTGACTAAAGATGGACAATTGGCCATGAACCTACGTACCGAACGAGACATCTGGCAGCAGCTCTATGATTTTTATTTGGTTGAAACCGAACATCCAGACGCTACCCTTGATTCACTACCCCTACCTTCGTTTTTACAAAAAGCTATTTATCAATCAGTTGTCTCCCAGCCGAGTGAGAAAATCACGCATATTCTTACACATCAGCGCATACAAGTAAGGTTTTGGCAAGTAGCACTACCGTCGGATTTTTATTCAGAGCTTCCCCCCTCGCTTCAGTTTTTTTCACAAGAAGAAATAGACGAACTCCCCAAACCTGTCTTGGTTTCGACGTATTGGAAAGCGATGTTTTTTAAGTAAATTTGTCATCCGCATGGCTTCAAGCCTTGCAGTTTTTCACGCATAACCTACAATTCTTTTTATAACAATGGCTGGAGTAAATAAAGTAATTTTATTGGGAAATTTGGGAAGTGACCCCGAAGTTCGTTACTTGGAAAACGGCTCAGCAGTAGCACGTTTCAATATTGCAACCTCTGAAAGTTATACCAATCGCAACGGAGAGAAAATTGAACAAACAGAATGGCATCGAATTGAGCTTTGGGATAACCTTGCAAAAATTGCCGAACAATATTTACGCAAAGGAAATCAAGTTTACATCGAAGGAAAACTTCGTACAGAAACATGGGTAGATAAGGAAGGCAAACAACGTGAGGGAAAAACTGTTCGTGGCAATGCATTGACACTTATTGGAGGTCGTAGCGATAATTCGTTCACTTCCAATACCCAACAGCAATCGCCTCCTACACCACCTCCTACTACTACTTCTCCACCTAAACCGACACCTTTAGAAGGCCCCGACGATTTACCATTTTAATGTTTGCGACTACCTTCCCGAAAATTCAAAAACTTTCGGGAAGGTAAAGTGTTGAATCACGTTCTTGACACTTGCAGTTGAAATTTACTTTTGCAACCATGTCAAAAACTAGATTAAAATGCTAGAATCTTTTTCAATGAATCTACAAGTTAAAGAACTCAATCACGTTGCATTACACGTCGCTGATGTTATTATTAGTCGTGATTTTTACTCAAATGTGCTCAAAATGAAACAACTCGAGCGCCCTGCTTTTGATTTCCCTGGGGCGTGGTTTCAGATAGGTACCCATCAAGAATTGCATTTGATTGGAGATCGCACTGAGCTGGTAGTGTCAGGTACACGAAGCAATCATTTTGCGTTAGAGGTTGAAAACCTAAGCGATTGGGAACAGCACTTAATGGAACTACAAGCCACTTATCGTCCTCCCAAACCTCGTCCTGATGGAATTGCTCAACTTTTTGTCAAAGACCCTGATGGTTATTGGATTGAGCTATTTGCTCGGTCTTAAATTATTTTTTCTCAAAAGCTAAGGCAGCACCATTCATACAATAACGTAATCCCGTTGGACGAGGACCATCATCAAAAACGTGTCCAAGATGAGCATCACAAACAGCACAGATAACTTCGTCGCGTTCCATTCCAAAGCTCTTATCTTTTTCATCTTTAAGAACTTTCTTGTTAAGTGGGGCATAAAAACTTGGCCAACCCGTACCTGAGTCAAATTTAGTATCCGAACTAAAGAGGGGCGTTCCGCAACAAACACACTTGTAAATACCTTTTTCCTTATTATTCCAGTAAGGCCCTGTAAATGCCCTTTCAGTTCCCTTTTGCCGAGTGACATAAAATTGTATGGGCGTAAGAGTTTTTTTCCATTCGGCTTCTGTTTTTACCACACGCTTAAGTTCTTGTGATGGCTGCCGACCAAATAAGAATGGGCTAATCAAAGTGGTTCCGACGAGCGAGTGTAGAAATATTCGGCGGTTCATGGTTTTTTCAATTTAATAGTTTATTGAAAATATATTAACTACATTACTAGCTAAGGCGGGTAATATTCCAAAAAACTTACTTAGCATTGTATTAACGCATCAATTTAATCGAAAGTTTTAATCAAATAAAAAATGATTCACGATTGGCAATTAAAAGAAAAACGAGCCCTAGTCACTGGTGGCACAAAAGGGATTGGTCGTGCAACTATTCAGGCGTTAGTTAAGATGGGGGCAGAAGTTTTACTAGTAGCTCGAAACGAAGAAGAAGTAAAAAATCAGGTTTCTGATTATCAACAACAGGGTTTCAAGGTAAGTGGTTTAGCGTTAGATTTAGGCTCTAAAGACACCATCCAAGAACTTGTTAATTACATTCAGAATAATTGGAAACAACTCGATATATTGGTAAATAACGTCGGAACAAATATCAGGAAACCAACCGATGCTTATTCATTTGAAGAATACGACCATATTTTAAATACTAATCTGCGTTCAGCTTTTTTACTAACCAAAGGTTTATACCCAGCCCTAAAACTTGCCAAAGGGTGCGTCGTCAATGTCACATCGGTAGCTGGTCTCACATCACTTCGTAGTGGTTCCATCTACGGAATGACCAAAGGGGCTTTGAACCAACTTACTCGAAACTTGGCGTGTGAATGGGCCAAAGATGGTATTCGAGTCAATGCCGTCGCTCCCTGGTACATTCAAACCCCTCTTACAGAAAGTGTCTTGTCGAATCCTGATGCCCTTAACGATATTATACGCCGAACCCCCATGCAGCGCGTAGGGCAGCCCGAAGAAGTCGCCAATGCGATTACCTTTCTCTGTTTACCTGCGGCTAGTTATATTAGTGGACAAATACTAGCTGTTGATGGAGGTTTCTCTGTTTATGGTTTCTAGCTGCTTTTAGTTTTCTATTTTTTAAAATAATTTAAAAATAACTTAACATAAATTTTTAATCCCGCGTTTTTTTTCATTTTTTCGGGTCTGAATTTACTTTCTAAACCTTCTATTTCTCATGTCAAAACAAAATCAAAGCTACGTAGGGCCTCTGATTATCATTGGGTTGTTATTTTTCGTTTTCGGGTTTGTTACTTGGGTAAACGGTACCCTTATCACCTTCTTCAAGAA
This sequence comes from Runella sp., assembly GCA_023254175.1. GTDB lineage: Bacteria > Bacteroidota > Bacteroidia > Cytophagales > Spirosomataceae > Runella. Next base: position 2,727 of record JALQYJ010000128.1, on the reverse strand, counting down.
AGCCTTTAGTCTGGACAACACCAGCTCATACCTTGTAACTTTTGCCTTTTTTATTTCGTACACCTTGATGGCAATTCCTTCGTCAGAAGTATTGAAACGAACAGGCTTTAAAAATGGAATGTCGTTGGGGTTGGCCATTATGGCCGTCGGAACGCTCATTTTTATCCCTGCGGCTCAAATCGCCTCTTATCCTTTGTTTCTTGTGGGTTTGTTTACAATTGGTATTGGTCTAACCCTTCTCCAAACAGCATCCAACCCCTATGCAACGATTTTAGGGCCACGAGAAAGTGCTGCGCAGCGTATCAGTTTCCTAGGAATTGCCAACAAACTCGCTGGCATCATTAGCCAATGGACCTTTGGTGGACTCCTTTTGGCAGGAGGAGCCGCCGCCTCACCTACCGATGAACTCCAAAAAGTTGAGGTTCCATATATAATTCTTACTGCTGTACTTGTAATTTTGGCAGTAGTTATTAAAATGTCCAAAGGTCTTCCTGAAGTAAGTGAAGAACAGGAAGACGAAGATGGCAATACGGCAACAGCCAATCACAGCAGTGTATTTGCATTTCCTAACCTCGTTTTAGGAGTAATTGCCTTGTTTTGTTATGTTGGAGCCGAAGTAATCGCAGGCGATACCATTATCAGTTACGGCATTTCACTTGGTTTCCCAGAAAGCGAAGCCAGTACTTTCGGAACTTATACCCTTTGGCTCATGCTTGCAGCTTACGGCCTTGGCATTGTCTTGATTCCAAAATACGTTTCGCAAGGGACTTGCTTGAAAGTATCGGCCATTTTAGGAATCATTGTGACAGTCCTTGCCATTATAACGACTGGATTCACATCGGTCATTTGCATCGCTATTTTAGGTTTTGCCAACGCCCTTGTTTGGCCTGCTATGTGGCCACTTGCTTTGGATGGCCTTGGGAAATTTACCAAAATTGGTTCGGCACTGTTAATCATGGGAATCTCAGGGGGAGCTATTTTACCACTTGTTTACGGAAAAGTGGCTGACTCCATCCAAAATACCCAACAAGCTTACTGGTTATTATTACCACTGTATGGATTCATTTTATATTACTCTCTCATTGGTTACAAAAAACGTAGCTGGTAATTACACCGTTTAAACACCTACGATTTTGAAAATTTCAACCCCTGGCCGTATTTGCCTATTTGGAGAGCATCAAGATTACCTTGGATTGCCCGTTATTGCAGCGGCTATTTCTCGGCGCATTAGCATAGATGGAGGCAACAGCAACAACTATATGGTTCGCTTACATCTCCCCGATTTGAAAGAAGAAGAAGCTTTTTTATTGGAAGAGCCTCTTCCTTATGTAAAGGAACGTGATTATTTTAGAAGTACCATCAACGTACTTCGACGCCGTGGCTTTGTCTTTGGGCAAGGTTTTGAGGTTAGAGTTCACGGCAATATTCCTATTAATTCAGGAACATCAAGTTCCTCGGCTTTGATTGTCACATGGGCGAACTTTTTGGCACGATTGGCCGATAATCCCAAAGAATTAAGCTCAAAAGAACTAGGCGAAATCGCCAACGAAGCCGAAGTACTCGAATTTGGCGAGCCTGGTGGAATGATGGATCATTATTCGACCGCAATCGGAAATGTGATTTATTTAGAATCTGTTCCCAAAATCCATGTGGAAGGTCTTCAGCCCAAATTAGGAGCTTTTGTTCTTGGTGATTCTTTACAACCCAAAGATACGCTTGGTATCCTTGCCCGCTGTCGGTACGGAATGGAAACCATCATTACCAAAGTAAAGCAAGTTGATCCAACTTTTTCAATCTTTACCACTCCCCTTGCCCAAGCTGATGACTATAAAGCACATTTGAGTTTAGATGAACTTGGGTTATTGAAGGCAAACCTTGAAGATCGTGATATTTTGATTCACGGTAAACAATTATTGATTGATTCTCAAAACGGTACCGCAACAAATTTTGACCAGCAATTTGGTGAATTGCTTTATCGTCATTTTATCAACCTCCGCGATCACAAACGCACTTCAACCGACAAAATCAACCGCATGGTAGAAGCCTCCATGAAAGCGGGGGCATTGGGTGGAAAAATTAACGGTTCGGGCGGCGGTGGTTGTATGTTTATGTACGCTCCCGAAAACCCTGAGGCCGTTGCAGAAGCCATTAAAAGTGAGGGTGGTAGCCCTTATATTATTTATGTCGACGAAGGCACACGAATAGAAAAGTAATAAATGAGTAATTTTGGGGGAACAGTTGTTTTTTATACTATTTCTATAAAAGATACGATAAAACCTAACTGTTCCCTCCCCTCATGTACGCCTCACGCTTCTTTCTATTTATCTACTGCGCATTTTTTTGTTTCTCGCTCTCTAGTTTTTCTCAGGACTCTGAAAAAATAGACCGTGAATTTACCCTCGAAGCAACCATGCTTGGGTACTTTGCGGCCGACGGGGCTAAGAATCCAACACTTCGTGCCAAAAAAGGCGAACGGATTCGACTCAAAATTGTCAATGGAGAATTAATGACCCATGACATTGCCCTTGAGAAATTGGCACTTAAAAGTAAAACCATTCTCGAAAAAGGAGCCATTGCCACGCTAGTTTTCACCGCCCAAGAAAATGACATCTACTACTGCTCCGTTCCTGGTCACCGAGCGGCTGGGATGGTAGGCAAACTCGAAGTATCAGAAAATGAGGTTACGGCAAAGATTGTAACGGGGCAAGTCCCTCAAAAAGACAATCG
>JALQYJ010000146.1 GCA_023254175.1 Runella sp. | reverse complement strand
TGAAAGTGGACATGAGCGTTTAGTGTTTTGTCTTTTATAAATCAAGGACATACAAATCAAAAGCTGCCTGACTTGCTAAAGATTTTTATCTAATTAGGGCAATTTTTTATGTTAGCTACGAAGTTACCATTAGCACCAGTTGAAAAACCTGCATTGAGCGTTATCGAATTTCCCGCATAGTACTTTGTTCCGCTGCCTACTCTACCGGTACTTATAATGCTTTGAGAAGCATTGTAAGAGCCTGCCGTTATCGTACCAGTATGTGTAATGCTGGGTGGACAACCACCTACCGTTACCGTTCCAACTCCTCTGGTATTACTCAAACACCCTCCTACGTTGCAAGAAACGTAATAACGGGTAGTGACACTAAGCGTAGGAGTAGTATAAGTTAGATGTGTGCTAAGAGAATTGCCCCCTGAAGCAACATTATACCAAGCTACTGTACCCACACAATTGCTTACCGTGAGAGTAGCTTTTTGCCCCGTCAGTATATTTGCAGAGGATACTGACGGGGCATTAGGTATTGTTGGTGGGCTCAAAATAGCCTGTGAATTAGTCCATTGTGGTTTGAAATTGACGAGTGAGTTTCTCATGCGTTCGATTTGCTTAGGGGTAAATCTATCCCAACAAGGTCCGTTGTAAGACATAATATTGCGCAGCAATTTACCAAAAGCTACTCCACTGCAAGGGTTGATGCTGCTTTCGGAAAAATTGGCACATCTGTCTCCATTTTTATGGGGATCCGTATCGCTTATTAAATCTCCTTGGGTTTCGGGGTTGGTATTGGTAGGGCATTGGCTACCGCCATTATCCCCCTCAAAAGTGTGACGAAGGTCAAGGCAATGCCCCATCTCGTGAGCCATTAACCCCCACCAATAGGAAGGTGCATCTATTACCACATCCCCACCTAAATAACCTGCAAAACCAGCAGCATTATTGAGCTTATGGACAAGTTCAATCGTGATATAGCTACTTCGGTCGTTCCAATTGTGCAATGCTCGCAGTGCTTGAAGCATGACATTGTCACCGTTGGCAAGGCCGTTGGAGGTATAGTTAGGTACCCCACTGGCATTGACCCTTACAATACCCGTGGCAACGTTGCATTTGTTATCGTTTTGCACTCTTGCAAACTGAATTTTGGCATCGTTGAGACCTGCAAAGTTATTACGAGCTCGAAAGAGGTCATTCATTTCATTTAGCCCTGCATTTAGTACATTATCTGACACATTTGACCCTGTACCTACGGGTTCTCCCAAGTGATATACCACAAAAACCACGGGTAAAGTAAAAATGGTGTTGGGGTCAACTGCTGCTTTACGAGCCGTTGATAACGTTCTTACCGTTGCTTCACGATAAGCAGCGGTGTCACCTTGGTAAAGTGCTGTTGTGCCGCATATCGGTAATTTATCTTGACCAAAGAGGTGTTTACTCATCCCCAAAAGAACCCACACCCAAAAGAAATCTAAAGCTGTTTTTGTCATTTAATTTATTCTTTGAAGTCACCGCTAATTCAAATTTACGTACCTCTTCACCGCCGCGCGAAAGACTAAGACTGTGCTTTGATTGGGTTAAGCCTCTGCAATTTGTGAGGCTCTGCATACCCAAAGTATCTACCTTTTCTTATCGTCCTCGTTCTGTCAGTTTTTTATTTTCTTGCTGACTCTTACGATTCTCTTTTTTACTGTCATTGTTAATCAAGGCTTTATTTTTACTTGAGTTGAATATTTGATCCTTGCTAGATTGGTCTCCTTTCAAAATATGTTTGTTAAGTTCTTCTTTAGCTTCCGACCTATCTTTTATGGTTTCAGTAGCCCCTATCAGTGCCTTCCATGCTTTTATTTGACCTTCAAGTTGGCCTGCCTGCCCTTTTTTATTATTCATTGAGGCAGATTGCCCTCTGTCCTGAATTAAATTGGTTTGGCTGCCTTCTTTTCCTAAGGGGCAACGTCCCTGTATTTGCTCATTTGATAAAGGAGGTCTATTTAATTCACTTAGTTGAAATTGTAAATGATCTGTTTTGATTGGGCCTACAGCCGCTATACCTGCTACTGCGGCAGCGGCAGTTTTTTTCCCTGCTTCAATAGCAGGGGCTTTAACACCTTGTGCAACTGCACCTGCCTTTTGTTTGGCAGCATTGGCCATTTCAGCAGTTTTAGTTACGGCTTTACCTAATTGCTCTTTAGTTATATCTTTTGCTGCCAGGGTTTTACCTTTTACGTTACTGGCTATTCCAGTTATTTTTTCTTTGGCATTGATTAGAGATTGGGCTGTTTTCTGCGAAAACGAAGGGTTATTATTCTCTTGACTCATGGTAGCAAATGGTTACTTCTGCCCACTATGCTAACGGTAAGATAGTGGGCAGAAAAATAAATAATTAGAGTTGGACTAATTCTCTGACTTGGTTTTCTAACTGAAAAGGAAAACGGTTGTCAAACATTGGCTGATCGTAGTAAGGCATTTTGTCAGCTTTAATCGGGTATTTTGTAACCCCAAATACTAAAATATGATCTTTCGTTATCCTTGGAACTTGGTCAAGGGTAAGGAGTGGGCGTGCCTGAATTTGTTGATTGGCTGAGAGGGATTCATTTCTGCCCGAAGAATTACCTGAATTTGAACCTGTGCTCCAGTTACTGCTACCTCCCTGCGCACTTGAGCTTCCTCCATAACTCGAACTTGTTCCATACGATTGGCTCTCACTTCTACCTTCACTTGCTCCCATGTTAATAACTGAGATGGTCTGTTGACCTGATGCTTTTGATACGTATTCACACGTATCTATTTCTGCGGGTGATACCCCGAAAAACTGTTGTACCTTTGTATTAGAAATAAATGTACGCCATTCGTCATTCGGATATGTCGTTTTCATTTGCGCCAAATCTTGAAATATCATCCATAACTTCATCCCGTATGAACGCCCTAAGGTGGCTATGTTTTTCAAGGGTTCCATGCGTCCAAGTTGAGCAACCTCATCAAGCATAAAAAGTACGGGACGAGACTCACGGTGTATATCATTAACTCTTTCAAGGGTACTTTTAACAGAGGCAATCCAAAGACGAGCTAGTCGGTTATAACTCGTGATTTTATTAGCGGGCAATACCAGATAAATTGTTTTAGGATTCATTCTGATATCATCTAAACGAAAATCTTTTCTTGTAATCGAAGGATGAGCATTTGCCGAGTTTAGAAAATCAAAATGGCGCATTACTGTTGATAAAACACTGCTTCTTTCTTGATCAGCAATTAGTTTTACCGTATGCGCAACTCCTTCCAGATATTCATTGGCCTCACAAAGTTCAATAAAAGCTTGTGTACGTTCAGTTGAGCCAAAAATATCTCCCAACATTTTTTTGACAGTAATTAGATTGAGCGGATAACGCTCACGGTCTTCATTACAAACATCGGACAGGGCTGTAAACAAAATCATCCCTCGGATAAAACTTTTCGCCTTTTCATTCCAGTGAGGTTCTTTATCCTGTGGGTCTTTCACAATCAGCATATCAGCTATTATATCTGCTTCATCCAATATCTGATCATATTTTTCTTTTTCAAGCAATTCTTCGATTACAGTCATCGGATTAAATCCTTTTAGATAGTCACCATAGGTTTCAACTTTTGGTAACAACTGCTCAAAAAAAGTAACAGCCTGAAGAATACTCGGACTTACTTCCAATGATTTTAAAATTTGAATCTTTTTTTCTATCTCTTTTTTCACTTCTCCAAATGGGTCGAGCAGGCATATTTCCTGCCCCTTAAATTTTTCTCTGAAACTGTGCGTTTTTAAGAAATTTTCACCTTTTGGGTCAAGTACTACTATTGAATGCTCATAATGTAAAATATTAGGTATCACAACATTGACACCTTTTCCCGAACCAGTAGAAGCAACTGTTAAAGCATGGCCTTCACCACTCATTGTAATGAAATCAGTGGATGGGGTTTTCTTACCCGTAGTGTGTTTGCCCAAGAGAAATATACCTGATGGATTGGTAGGTAATCCGGACAGGAGGCTCAAAAACAAAGGTTGAGGGTCTTTTTTTGTCCCGTTTCCAATGATTAAGTCCTCTGATGTAGCCCATCGTGCGTCACCAAGATCATTGAGTTCCCTCTTTTTAAAGGCTACTTTTCTAAAATATAAGAAGTAGAATATGGCAGCAGTAAGTGGTAGTGAAGCGTACCAAGGAGCATAAATCCAGCTAAAAAACAAGACACCAATTACCACTTTGTTAATTAAAGGAAGAGCATAAACGCCATAAATGAAACATAAAAGTCCAAGAAGCGCTAACCATGGATTATGAAGCCCTCCAATAACATTCACAATGAAGATAAAGAAAAAGGCCCCAAAGGAAGTTTGGCTGAGTATTGGCAGGTTTAAGAAACTTTGTTTTAAGCCCTTCAACATTTCTATAATAATAATTTTAGAAATGTTGAGTGAACTTTTGAATGTTTCACTACTTGCAATATCTTGACTCGTTTTCAGCGCTTTATCAGAGATTTCTCTGATTGTTTGACTGTGTTTTTCGGTATCTGAAATTAGTTTCATCTTTAAAAAGATTTGTTGAACTGTCTTAAATTTTGAAGTACAAATGACCGACTGGTAGGTATGGTTTGATGTTGAAAGTTTTTATAAAACCATTCGGCTGCTCAAAAAAACAACCATTAAAAAGAGGGTCAGACGCCTGCGCGTAGAGCGCCCTTGGACGGGGTGATTGAAAGTGGACATGAGCGTTTAGAAGAATAGGACTGTTACTTTTTGAAAGGAGCGACTCGTACCTGAAACTTACCGTTGGTGACGGACAAATTGGGTTTCTTGCCATCCCGATGCACCAACGTACCCTTGAAAGTACCCGTTACGATGTTGTTTTTGTAGGATGTCAATACCACTTCGTTATTGATGTTGGCTTCCCACAAATCTTTCTGGAAAGGCACGGCGAAAATAAAAAGGGTATTATCTGTTCCTTTGATGACGTATTTGCCCAATTTCCCATCCCAACCTCCAATACTCAATGTAAGGTACGCATCGGTAGCTTCGGCAGGTACAGAAAAGAAACTGACAGTTGGTAAATCAGTATCAAAATCATATTCAAGTTGAATATTCGTGGCATCATTATCGGTGTATTTTTTACCGTTGATTTCGTAAGAGATGACCCCGTGCGCATTAGGATCTACCCCCGACGGGTCTATTAGCTCCTCGCCAGATTTTTTACAACCCGAAAGGATTAAAATAAGCGCCATACAGCCATAGGCAAGTACCTGTTGGACTTGGCGAAAAGTGAAGTTTTTCATTGAGTTGGAAGTTTAAAAATTAAAGACTTTTGAATGACCAGCGGTAGAGTTTGAACTCAAT
>JALQYJ010000103.1 GCA_023254175.1 Runella sp. | reverse complement strand
TTGGAATGAGAGAAAAAAATAAGTAAAAAGAGTTGAGCGATAAGGGATGAGAGGTTCAGAAACCTGAGGTGTTGAGCCAGTGAAGGCACCGACCAAACCATTCGTCGAACGACGGTGTTTTGAGATAACCGTGTTCGCCTTTGGCATAAATGTGGAGGTCGCTCAAGACGCGATTTTTCTGTAAGGCTTCGTAAAAAAGTAGGCTATTTTTGACGGGCACTACCGTGTCGTCACTGGCGTGGGTGATAAATGCAGGAGGGGTGTTTTGGGTTACTTGGAGGTCGTTTGAGTAACGGGTTATCTGCTCAGCGGAGGCATTTTTACCCAAAAGATTGGCCCCCGAGCCTTTATGGCCTACTCCCTCGGCAAAACTAATGACGGGATAAACCAGCACTAAAAAATCAGGACGGAGGCTAGTGCCCTGTGGATTGGGCAAAACAGTACGCTCAAAATGAGTGCCTGCCGTTGAGGCCAAGTGCCCTCCCGCCGAAAAACCCATGATTCCGATTTTGTTGGGGTTAATGTTCCATTCGGCGGCTCGTTCACGCACGGTTTTAATTGCCTGCTGGGCATCTTGAAGAGGACCAATGGACGGGTCAATCATGGTGCGTTCGTTGGGAAGTCGGTATTTTAATACAAAAGCCGCAATGCCACGTTTGGTAAACTCCTCGGCCACATCGTAGCCTTCGCGTTTGATGACCAATACGCCGTAGCCACCGCCTGGGCAAATGATTACTGCTGTGCCCGTTGCTTTGTCTTTGGGGGGAAGAAACACACTCAACGTTGGCACCGAAATAGTAGAAACGATTTGAGAGGTGGTGCGTTTTTCTTCGTTGGCGGTCTCTTTGGCATTGGGAATGGCACCAACATATAACGGACTTTCTTGTTGGGCAATGCTTACCAAGGTCGAAATACAAGTGACAAGAAGAACAAACGCAGTCCGTAGCATGGTTATTAGGTTTAAAATGGAGGATGAAATCTACTTTTTTATAAAGACGAAAGGGTGCCTTTTCTGCTCGGTCTGACATTTTACATTTTTTGGCGTATTATATTTCCGTTCCTTACCTACCTTTGTGGGATGAATCAGTACCCTGTTTTTTTGTTGTTGGGGGCCAATTTGGGCGACCGCGAAGCAACACTCACAAAGGCGATTGCGCTGATTTCGGAACGAATCGCGCCAGTCATTTTAGCGTCCTCTTTGTACGAAACCGCACCTTGGGGCGTTGAAGACCAGCCCGCTTACTTAAACCAAGTAATTGAGCTTAGTACCGAAAAAACGGTCTATTTTGTGTTGCAAACAGCCCTTTCGATTGAAAAAGAGCTAGGTCGAGAACGAAGATTACGCTGGGGAGCACGGATTATTGACATTGATGTGTTGTTTTATGGAAATAAAATACTGACATCGGATGAGTTGGAAGTGCCTCATCCACGGCTGCATCAGCGTAAGTTTACGCTAGTTCCGCTGGTAGAAATAGCCCCTAATTTTGTGCACCCCTTATTGCAAAAAACAAACCAACAATTACTTCATGAATGTACAGATGAGGGGATTGTGAAATTGTTTAAACGTATTTAAACCACTTGATTGCCATGATGCAACGTCGCGATTTTATCAGACATACTTTGCTCGCCACAGGAGCCTTAGCGTTGGAAAATTGCCAACCCAAAGACCCCTACGCTCCCCGTAAATACGAAGGCCAAATTGCTATCATAGGGGCAGGAGCTGCGGGGTTGTATGCGGGCTATTTGCTGGAACAACAAGGGGCAAACTATACTATCTATGAAGCCTCTGACCAAATTGGGGGGCGACTTCGCCCGATAAAAGGTCTTGCTGATTTTGAGGTGGAGTTGGGTGCGGAAGAAATTCGGGGGAGTAAATCAATTTTGTATGATTGGGCAAAAGAATCAGGCGCATCGTTGTTGACCGATACCGCGACGGACTATTACCAAATAGGTACGCTACTCCGCACGGAGGCTCAATGGACTACCGACCTCGATTTTCGTTTGGCGCTGCTGTTGTCACAGCAGGCTCGGACGTATTCGGGGAGCGAAAGCACCCTGGCCCAATTGATGGAAACTACCAAGCTCGTGGCTAAAGTACGGCATATCCCCGATGCTTTATTGGCCAATAAATACGGAACCTCCGCCAACCGCTTGGGGCTGTTGGGAATAGCCGAAACCGAGGCGATTTGGAGTGCAGGACGAGACAACTACGTGCTGGGTAATCGCTCTTTGCTGTCGGTATTGGAGGAAAAATGCAAAAGCGTTATTCCCAAAGTAGTCCTCAACCAACAAATCAAACGCATTGATTTCACCAATGAGCCGATTGTTTTGGAAGACGCCCAAGCTCAGCGGCGTTTTGCAGATAAAGTAATCGTGACGGTTCCGTTGTCGGTTTTGCAAGCCAACGATATTCAATTTAGTCCTTCATTACCCGAAGCTAAGCTCACGGCCATTCGCAATATTGGAATGGGTGCGGGTATTAAAGTGGTTTTGGTATTTAACCGTCGTTTTTGGGAGGCCAATACGGGTTCAATTTATACATCTGGTTCGATTCCTGAATATTGGGTAAGTTCCGCATGGCGAAGTACAGCGTCGTTTGTGTTGACGGGTTTTGTCACAGGAGAACGAGCCGAAGTACTCAGTGGACAAACCCCTACGGTCATTATTCAGAATTTATTGAAAGAATTGGATACTATTTATGGAAAAGGAACGGCTACGACCGCCCTGACCAATGCCAAAGTGATGGATTGGAGCAAAGAACCTTTCATCAAGGGGGCTTATTCTTTCCCAATTCCTAATGGAGGTGGCCTGCTTACGCGCCAAACGTTATCCCAGCCAATGCAACGAAAAGTTTACTTTGCGGGAGAAGCCACCCACTACGGTGGGCATAGCGGAACGGTACACGGCGCCATGGAATCGGGCCGCCGAGTGGTGGAGGAGTTGCTGAGAGATGTGGTGTAGTTGCAACAGTCGGGTTGTGGGAGATTCTCGACACGGATACCTTTCCGAAAGTTTTAGTACCTTCGAAAAGGAAACCCTTCGACATTCTGCCCTCTGCACTCAACATTCTGTCTATCCTGCCCAATTTTCTCTGTCCAAACTTCGGTACTGAATGGCTTCGGCCAAGTGTTCAATCTTAATATCGGGGCTGGCAGCAAGGTCAGCAATAGTGCGGGCTACTTTCAGAATACGGTCATATGCTCGTGCTGACAACCCAAGTCGTTCCATAGCGGCTTTGAGTAAAGCCTTGCCTGCGGGGTTGATTTCACAAACTTCTTTCACCATCGGCGAGGGCATCATGGCATTGCAGTAAATCCCTTCCTTATCTTTGAAGCGTTCGGTTTGAATCTCACGAGCGGTAATCACGCGTTGGCGAATGTCTTCGCTTTTTTCTGCCTTTCGAGTAGATGAAATTTGGTCGAACGACACGGGTGTTACTTCCACGTGCAAGTCTATTCGGTCGAGGAGGGGGCCACTGATTTTGTTCAAATAACGCTGAACAGTACCAGGAGGGCAAACACACTCTTTTTCGGGGTGATTATAGTAGCCGCACGGGCAGGGGTTCATGCTGGCAATGAGCATAAAGTTGGCGGGAAATTCAATCGCCCATTTGGTGCGCGAAATCGTCACGCGGCGTTCTTCGAGCGGTTGACGCATTACTTCAAGAACGGTACGTTTAAATTCGGGCAATTCATCCAAAAACAACACGCCATTGTGAGCCAAAGAGATTTCGCCAGGCTGCGGAAATGTACCACCTCCGACCAGCGCGGCATCGCTGATGGTATGGTGCGGGGCGCGGAAAGGCCGCCGTGCAATAAGTGATGCTCTGGAACCTAATTTCCCTGCTACAGAATGGATTTTTGTCGTTTCGAGCGATTCGTGCAGGCTTAGTGGAGGCAAAATGGAAGGCAAGCGCTTGGCTAGCATTGTTTTACCAGCCCCGGGAGGGCCAATCATGATTACATTGTGACCACCCGAAGCCGCGATTTCAAGTGCACGCTTGATGTTTTCTTGCCCTTGAACGTGTTCAAAATCAGCATCGTAATCGTTGAGAGTATTGAAAAATAAATCACGCGTGTCTACTTTCAATGGAGTGATTTCTTTGGTTTCCTCAAAAAAGCCGATAGCGTCTTGCAGTGTTTCAACAGGAATAACATCGAGACTATTGACAATAGCAGCTTCGTGGGCATTGGCCGACGGGAGGATAAAACCTTTGTAACCCAATTTACGTGCCTCAACGGCAATGGGAAGTACTCCTTTGATGGGACGTAGTTTTCCATCAAGTGATAATTCTCCCATGATTACATAGTTTTCGAGATTTTTCTTAGTGACTATTTGGTCGGAGGCTTGCAATACACACAATGCAATGGGTAAGTCGTAAGCGGAGCCTTCTTTACGGATGTCGGCAGGGGCAAGGTTTACCACTACTTTTTGACGAGGCATTCTATAGTCGAAAAACTTGAGAGAGGCTTCGACCCGTTGCTCACTTTCTTTTACGGCGCTGTCGGGCAAGCCCACCATAAAAAAACGCATTCCTTGTCCCACTGTTACTTCGATGGTTATCATGGTGGCATTCACTCCGTGTACGGCACTACCAAACGTTTTTGAAAGCATACTATTTTTGGGTTACAAATGTGTTAAAGCTAATTGAGTGACCAATTTAAAACCGTTTCTTTACGGAAAAGTTGTAAAATTACAGGTTCTTACCCAAAACAGCGCGCCAAGACAAGTAATTGCCTTGGGTAGGACATTCTCTAAAAACTCTGTTCCAAAATCATCTTCAAATGATTACCTTTGCCGTCCATTTTTGGCAGAACTTATTTTTCTATACACCCAGAGACGAGAAAAATCGAATTTAGTAACTAGCCGATACTCGTCCATTGACAATTTTGCACGATTATGTTACAGCGTATTCAAACACTATTTTTAGCCGTAGTTGCGGTGGGTATCGTTGGGATGTTGGCTTTACCTCTTTGGGACAAAGCGGCGGCTGACGGAACTCAATCAGTTCACCTTACCGCCCTTCGTTTAGTGCATGAGCAGGGAACTAGCTCGTTTATTACTCCTGTTTGGTATATTGCCCTATTGGGAGGTATTGTGGCAGGAATCGCGATTTTTGCCGTTTCTCAGTATAAAAATCGCTTACTTCAGTCAGGATTGTGTGCCGTGAATTCTATTTTGATGACTATCATTATGGGTTTGATTATGTATTTTATCTTTGGAAAAGCCAAAGACTTGTTCGAACCAGCAGTAGCGGGTACCTTTGGATTTGGATTCTATGCCCTTGTGACGGCCATGTTGGCGAATGTTTTGGCTAATCGCTTTATTCGTCGAGACGAAAAATTGGTTCGTTCGCAAGACCGTATGCGCTAAAATCAAACTCGGCATTAGATAATTTTAGGGTAAAAAAAAGGCTTTTTGAGGACGTTATTCATGATTTAAAAACTTGACTGTGAGTTGATTTGAATCATTTAGTGAACGATATTTTTAAAAAAGCACCTATTTCGCTTCCAAAAATTTGTTGCGTCAAATTTGATTATTTTTACTAATTTCAAATTCAGTTACTGACTTTGCTCAATTTGCAGATTTTTAGTTGGCAAAATGGCCAGTAACTTCCTATTGAATTCCATTTAACTCACTAAAAAAGCTATATAAATACCTGCTAACCAAGGGTATATAGGCGAAAATACAACGAAAGAGGATGATTCAGGTAGACACAAGCGTGCAACAAACGCTAAAGGAGCGACTCAAAGAAATTTTTGGTTATAGTCAGTTTAGGGGCGAACAAGAAACAATTATCCACAGTATCATGGGGGGTAACAATACCTTTGTTATCATGCCTACAGGAGCGGGGAAATCGCTTTGTTATCAGTTGCCAGCCATTACGACTGAAGGCGTTGCCATCGTGATTTCTCCGTTGATTGCTTTGATGAAAAACCAAGTGGATCAATTGAACGCTTTCGGCGTCAATGCGCAGTTTTTGAATTCTACTCTCAATAAAGCGGAAATCACGAAAGTGAAAAAAGATGCGCTCGATGGGACATTGAAACTGTTGTACATTGCGCCTGAGTCGTTGACCAAAGAAGAAAATCTTGACTTTTTACAACGTGCCAACATTTCGTTTGTGGCCGTCGATGAAGCTCATTGTATTTCGGAATGGGGACACGACTTCCGTCCAGAATATCGCCGTATTCGTGGGATTATCGACAACATTAATCCTAGTTTGCCCCTGATTGCCTTGACCGCTACGGCTACTCCGAAAGTACAGCAAGACATCGTTAAAAACTTGCGTATGGAAGAGGCTGCTCTGTTTAAGTCGTCGTTTAACCGCAAAAACTTGTACTATGAAGTACGTCCGAAACTTGGGGATGTCAATAAACAATTGATTAAGTACATCAAAAATAACAAAGGGAAGTCGGGTATTATCTATTGCTTGAGCCGTAAAACGGTTGAAGAAGTAGCTAACCTATTGATGGTAAACGATATTCGTGCTCTTCCTTACCACGCAGGACTAGACGGACAGACGCGCATGAATAACCAAGATGCGTTTTTGAACGAAGAAGCCGACGTAATTGTGGCGACCATTGCTTTTGGAATGGGTATCGATAAACCCGATGTTCGCTTTGTGATTCACTACGATGCGCCTAAATCGTTGGAGGGCTACTACCAAGAAACTGGCCGTGCAGGCCGTGATGGATTGGAAGGAAACTGTGTGATGTTCTACAGTTTGGACGATATTCAGAAATTAGAGAAGTTTAATAAAGATAAATCGGTAACAGAGCGCGACAATGCCCGTCATTTGTTGAACGAGATGGTAGCGTATGCCAACCTCGGAGCTTGTCGTCGTCGGCAATTATTGAGCTATTTTGGCGAATACATGGAAAAAGATTGCGGTTTTTGCGATAACTGCATCAAGCCAACGCCAAAATTCAAGGTGCAAGACGAAGCCGTGTTGGTACTGAAATCTATTCAGTTAACCGACCAACGTTTTGATGGTGACCACATTGCTGACTTGATTACGGCTACCGACAATATGTACGTAACAAGCTACGAACACAATAAGCTAGATGTATACGGCGCTGGTAAGTTTAAGGACGAAGAAGAAGGCGAAGAGTATGGGGTAGAATACTGGCGCTCAATGATTCGTCAGCTGGTGATTTTGGGGTATTTAGGGAAAGATTCCGAAAATTATGGGGTGTTAAAAATCACTGAAAAAGGTGCTAACTACATCAATGACCCGTACCCTCTTACGATTTCGAAAGACCATACCTTCGATGAAAACGATACTCAAAAGTCGAACGACGACGAAGACGTGACTGAATTGGCACCATCGGGTGGAGGCAATGCGTACGATGAAGCCCTTTTGGGACTCTTGAAAGCTCTCCGTAAAAAACTTGCGAAAGAGAAAAACCTTCCTCCGTATGTTATTTTCCAAGATCCGTCGTTAGAAGAAATGGCGACGACCTATCCGACTACCTCCCAAGAAATGGCCCAAATCAACGGAGTCGGGATGGGAAAAGTGCAAAAATTTGGCCGTCCATTCATTGATCTTATCACGAGATATGTCGAAGAAAATGAAATAGAAACGGCCAAAGACGTGGTCGTAAAATCGGCGGCTAATAAGTCGAAAGTAAAGATTTTTATCATTCAACAAATTGATCGTAAGGTAGATTTAGACGAAATCGCTGAAGCCAAAGGGCTAGCAATGGATGAGTTAATCGAAGAGATTGAACACATCTGCTACTCGGGTACAAAGCTAAATCTAGATTATTATATCAACCAGATTATGGACAAAGACCGTCAACATGATATTTACGATTACTTTATGACGGCTGAAACCGATAGTATCAAAATTGCGTTAGACGAGTTAGCCGAAGAAGACGTTACCGAAGACGAGCTGCGTTTGATGCGTATCAAATTTATGTCCGAAGTGGCAAACTAAGTGAAAAGCTCGTGGTAAGGCGCGAAATAATTGAAAAGGATGTCGTGCCCTACTCTATACACTTTAACCTTATAAAATGAACATATTAATTCTGGGATCAGGCGGGCGCGAACATGCGTTTGCTTGGAAAATAGCCCAAAGCCCACACTGTGATGAGTTGTATGTTGCGCCCGGAAATGCGGGTACAGCACAAGTAGCAACAAATTTACCAATTGGGTTCAATGACTTTGAAGGCATTGCAAAAGCTATTGTTGATTTAAAAATTAAACTCGTAATTGTTGGCCCCGAAGAGCCACTTGTCAATGGGGTGGTAGATTACTTAAAGGCCCAGCCCGAGTTGTTGAGAATCAAAATTGTAGGACCCGACCGCCTGGGCGCGCAGCTGGAGGGAAGCAAGGATTTTTCCAAAAACTTTATGTCCAAGTACGGAATTCCAACGGCTGCGTCAAGGACATTTACCTCCGAAACACTGGAAGAAGGATTGGCGTATTTGGCTACTCATTCGCTGCCTATCGTACTGAAAGCAGATGGTCTTGCCGCAGGAAAGGGCGTGATTATTGCAGAAACTCTTGATACTGCCAAAGCCGCAATGTCAGATATGCTAGTGGGGGCTAAATTTGGCGAAGCAGGTAATAAAGTCGTGGTAGAACAGTTTTTACGCGGTATCGAATTGTCGGTTTTTGTGCTCTCCGACGGGGTAAATTACAAAATCCTTCCTGAAGCCAAAGACTATAAGCGCATCGGCGAAAAAGATACTGGACCCAATACGGGAGGAATGGGTGCAGTGTCGCCGGTGAACTTTGCAGATGAAAACTTTCTCCGAAAAGTAGAACAAAAAATAATAAAGCCAACGCTCGCAGGCTTGCAAGCTGAAGGGATTACGTATGTGGGCTTTATTTTTGTTGGATTGATGAATGTGAAAGGCGAACCTTACGTGATTGAGTACAACGCCCGTATGGGTGACCCTGAAACGGAAGTGGTTCTCCCACGTATTCAGTCAGATTTGGTTACTCTTTTGCTGGCAGCTGCTGATCAGAAATTAGCCGATAGTGACTTCGTAATTTCGCCACAAACGGCTGTTACGACCGTGATTGTATCGGGAGGGTATCCTGATGCCTATGAAAAAGGCAAAGTAATTACTGAATTAGAAAAAACGGAGGATATAACGGTGTTCCATGCAGGAACAACGACCAACGAAAAAGGTGAAATCGTAACCAATGGCGGACGGGTACTGGCGCTGACGGCGTTGGCAAACTCACTCGAAGGGGCTGTCAATAAATCACAAAAGGCGGCGACAGCGGTACAGTTTGAAGGTAAATACTACCGCAAAGACATTGGTTTAGATTTGATTCGTTATACGGATTAGTTTGCTAAAAAGAAGAGGTTAAGCTTCAAATGAACGCAAACTGTAAACTAAACAAAAATGAGTTGTAAATCATGTTCAACGGGCGGATGCGGAACGAAAGGAAGCAATGGAAAAACCGCTGGTTGTCAAAATAACGGCGCGTGCAGTACAGGTGGCTGCAACAAAATGAACGTTTTCGACTGGCTCAGCGATATGGATGTGCCTATATTAAAACGTTTTGACGTAGTCGAAGTAAAGTTTAAAGGTGGGCGGAAAGAGTATTTTCGCAATATCAATCACCTTGAACTACTTACAGGCGACTATGTTGTGTGTGAGATGGCTTCGGGCTACCACATTGGAGCGGTATCGTTGCAGGGAGACTTAGTACGCCTGCAAATGGCCAAGAAAAAGATCGCCGACGACGAAAACGTGAAGAGTATTTATCGCGTGGCCAACCCGCGTGACATGGAAAAGCACGAGCAGAGTGTCGCGCGTGACCTGTCAACGATGTACCGCGCTCGCGAAATGGTCAAAGAGTTGAAACTTAGCATGAAGTTGTCGGACGTAGAGTTTCAGTCCGATAATACCAAAGCTACTTTCTATTACTCTGCCGACGAGCGGGTTGATTTTCGTGAACTGATAAAAATATTGGCCAGCGAATTTAAAGTACGCATCGAAATGCGCCAAATCAGCCTACGACAAGAAGCAGGGCGTTTGGGTGGTTTGGGAGCTTGTGGGCGTGAATTGTGCTGTTCAACTTGGTTAAGCGATTTTAAAAACATTACGACCTCTGCCGCTCGTTACCAGAACTTATCGCTAAACCCAACGAAGCTTTCGGGTCAATGTGGACGATTGAAGTGCTGCCTCAACTACGAGCTGGAAACCTATATCGACGCCCTCAAGGACATTCCGCATGTGGATGCACCTCTTCTAACTCAAAAGGGAAAGGCACACTTGCAGAAAACCGACATTTTTAAGAAAATTATGTGGTTTGGCTACGAAAACGATAGCACCACGTGGCACCCTATCACGATGGAGCAGGTCAGTAAAATCTTGCAAATGAATGCAAGAGGTGAAAAACCGGTGTCGTTGGATGTGTTGGATATCGAAGAGGCGGTGTTGGCATTGCCAGCGGTAGGTATTAACAGCGATTTAGCCAAAATGGATAAGAAATTTAGCCATCGCGACCAGCAAAACGGGGGAGGAAATAGTAACCGTAAGAATAAAAAGAAAAAAGGAAGCGGCAATAGCAATAACAGCGCAGCAAATGCGGCCAAAGAAATGGCGCAGCCAGCGACAATTGCTGCTTCTTCTACTGCTCCCGCAATGAAGCCACAGAATGCAGCAGCGCCCAAGGCTCCTGCGGCACAGGCCTCTCCGAAAGCAACTGTACTTAATGCTCCTTCTGGAAATCCTGTACAAAAAGGAAATAACGCTAATAGCAACAACGACGCAACAAAGCCTGCCAAACAACACTCTAACCGAGGAAACCATCACCGCAGAAATCATAATCAGCCTAAAGGTGGTGGTAATGGCAACAGCGGCGGAGGCAATGAGAAGAAGCCATCGTAAGCGCGAAGAATACAAAAGGGAAGCATCAATTGATGCTTCCCTTTTTGGTTATTTTACAGAGCTTACTTATTCGTTTCGCGATTGTATTAACCTAATTGAGAATAATTAAACCAAAATGCCGAAAGTTTTGTTGCAAGTAGGGCGGTCTTCTTAGGGCTGTCTATCTATTTTGATGAATCAAACAACGAGTCATACTTTTTTATGCAACCCGTATTTATTTATACCGAGGCAAGTCCCAATCCAAATTCGATGAAGTTTGTCTTCAATTTTGAACTTGTTCCCCAAGGTTTATCATTCGATTACCCCGATTTGGCTGCTACGCAGGCCGAAGGAAAGTCGTCGCCGTTAGCGGGAGATTTGTTCCAGTTTCCTTTCGTGCAGCGTGTCTTTTTAGCGTCTAACTTCGTGACAATCACCAAAGATGATCAGACCGACTGGGGGTCAGTGATTTTGGATACTAAACATTTTTTGAAGATTTATTTTGAAGAAAATCACCCCGTATTTGAGCAAAAAACAGTCGAACGTAATACCACGATTGTTGATACCGATAGCCCAACGGTGCGTCAAATCAAAACTGTTTTGGACGATTACGTTCGCCCAGCGGTAGAGTCAGATGGGGGAGCGATTTCATTCCACTCCTTTGAGGAAGAAACGGGCGTTGTAAAAGTGCTTTTGCAAGGCTCTTGTAGCGGTTGTCCATCTTCAACGTTGACCCTTAAAGCAGGTATCCAAAATCTCTTAACGCAGATGGTACCTACGGTTAAAGCAGTGGTTGCAGAAGGAGTATAGGCGCTTCCGTGTGCTATTTACCGTAATTTTGAGTTTCTTTGTGAAAATTTCCTCCAAAACCGCCTAAGCTTTTCGATTAAGTAAAAATTTAGACGATTTTGGATTGCTTATTTATGGTCGAATAACCGTTTACATTTATTCACACGCAAGCCATAAAATGAAAGAATCACTCATGTTGAACACGTTCAAAATAAGATTATTGCTTGGTTGGATAGCATTTTGTAGTTTCACATTCCAATCAGACGCCGAAGGAAGTATCGATGTTATTGTGTTGGATGCAGGGCATGGGGGAAAAGATACGGGAGCAAAAGGGAAATTTTCAAAAGAAAAAGACATTGTTTTGGACATTACTCTACTTTTGGCACGGAAAATAACAATCGAAATGCCAGAAGTAAAAGTAATTCTAACGCGAGCCTCTGATAAGTTTATCGACTTAAGCGAACGTTCCAATATCGCTAATCGTCGTAAAGCCGATTTATTTATTTCGATTCACTGTAACTCGCTACCCAAAAACAAAAAGAGCCCATCGGGTACCGAAACGTTTGTAATGGGGTTACATAAGTCTGAAGAAAATCTCGAAGTAGCCAAGCGCGAAAACTCCAGTATCTTGTTAGAGCAAAATTACGAAGAACGCTACAAAGGTTTCAATCCTAATTCTCCGTTGGCATATATTATGTTGGCTAACCGACAAAACGCCTACATTGCGAGTAGCTTGAGTTTTGCAGACAAAATAGAACGCCAATTTCAAAATTACGCCGACCGTAATAGTCGAGGAGTAAAACAAGCGGGTTTTATGGTACTTTGGCAAACAGCCATGCCAAGTGTGCTTGTAGAAACGGGTTTTTTGAGTCATTCCCAAGAAGAAAAATACCTCAATTCGGACGAGGGTCAGGACGAAATCGCCGAAGCTATCTTTCGAGCCTTTAAACAGTATAAGCAGGAGGTAGAAGATAGATAGTTAGTTAAAGTCACAATCAACGATTAACATTCATGAACATTTCTAAGGAAGCAAAAGTAGGGCTGATGGCGGTAGTTGCACTGACCATGCTCTATTTTGGGTTTAACTTTTTAAAAGGTGCAGATTTCTTCTCTAGCAAATACAAATATTTTGTGGTGTATGACAATGTCGGCTCTTTACAACCTTCAAACCCGATTAAACTTAACGGCGTGCAAGTAGGGCAAGTGAAAAGTACTGAACTTTTGACCGATCGAGGAAACAAGGTGTTGGTTACACTTGAAATTCAGAAAAACGTGCTGCTGACCCAAGGTTCTAAGGTGTTATTGACCTCAGAATTGTTGGGAGGAAGTGCGTTGATGCTTCAAATTGCAATGGGAGGAAAACAACTCCAACAAGGCGATACCCTGGTAGCTGATTCGGAAAAGGGAATTCAAGCATTGCTTCAAGAACAAGCTCTACCCGTTGTTAAAAACGCCGATTCATTGATTATCAATTTGAATCGTATTGTAAAGCAGTTTGACCAAACGGGTTATGTATTGAATAAATTACTGACTACTACCGACCAAACGGCTTCAGGTATCAATGCGACTATTGCGCAAAATCGTCAGGCAATTGCGGCTACCTTGGCCAATGTCAATGCGCTTTCGGCCTCGCTGATTGAAACTGAAAAGAGTTTCAAGCCGATTTTGGAAAATTTAAAAACGACGACAGATTCGTTGAAAGCGCTTCGTTTGGGCGAAACATTAGCGCAGGCCAATTCGGCAGTGGCGACTCTTCAAAAATCACTTACTGCGCTTGAACAAGGCCAAGGAACAGCAGGGAAATTGTTGAAAGACCAAGCTCTGTACGATAATATCAACCGTACGATTGTGAGCGTAAATAAATTGATGACCAATTTTCGCCAATATCCTAAACGTTACGTAAATATTTCGGTATTTGGTAAAAAAGACAAAGGCCCCGCCGACAGCCCCGCCGATACTACAACGAAGTATTAGGGGAAGAGTTGCTTGTTGTCAATTCAGATTGTCTTGTTCCAAAACCCAAGTTTCAATAAAGCGACAGATGTATCCTACAAAGTATCGAAATCGAAAATTTTCGATACTTTGAGAAGTTCAGTTTTAGCGGGTTTGAACAAGTCAATCTCATTACGGGAAAAAACAACTCGGGTAAAACTGCGTTGTTGGAGCCGATATATCTCTTATTAAGTACTGATTATAAAGGATTGGCCAGCATAACCCGCCAATCGGAAAAAGATGTTGAAAAGGAAAAAATCTTTTGAGTCATAAATACCAGAAAACTCTCTACCTTCTAGTAATGAAATTGCTTTCTGGTCATGTGACTTGTGGTGTTTGTTTGATGCCAAAGGCAAGCAAGAATCACATCTAAGTGCATTTCCCTATGAATGGTGTACATTTGTATTGTCAACCTCCCCCCGAAGAGAAATGGTCAATGATTTCAAGAAACCCCCTCGCCCTGAAGTCTTTTACATGCCGATATGGACTGAAACAGAATTGGAAACTATTTCCCCTTGTTTTTCTGCTGTTACTGACTGGCATAACCGTTTCAAAATCCTTGGTGGAATACCCCGGTATGTACTAGAAGATTCAAAGTATGAGCCAACAAAGTTACTTGAAGCAGCATGTAAACAATGTGACTTAGATGATTGCATCAAGATAATTGGCTTGGACTCGACCATCACAGACAAGTCCAAAGCTGTCCATTCTTTGGTTTACATGACATCTGAACACCCTTTCACAGAATCATCTGTTAAGTTCGCCTCTCAAGCTGCAT
>JALQYJ010000073.1 GCA_023254175.1 Runella sp. | reverse complement strand
AGAATTAGACAAATACATCATTGGGCAGCACGACGCCAAGCGCAACGTAGCTATTGCCCTCCGCAACCGCTGGCGTCGGATGAACAGTACGCCCGAAATGCAAAAAGAAATCATTCCCAATAATATATTAATGATTGGAGCCACGGGCGTTGGGAAAACCGAAATCGCTCGCCGCTTGGCAAAAATCGCGGATGCACCTTTTGTAAAAGTCGAGGCATCGAAATTTACAGAGGTAGGTTATGTTGGTCGCGACGTCGAAAGTATGGTGCGAGATTTGGTAGAGCAAGCTGTGAACATGGTGAAAACAGCCAAGAAAGAGGAGGTAAAACAAAAAGCGCAGGACATTGTCGAAGAAATGATTCTGGATGTACTGATTCCGCCTATGTATCCCACCAACTCTTCTAAAAACTACAGCCGCCCAAATGTAGGTTTTGAGATTACAGATGATTCTGATTTTGTTAATCCACCGCCTGTTTCGTCGATGCCTGACCATGAATTGAACGAGCGAACACGCGTACGTTTTCGGGATAAACTACGAGCGGGCGAACTTGAAAATCGGAAGATTGAGATTGACATGCAATCTTCGTCGGCCCCGAATATTGGAGTTATGGGTGGGTCTATCGATGATATGTCGATGATGAACTTGCAAGAAATGCTCGGCAATATGATGCCTAAACGCAGTAAAAAGCGCAAAATGAGTATTGCGGATGCCCGCAAGATTTTACTGGAAGAAGAAGCCGCTAAGCTCATCGATATGGACGAAGTGAAAGAAGAGGCGATTTTGAAGGCAGAAAATTTGGGAATTATTTTTATTGACGAAATTGATAAAATTGCCAATTCCAACAACGGTAAAGGCGGAGGACCCGATGTAAGCCGTGAAGGAGTTCAGCGCGATTTGCTTCCAATTGTAGAAGGCTCAACGGTCAATACCAAGCACGGTCCTATCAAAACCGACCACATTTTGTTTGTAGCAGCGGGTGCTTTCCACGTGTCTAAGCCTTCTGATTTGATTCCAGAATTACAGGGACGTTTCCCGATTCGGGTGGAATTACAAAGCTTGACGGAAGACGATTTTTACCGTATTTTGAAAGAGCCGCGTAACTCCCTCACGCGTCAATATTTTGCGTTGATGGAAGCCGAAGGTGTTGAATTGACTTTCCAAGATGAGGCATTGCGTGAGTTGGCTAAATTGGCGTTTACGATTAATGCCGAAGTAGAAAACATCGGTGCGCGCCGCCTTCAGACAGTGATGAGTACGCTGCTCAACGATTTCATGTTTGATATTCCCGATGTCATTGGACCCAACGCTCACGTAGTGGTCACCAAAGAATTGGTGCAAGAACGTTTGGCTCATTTGGTCAAAAACCGTGATTTGAGTCAGTATATATTATAGCTCTTTTTGGAAAGCATACGAGTGGGTCAATGATGCTCGTATCGACAGCGCTGGGTTTCAGACTCATGTGAAGACTTTGAGCGCTTAAAAAGAGTGGGTGGGATTTATACAGGATTACCTTTCACACCAATAATAGACTCCTTTATTTTCTAAAAGTGATAGCCATTTTTAAACCAATGCCTTTACGTTTTGCAAGGGCATTGGTTCCCATTTTTTACCCTGCAGGGGTCGATACAAAAAGATTTTGTGAAAACTGGCGAATGTTATTGTTTATGTGGATAATGTCCTATATTTTGGGGGATTACTACAAAAAACTACTTCGACCTTGAAAATAGCTATTTTGAAAGAAACCAAAACCTACGAAAAGCGGGTTGCGGTCACACCTGACGTTGTTAAGTCTCTTCTCAAAGCGGGTTTTACCTGTGCCATTCAAAGTGATGCTGGCGAGAAATCTTCTCTACTTAACACTGATTACGAAAAGGCGGGCGCTCAAGTGGTAGCAGATACAAAAACGCTCCTTGCAGATGCCGATGTTGTCCTTAAAGTCAATGCTCCTACGTTAGAAGAAGTGGCTCAAATGCGGGAGGGTGCCGTGAGTATTTCGTTTCTGTATGCCTACACGCAGCCTGGGTTGGTTCAAGCTCTCAATGCCAAGAAAATTTCGGCTTTTAGCATGGACGCCGTCCCTCGTACGACCAAAGCCCAAAGCATGGATGCGCTCAGTTCGCAAGCTAACCTAGCGGGCTACAAGGCAGTATTGCTAGGTGCCAATGCGTTGGGTAAAATTTTTCCGCTGATGATGACGGCCGCAGGTACTATCAAACCCTCGCGAGTACTGATTTTTGGGGCTGGAGTGGCAGGATTGCAGGCCATCGCGACGGCCAAGCGCCTTGGCGCCGTGGTGGAAGTGACTGACGTTCGCCCCGAAACCAAAGAACAAGTGGAGTCGCTGGGCGGAAAGTTTTTGAGTGTGGAAGGCATGGAAGCCAATAAGTCGGAGGGAGGGTATGCCAAAGAAGTGTCGGCGGAGTTTCTCCAAAAACAACAAGACCTCATCAAACAACGTATCAAAGACGCAGATATAGTCATTACGACGGCCTTAGTGATGGGTAAAAAAGCCCCTATTTTGGTGACGGAAGAAATGGTGAAATCCATGAAAACGGGTAGTGTGATTGTCGATATGGCCGTGGAATCGGGGGGTAACTGTGCTTTGAGCGAAGCCAATCAGACGGTAGTAAAAAACGGGGTGACTATCATTGGAGAGTCAAATTTACCTGCACTACTAGCGACGAATGCCAGCGACTTGTACGCCAAAAACATCAGTACGTTGCTGTTGCATTTGGCCAACAAAGACGGTTTTAAGTGGGAACTGGAGGAGGAAATCACCAAAGGAAGCCTCATTACACATCAAGGTCAGTTAGTCCACGCCTTTACCAAATCAATTTTAAAATAACGTTATATTCAAACTATGGACGCAATCATCACATTTATTGGCGAAAACATACAGCTCATCTACATCCTCATTCTTTCCATTTTTGTGGGGATTGAGGTGATTTCAAAAGTACCCTCCGCCCTGCATACCCCGCTAATGTCGGGAGCAAATGCCATTCACGGGGTGGTGCTCATTGGGGCGATTATCGTCATGGGTCATGCCGAAGCAGGCAACTGGCCCGCATTGATACTTGGCTTTTTGGCGGTAATTCTCGGAACACTCAACGTCGTTGGTGGCTTCGTCGTGACCGACCGTATGTTAGAAATGTTTAAAAAGAAAAAGTAACCGTCAACTGAAATGATACAACAATATTGGTTATACCTTATTTACCTTTTAGGCTCAGTATTTTTTATTGTAGGATTAAAAATGCTTTCGGGGCCTAAAACTGCTCGTAATGGGAACTTCTTGGCAGCGGCAGGGATGTCGATTGCTATTTTGGGTACCATTTTTATACACACCAACGAAGATGGTGAGCTCATTGGCAACTACGGCTGGATTTTCGGCGGGATTGCCATTGGAACTGTCATTGGCTGGATTTCGGCTAAAAAAGTAAAAATGACCGCCATGCCGCAGATGGTGAGCCTCTTCAATGGAATGGGGGGCGCTTGTGCGGCACTTATTTCGTTGGTCGAATTTGGACACCTTCACGCCGAGGCTTCTCCCGCTACCGTCTTGACGATTGTGGCAGGGCTGGTGATTGGTAGCGTGTCGTTTTCGGGAAGTATCATCGCCTACGCCAAGTTGCAGGAAATTATGAAAAAGACCTTCCGCTTGCCTGCGCAAAACATCCTTACCTTGGTATTATTGATAGCTACGTTAGGACTGACTGTATACATTTCGTTGGGGCATCCAAGTGCGACGTTACTTTACACCGTTTTTGCCTTGTCTTTAGCCTATGGCGTACTTTTTGTGTTACCAATTGGTGGCGCCGATATGCCCGTTGTTATTTCGCTTCTCAATTCTTTTACGGGAGTGGCGGCAGCTTTTGGTGGGTTTTTGTACGACAACCAAGTGATGCTCACGGGTGGAATTTTGGTAGGCTCGGCAGGGACATTGCTTACGATTTTGATGTGTAATGCCATGAACCGCTCGTTGACCAACGTTATTTTTGGTTCCTTTGGCGGTGGTAGTGCTGCCGCCGCAGGTGGTGGAAGTGCCACTACGGGTGGAGCAGTAAAAAGTAGTACACCTTCGGACGTGGCGATTATGATGAACTACGCCCAAAAAGTGATTGTGGTGCCAGGGTATGGTTTGGCAGTAGCACAGGCGCAGCACGTAATTCACGAACTCGAAGCCTTGCTCGAACAGCGTGGTGTGGAGGTAAAATACGCGATTCACCCCGTGGCAGGACGGATGCCTGGGCACATGAACGTCCTCTTGGCGGAGTCGAACGTGGCTTATGATAAGTTGGTAGAAATGGAAGAAATCAACGACCAGTTTGCAACCACCGATGTGGTGTTTGTCGTAGGAGCCAACGACGTAGTAAACCCCGCTGCCCGCAGCAATCCCGCTAGCCCGATTTACGGAATGCCCATTTTGAACGCCGACAAAGCCAAAACGGTAATTGTCAGTAAGCGTTCGATGGCGGCAGGTTACGCTGGTATCGACAACGAACTGTTTTATTACCCCAACTGTATGATGTTGTTTGGGGATGCCAAAGACTCTATCACTAAAGTTGTAACGGAGTTGAAGGGCATGGATTAGTGATTATCATAAGCTTTAAATGATTGTTGGATAATATCGCCTTACATATCATGCAGCGCAGTTTTTTTATTGGCAGTTTGTCAAGAAGTAGACCAATGAATACTGCCAAGAACTAGGATTGGCACCATTCAATGAAAATCTTCTTGATTACCTCAATAAGCAAAAAACGCTCGATTTGTATTGCATCAGCCCTTCGTTGATTCCTTCACCTTCCGATTAGTAACCTGACCATAAAATCACGGAATTTTTGACCACCTCCTCATAGAACTTACACAATGCCATTGCTCCCAAAACCTATTTATATAGGTTTTGGGAGCAATGGCATTGGTAACAAAGCAAAATTTATCCACGTTACTAACATAACAGCTCTACTTGAAGAGACCAGCGAGTGTATTTTATTTTGTATGGGTTGTTCGCAGTTAGAAGATTTACCTCAATATTCTAACCTTTTATGGCAAAATAAGTTATTTATAAGACGGTTTTGCAATGTTTTGAAAAACGCTGTTGACGAAATTGAGCGATATCTCACTAATTAATGAGTGCCGTTTGACTTCATTTTGAGATTAAAATATTGATAAAAGCTTGTTAAAAACCCCTTAAAATACACGAGATACCATTCAAAAAAAGTACATTTTTTTGGTTGTTTTTTGTTTAAAACATTGTAAATCAGGGTAATATTCATGAGTTAGGAAAAATATTTGAATATAACTTGATTTATTTTATCTTCGTTGTAATACATTCGCTATTTATTGTATATTTGTCTCGATAATGTCTCTTTTTATCTAAACAAATAGGGTTTTGCGACGTATAGGAACTCTTGTTGATTGGTAAAAAGTCTGTATCACTCTAACAAAGGAAAGTATTTTGACCTGCACTTTCCTTGCCAGCCTAACTTTGAGAAAAACGAGTATCTATTTATCTATCTATCTTACTTAGCATGATTCTGGACAAGATTTTAGAAAAACCAATGAATGAGTATCCTGTCATGGATACGAGAGAGGGTATTGTCCTGTTCTACCCTAACATTCCTGCAAAAGCGGCAACCAGCGTAACTGATGTATTGAACTCGCGTTGGATTGGCCAAGGTCCTAAAGTGGACGACTTTGAGCGTCGCTTTGAGACTAAATTGACGTACCCAAACAAATGTTTAGCGGTAGGTTCGGGGACGGATGCGCTTCACCTTGCCTATTTGTTGGCCGACTTGCAGCCAGGTGATGAAGTCATTGCACCCGTTTTTACGTGTACAGCGACCAATATTCCGTTCCTTTACATGGGTGTGAATATCGTTTTTGCCGACGTAGATGAAAATCTAAATATTGATGTAAACCACGTAGAGCAACTCATTACGCCCAAAACTAAAGCCATCGTGTGTGTGCATTACGGCGGCCTTCCGTGTGAGATGGATGAACTTTGGGCCCTTGGGAAAAAGCATAATCTGTTTATCATTGAGGACGCTGCCCATGCCGTTGGGGCTAAGTACAAAGGACAGTACATTGGAAGTCAAAGCGATTTTACGATGTTCTCGTTTCAGGCTATCAAGCATATTACCACGGGCGATGGTGGAATGTTGGTCGTGAAAGACCCAACTTTGGTTGAAAAAGCCAAGCGTCTGCGTTGGTTTGGAATCGACCGTACTAGCAAGCAAAAAGGGATTTGGGAAAATGACATCGTGGAGGTCGGTTACAAATACCAAATGACTGACATCGCAGCGAGTTTGGGTTTGGCAGGATTGGAAGAGTTTGACGAACATTTGGCACACCGTCAGCGATTGTACCGCTTGTATTGTGAGTTATTAAAAGATATTCCAGGGATTCGGGTGATTGGAAGTGAATATACCGATAGGGAACATGCCGCATGGCTACTCACTGCCGAAGTAGACGAACGTGAAAATTTAATGCGTCATCTCCGCAAGCACGGTATCGAGTCGGGCCAAGTACACTATCGTAATGATAAATATACTATTTTTGGTGGACGTACACCTGGCCAATTCCCTAAAATGGACGCTATCGAAGAGCGCTATCTTGTGCTACCATTACATGCCCGCGTCACTGAAGATGATGTTAGATACATTGCATACGTGCTTCAAAAAGGCTGGTAAACCGCGCTAAAAGAGGCTTTTTGCTTGGGTTGCATTCAGCCAAAAAGTCTCTTTTGCTCATTTTTATGTTTATTTATGGAGTTTACTCATACGAAAGTTGCCCTTTCTTATACCCCTATTTTTTCGATTTTAATCCCTTCTTGGAACAACCTCGACTACTTAAAATGCCTTGTCGGTAGTATTCGGAAAAATAGCCGTTTCAAACATCAAATTATCGTACATGTCAACGAAGGAAATGACGGTAGCGAAGATTGGGTGAAGGCACAAGGCGATATTAGCTATACCAAAAGTAGTCAAAACTCAGGGGTTTGTTACGGCTTCAATGCGGCTTCTCACTTGGCTACCGCCGATTACTTGGTATTTATCGACGACGATATGTACGTTTGTCCCGATTGGGATTTTTATTTGTTTGAAGAAATAAAGCACCAAAAAGACGACAAGTGGTGTATCAGCGGAACGATGATTGAGGGGTTTGATAACGGTAATGCCTGTGTGATAACCAATAAAAACTACGGCAAACATCCGTCCGAATTTGACGAAGCTAAATTTTTGTCGGAATACGCCACATTCCCTAAAGATGACTGGAATGGGAGTCAGTGGTATCCGATGGTGCTGCCAACGTTTGTGTATAGAGCCGTGGGGGGGCTGAGCATTGAGTTTTTCCCTGGTATGTACAGCGACCCTGATTTCATGATAAAGCTTTGGCATTATGGGGTACGATACTACAAAGGAATTGGAAAAAGCCGCGTCTATCATTTTGCGAGCCGTAGCACTGCCCGAGTAAAACGCAATGACGGGCGCACGCAATTTATTTTGAAATGGGGGTTGAGTAGTAATACATTCTTCAAAAATTACTTAAAAATTGGGTCAATGTTTTTAGGAAAACTTCCTGAACCCGAAGAAAACAGTACTTTGCGCCTCAAAAAGCAAATTGACCGCTGGAAGGTGAAACTCAAAAGCCGCTCCGTGGATATATCCTAACACGTTATGTCAACTCTAAAAGAGGAAATCAAGCAGGTGCCGCATTCGAAGGGCAATGCGCTGGAGTTTATCCACCGTTATCTGGCACAAAACGACGTTCAACAAAAGACCGTAATTGATGTTTCGGCAGGGTCGGGCTATGTTGCTAATCTGTGGCATAAAGCAGGTGCTGACGTCAGAGCCTTTGATATGCACCCTGATATTCTCAAAAGCGAGACGCTGACATGCTCCCCTATTGATTTGACAAAGCCTCTGCCTATTGAGTCGAATGTAGCGGATTATGTACTCTTGATGGAAACAATTGAGCACATTCCGAACCAGACGTTTTTGCTCGAAGAACTTGCGCGCATTTTGAAACCCAATGGCTTATTAATCATTACAAAACCCAACAATAGCAGCATGAGTGGCCGTATGGCTAATGTTTGGGTAGAAGCTGAGCGGAGTGATATGTTTTTGTCGAACGAAGCGGAGGTTATTGGTTACGACGACAATCACCGGTACAATGGTCGTGTTTATCTTTGTAATGTTCAGCGTTTGCGGACAATGGCGAGTTTGGCAGGGCTTCGTTACCGAGCTGTGTATCCTAATCAGTTGAGTACGAGCTCGTTGGTTTGGTTTGTGTTTTTTGGCGCTTACCTTCATTTACGCTCGTTCTTGACTTTTTCTAAAATGGTAAAAAAAGCACACAGCACTCAGGAAAAAGAAATTTTACGAGAGCAGCACCAGCTCAATACACATCCAACGGTACTGCTACACAAGCACTTGTGTATTGTTTTTAGTAAATAAGTGCTTGTGTAGTTTTCTTTATCTGGCCGATTGGCTAGTATCTTCTTTGGCCAAAACCGAAGCAGCTTCGGCATCGTCGTACTGCCGAATGAGCTGTTTTAGGTCGGCTGTAAGTTGTTTTTGAACCTTCTGATAGGCAGGTTTGCCGTACAAATTATTCATTTCTTGTGGGTCTTTTTGAAGGTCGTACAACTCCCAAAACTCACCGTCTTTGTAAAAGCGAATCAACTTGTAGCGGTCTGTACGAATGCCAAAATGCGTCTGGACACTGTGTTCGGCGGGGTATTCGTAATAGTGGTAATAGGTCGATTTACGCGTTTTTTTGCTGAAAAAGGATTGCCCTTGCATATCAGCAGGAACACTCAGCCCTGCTTCTTGTAAGATGGTGGGGGCAAAGTCGGTATTGTTATGAATGGCTCGGTCGATAGTGCCTGCTTTGATGCGTTTTGGGTAGCGAATGAGCATTGGCATATGATGCGATTCTTCGTACATAAATCGTTTATCGAACCAGCCGTGTTCGCCCAAATAAAACCCTTGGTCGGACGAATACACCACCAACGTGTTTTCGGTTAAGCCTTTTTTGTCCAAATAATCAAGTACTTTGCCTACGTTACGGTCGAGCGAAAGGAGGGTTCCCAAGTAATCTTGCATGTACCGTTGGTATTTCCACTCATCCAGTGCCCGTCCTGACAAGTTTTGTTTTTTAAAATCGGCGGTCACTTGATCGTAGTAAGCGAGCCATGCCTTGCGTTGGGCGGGGTTCATGCGTTTCACAAAGGGGTCGTTGCCTGCGTCTACTTTGAGGTCCTCTTTCAAGCGCATGGTTTTGGTCACAGTCATGTCTTGGCGTTTGGCGGCAATCCGACCTTCATACGAATCGTAAAAACTTTTAGGAAGAGAGAACTTTACGCGGTCAAAAGCCCGTAAATCGGTGGTATCGGGCTGCCAATTTCGGTGCGGACATTTGTGGCCAATCACCAAACAAAACGGTTTCGAAGGGTCACGGTCTTGGTCGAGCCAACGGAGCGCTTTTTCGGTAATGACATCGGTAGCGTATCCTTCTTGACGAACCGTTTTACTACCCATTTCGATAAAATCAGGATTATAATAAGCGCCTTGCCCAGGTAATACCGACCAATAATCGAAGTATTGGGGAGTAGCTTCTAAATGCCATTTGCCAATCCAACCCGTTTGATAGCCAGCGGCTTGTAGGTATTTGGGATACATCGGTTGGCTTGCGTCAAACTTCGTGAGGTTGTCGCGGTGGCCGTTTTTATGGCTGTATTTTCCCGTCAACAGCGTAGCACGACTGGGAGCGCAGAGGGAGTTGGTGCAAAACATATTTTGGTACAATGCACCCTCTTTGGCCAAGCGGTCGATATTGGGGGTTTTGATATAGGGACTACCATAGGCGCTGATGGCCT
Organism: Runella sp.; assembly: GCA_023254175.1. Lineage (GTDB taxonomy): Bacteria > Bacteroidota > Bacteroidia > Cytophagales > Spirosomataceae > Runella. Next base: position 23,013 of record JALQYJ010000073.1, on the reverse strand, counting down.
GCAAGGCGTGGTCGTCCGAAAATAAAATCAGGATGTTGGGACGCTTGTCTTTGGGTTTAAACGACAACATTCCCATTCCGAATGTCAGTCCAAGAGCAATGGTCGTGAGGAAAGTTTTTTTCATTGTGTTTAGTTTATTCCCAAAGTAGTTTATGAGTAATGTTTACCTAATTCTTACTTATGTATTGCATTCGGTCTGACGGTAGTCAGACCGTTGTATGGTTTGCTACGTTTTCTATCGGTGTCGTTTGACCTAGTCGTTTTTACAAACTATTTATGAAAAAGCTATTTTTTGTAAGTATTGCTCTTTCGTTACTTGTTTTATGCGCGTTTCAAGCACCGCGCAAGGCGCCCAATATTGTCTTTATGTTGGCTGATGACCTCGGTTGGGCTGATTTGGGATGTTACGGGAATACGTTTCACGAAACCCCTCATCTCAATCAGTTGGCCGCCGATGGAGCGCAGTTTAAAAGGGCCTATGCCGCTTGTGCAGTTTGCTCGCCTACGAGAGCATCCATCATGACAGGAAAATACCCAGCCCGTCTCCAAATCACCGACTGGATTCCTGGGGTGGTGTATCCTTATGCTAAGTTTCAGACGGCCAAAATGCGGTACGAATTGCCGAAAGAAGAAGAAATTTTACCCGAAATATTACATAAAAATGGGTACGCAACCTATCACGTTGGCAAATGGCATTTGGGAGAAACCGACGAATTTTGGCCTCACAATCGGGGTTTCGATGTTAATATCGGAGGGCATTCGAAAGGACAACCTGGGTCTTATTTTTATCCCTACAAAAATGTAACGCCTACGGCCGATTATTCCGTGAAATTCCTGCCTGAAGGCGGAAAAGAAGGCGATTACCTTACTGATTTTTTGACTGACCATGCCCTGAAATTGATTGAAAAACATGCCAATAGTACACAGCCGTTTTTCCTCAATATGAGCTACTACCAAGTACATACCCCTCTGCAAGGTAAACCCGCTTACGTAAAGAAATACGAAGAAAAGAAAAAGACGTTGGGACTCAGTAAGCCAAATCCCATATATGCCGCTATGATTCAGAGCTTGGACGAAAGTGTAGGCCGAATCTTAAACAAACTGGACGAATTGGGAATGCGGGAAAATACGATTGTGGTATTTACGTCAGATAACGGTGGTTTGGTAGAAGTAGATGGAAATGCGCCTTTGCGCGAAGGCAAGGGTTTTTATTATGAGGGGGGAATTCGAGTACCGTTGCTGGTGCGTTACCCTGCAGTGGCTATGCCGCATTCTACGCCGCAAGACGTTGTAGCTAGTATTGATTATGTGCCTACGCTTCTCGAATTGGTGCAATTGGCCAAGAAAAAAGACGTGGACGGGCAAAGTTTTGTTTCGACCTTAAAAGGAAAGCCTTCCAAGGAAGCACGCATGTTGTACTGGCATTATCCCCATTATCATACGCCGCAGCGACCGCCTACGGGTGCAGTGATGGCGGGAGATTATAAGCTGATTGAATTTTTGGGCGAAAATCGCTGGGAGTTGTACAACATTCGTGACGATATATCAGAGCAACACAACCTTGTGAATGAAAAGCCGCAATTAGCGGAGCAGTTACGCAAGAAACTTCGGCGTTGGCAGTCGGAGACGGGGGCAAAATTTCCATCGATTAACCCTAATTACGACGCCGAGAAACCCTTCCGAAATTCCATTACAGCTTGGAAAGGCGAAAATCGGTTGTAGGGTGTTTTGGGTTATTGATTGTGTGTGTTTTTGACTACTTCTAACCGAAAACCGAGGTTTCTCAAAACCTCGTTAGGAATCTTCAAGGGCTTTATTTTTTTTCTAATATAGAAAATTGGGCTTTGCTTGGTAAATTGGGGCGTTGAAGTCTCTTTTAGAATAAACGCTGTCCCATGTCCAAACGCTTTTTATGGCTACTTTTGCTCTTTTGGGGTAAACTACATTGCACTATTTCGGCGCAAGTATCGGTAAATCACGACCTTGTTTTTGATAAACTCCCGACGCGCTGGGACGAAGCACTGCCGTTGGGGAATGGCTTTGTGGGAGCGCTGATTTGGCAAAAAGACGATAAGCTACGCTTTTCGCTTGACCATGCGGAACTCTGGGATTTGCGCCCAATGGAAGGCATGAAAAAGCCTGAATTTACCTACAAGTGGGTTCAAGAACAAATCAAGAAAAACAATTATAAAGCGGTTCAAGAATATGGTGATGTACCCTACGAAAAGGAGCCTGCTCCTAGCAAAATTCCTGGGGCTGCCCTCGAAATAGCCGCTAAAGATTGGGGAGCTGTGACCAGTGCGCGTCTGGACATTCAACGGGCGGTGGCAGAGGTAAAATGGGCTAATGGAGCGCGACTTACTTCTTTTGTTCATGCCAATTTGCCATTTGGATATTTTCGACTGGAAGGTGTCAAAGAGTTTGATATTCAGCTATTAGCGCCTAAATATGAAGGTGAAGTGGACGCAACAGCAGGCGGCTCGGTAGCGGGTGATGATTTGGTGCGGTTAGGGTATAAACAAGGGAAAGTAAAGAAAAACTCAAAGTCGGCTACGTACCGCCAAAAAGGTTGGGGTGATTTTGAATACGAAGTAAGCGTGCGATGGAAAGAAGTAGCTGACAAAACGTGGGAAGGCGTGTGGAGTATTTCAGCACACCACCCCAACAAGCTTAAAACACCTGCTAATGAGCTGACGGCCACGGCGATGCCGTACGAAAAGGCGATGCTGCCACACCTGAGTTGGTGGAAGAATTTTTGGGGAAAATCAAGCCTCAAATTGCCCGACCCATTGCTCGAAAAACAATACTACCTCGAACAATACAAATTTGGAAGTACAGCCCGCAAAGGCGCTCCTCCCATTTCGCTTCAAGCCGTTTGGACGGCTGATAACGGCCGCCTTCCGCCGTGGAAGGGAGATTTTCACCATGACCTCAATACACAACTAAGTTATTGGCCGAGCTACGCCTCCAACCACCTCGACGAAGCAATGGGTTACCTCGACCACCTCGACGGTAACCGCGCGGCCTATCGTGAATACACCAAATGGTTTTATCAAACCGACGGAATCAATGTCCCAGGCGTGACCACACTTACGGGTGTGCCTATGGGAGGGTGGATTCAGTACTCTTTTTCTCCAACCGTATCGGCTTGGTTGTCGCAGCACTTTTACCTTCAGTGGCGCTATAGCATGGATCAACGCTTTTTGCAAGAGCGGGCATATCCGTGGTTTAAAGACGTAGCGACTTTTCTGGAAAAAAATACATTTCTTAACGACGATTGGAAGCGTCAACTGCCGATAGGCTCCAGCCCTGAAATCAATGATAACCGAGTGACGGCCTGGTTTTCGGAAAACACCAACTACGATTTGTCGTTGATGCGTTTTGCGTTTGGCAAAGCCGAAGAACTGGCTACCGAACTGAATTTGACGCAAGACGTAGCTCGTTGGAAAAAACTGAACAAACAAATGGCCGATTATGCCTTGTCGGATAGTTTGGAATTGAAGGTTTCTACGTCACTGGCGTATTCGCAATCGCACCGCCATTTCTCGCACCTAATGGCGATTCATCCTTTGGGCGATATCCAGTGGGAAAAGGGCGAACGCGACCAAAAAATCATCCAAAAAAGTATAGCCTTGCTCGATTCCATTGGCCCCGATTGGTGGTGTGGATACTCCTATGCGTGGCTGGGTAGCTTAAAAGCCCGTGCCAAAGATGGCGTAGGTGCAGCCAAAACCCTCCGCACGTTTGCATCGGCTTTTTGTTTGCCTAATTCCTTTCACTCCAATGGTGACCAAACCAAATCGGGCTTGTCTAAATTTACCTATCGTCCGTTTACCTTAGAAGGAAATTTTGCCTTTGCAGCGGGGGTTCAAGAAATGCTTCTACAGAGTTATTCAGGCACCATCAACGTTTTTCCTGCCGTTCCTGCCGAATGGACGGAAGCGTCGTTTCGCGACCTTCGTGCGGAGGGGGCGTTTTTAGTAAGTGCCATTCGGACGGGCGGAAGTGTGGATGAAATTCAGCTTTATTCAGAAAAAGGCGGCGTGGCTCGTCTGAAACTTCCCTTCAAAACGTATCTTGTAAAAGTACAACAAGGAATGATTGTGAAGCCCATTGATGAAACCGAAATTGAAATAGTAGCACAAAAAGGGGGAATGATAGTATTGAAAAATGGCTACGAATAAGGCTGCATGAAAATATGACGATTTGTCCGTAACTTTGCCAGCTTTAAAACAAGCGCTTATTGAATATGTATTCCCCCAAACCACTTATATTAGTCAGTAATGACGATGGTATTACCTCATTAGGAATCAGGACGTTAGTAGAAATAATGCAGGAGTTAGGAGAAGTGGTGGTTGTAGCCCCCGATAGCCCTCAGTCGGGTATGGGACATGCCATTACCATCGGTGAGCCTCTTCGGCTACACTCTACTCCTATTTTTGAAGGAATAAAAGCCTACGAATGCAGTGGTACCCCTGCCGATTGTGTCAAATTGGGTAAGCATTATGTCCTCAAAGACCGTATGCCCGACTTGGTAGTAAGCGGTATCAATCACGGTTCAAATACGTCGATAAGTGTCTTGTATTCAGGGACAATGTCGGCGGCGATTGAAGGAGCGATTGAAGGAATTCCGTCGATTGGTTTTTCCCTCTGTGACTTTTCCTCTGATGCCAACTTTTCGCATGTCAGGCCGTATGTGCAACAAATTGCCAGCAATGTACTTGCCAACGGACTACCCAAAGGGGTAGCGCTCAATGTTAATTTTCCGAAAAAATCGGAGCAAACCTTGAAGGGAGTGCGCATTTGCCGCCAAACCAATGGCAAATGGCAAGAAGAATTTGACAAAAGAAAAGACCCACATGGCCGTAGCTATTTTTGGCTATCAGGCAATTTCGTAAATTTCGACGCAGGTCAGGAAGACACCTGCGAGTGGGCGTTAGAAAACAACTACGTATCGGTAGTTCCATGCCAATATGATTTAACAGCCTACGAAACCATGAAGCTAATGCAGCAATGGAAATTCTAGTCTAACCTATAAAGATACACAACACTAAAAACCCCTGATAGCATGGCACTTTTGGGAAACTTGTTAAAAGGAGGAATCAAGCTCTCAACTCGTATTCAGAAAGAAAATCTTGATTTTGCCAATGTTCAGCGTAAAACCCTAAGTAAGCTTCTTGCAAAGGCCCGTTACACGCAGTTTGGTGAAAAATACTACTTTGAAGACATTCTCAATGCAGTCGTTTTTGACGAAAGTAAGACATATTATGAGAAATATAAACAGCTTGTTCCTGTTCACAACTACGAGAAAATTTATCGTGAGTGGTGGAACAAAGCGCGCGAAGGCGAGAAAAACGTTTGTTGGCCTGGGCGGGTCAAGTATTTTGCGTTGAGTTCAGGGACTTCTGAGGCCGCTTCAAAATACATCCCCGTGACGAAAGCCATGACCAAGTCGTTTCGTAATACGAGCTTGCGCCAAATATTTTCGTTGGGGCGCTACGAAGAAATTCCGAGCGATTTGTACGAAAAAAGCTTTTTTCTCGTTGGAGGAAGCATTGACCTGACCGCCATCGACGAAGGTCGTTTTGAGGGAGATGTAAGCGGTATCAACGCCAAAAATATTCCTTTTTGGTTTGAACGCTACTATAAGCCAGGGCGCGAAATAGCCCGCGAACGCGATTGGTCGCGCAAGCTCGAAAAAATTGTGGAAGAAGCCCCGAGCTGGGACATTGGTTTTATGGCAGGCGTGCCTGCGTGGCTGCAAATCATCATGGAAAAAATCATTGAGCGCTACAACCTTGATACCATCCACGACATTTGGCCCAACCTCACCGTTTTTGGCCATGGAGGGGTTTCGTTTGAGCCTTATCGTGCAGGTTTTGAGAAACTTTTGGCGCGTCCCTTGATTTATATCGACACCTACTTGGCTTCGGAAGGGTTTATCGCTTTCCAAAACCGCCCGCACGCCGATGGAATGCGCTTGGTGCTTGATAATGGTATATTTTACGAATTTGTACCTTTCAACGATAAAAACTTTAACGAGGACGGAGAGCTAATTTGCAACCCCGAAACGCTGATGATTGACGAAGTAGAAGAGGGCGTGGACTACGCACTTTTGCTGTCAACTTGCTCGGGGGCGTGGCGTTATTTGATTGGCGATACGGTCAAGTTTGTCAACAAAGAACGCGCCGAAATCGCAGTAACGGGTCGTACCAAGCACTATTTGAGCCTTTGTGGTGAACACCTTTCGGTGGAAAACATGAACAAGGCCATTGAACTGACGGCCGAAGAACTCGACATTACCATCAAAGAATTTACCGTAGCGGGCATTCGCTCTGATTCGCTTTTTGCGCACCATTGGTATATCGGTACCGACGACCATGTGGCTCCTGAAGTGTTGCGAGAAAAAATAGACGGACACCTCAAAGTTTTGAATGATGACTACGTAGTAGAGCGTCGTCATGCGTTAAAAGATGTGTTGGTGACGGTACTTCCTTCTAGCACGTTTTACGGTTGGCTCGAAGCCAAAGGGAAAATGGGAGGACAAAACAAAGTCCCACGCGTATTGAAGAAAAGCTTACTGACCGATTGGGAAAACTACCTCCAACAGCAAGGTCTAACTGTGTAAAAGTTAGTGCAGAGGATTGCTCACAACCCGACTTTTGTTAGAGGGAGTTTCAAATAAAAAAGTAACCAAAACACACCGTTTGGACATGATACCTACTCTTAGCATTATCCAAGCCGCCCACGAGCGCATTCGTCCGCACGTACACCGCACGCCCGTGCTTACGTGCCAAACGATTAATCGAATAAGTGGGGCAGAGATTTATTTTAAATGCGAAAATTTTCAAAAAATTGGCGCATTTAAAGCTCGTGGAGGAGTAAATGCAGTGTTATCGTTAAGTTCTACGGAGTTAAAAAATGGCGTGACAACGCATTCGTCGGGCAACCACGCCCAGGCGATTGCGTATGCCGCAGGGTTGGTAGGGGCTAAGGCGTACATTGTGATGCCTCGCACGGCTCCCCAAGTCAAAAAAGATGCCGTACGTGGCTACGGCGCTGAAGTAATCGAATGTGAACCCACGCTCGAAGCCCGCGAAAGCACCGTGGATGAGGTGATTGCCAAGTATGGTGCCACGATGATTCACCCCTTCAACGACTACCGCGTTATTGCAGGACAAGCCACCGCTACCAAAGAACTTATCGAAGATTACGGTACGTTTGATACTATCATGGCGCCCGTGGGTGGTGGTGGATTGCTCAGCGGCACGGCCTTGTCAACGCATTACCTTTGCCCCACGGCGGAAGTAATCGCGGGTGAGCCAGAAGGTGCAGGCGACGCCATTTTGTCTTTTAAATCAGGGCGGATTGAAAAAGCACCTTATATTAATACCATCGCTGATGGTCTTTTGACAAATTTGGGGGATAAAACCCTCGAAATTATTCGTTTGCACGTCAAAGACATTCTTCTTACTTCCGATCCCGAAATTATCGCCGCCATGCGTTTGATTTGGGAACGGATGAAAATTGTGATTGAACCTTCCTGTGCCGTACCTTTTGCGGCCTTACTCCGTAATAAAGGGCGTTTTGCAGGCAAAAAAGTAGGCATTATCCTCACGGGTGGTAACGTCGATTTGGGGAAATTGCCGTTTTGAGAATTGAGAGGGAAACGATATTTTTGTGCTAAAAATGGTGAAGTGTAACGCCATTCGTCACTCAAAAAATGTCTCTCACTACACTTGGACTCGAATTACCCACTGACCCGCGTTGGGTAAATATCGCCGAAATGCAATTGGAAGAAATCCTCGTCGACCACGCTTATTGTGAGCAAAAAGCCGCTTCGGCTTGTATTTCTATGATTGTGCATTTTCCCGAAAAAGAAAAATTGGTAGAAGTAATGACGCCCGTTGTTGCCGAAGAATGGGCGCATTTCAGAATGGTGCTCAAAGAACTCCATAAACGCGGCTATAAACTTGGGCGGGCTCGTAAAGATGAGTACGTCAACCGTTTGCAGGAAGTAGTGAAGAAAAAAGGCGATCGCGACGAGGTATTTCTCGACCGTCTGTTGCTCTGTGCGCTCATCGAAGCCCGTAGTTGTGAGCGCTTTAAACTCCTTTCGCAGCATATCTCCGACGAAAGTCTGCGCGGTTTTTACCACGATTTAATGGTTTCGGAAGCGGGGCACTATCGCAATTTTATTGAATTGGCCGAAGAATACCTGCCCGTCGAACAAGTGCGTACGCGTTGGAAGGAACTGTTGGCTGAAGAAGCCAAAATCATGCAAACCCTCGAAGTGCGCGGCGACCGTATGCACTAATGCTCAGAAATAACCCCAAAAATCAGCGATGAAACGGTTATTATGTTTGTTTTTTTTTAGCTCAAGTCGCCCGAATCAGACTGGTTGGGCGAGGCGGTCAAATACCTCGAAAATCAGAAATAGGGAACACGTTATTCGCGGATTTCTTTGCCTTTAACGGTCATTTCCCAGTCTCCAAAACTGCCATATAAAATGAATGAACCGAATCTAAATTTGTCCACGAGTTCGGTGCCTTCTGATACGCTTTCGTAAAAATCTTTATCGACAGGAATTTCAAACTCAATGGCGTTTATGGCGTTCCGAATGTGCTTTTTTACGCTCAATGAAAAGCTAGCCTGTTTCAACTTTAGCTTGAGGATGTACTTGGGCTTTTTGGCGGCATTGAGTAAGTCAAGTTGAGCCTTCAAGTCGGTGTTTTCTTTGCGAAGGCGTTCCAACTCCTCAGAGTTTCCGCAAGAGGTTAAAAGACCTACGCATACAAGGGCAAGTAAGAGAGATTGGTACATAGGAGGTTTATTAATTGGTGTATTTTTTTTGCCGAATGTTGGAAGGAGTTACCCATTCGTCCCACTCGTTACCGTAATCGGTGTAATGAATATAGTGTAAACACGAATACGTTTTGAGGACTTTGGCGGAATACCATTTTTTATCGTCGGCATAATATACTTCAACGGATGAACCTACGGGATAATTTTTGGGACAAACGAACGGTTTTAAACGCGAAGACGCTACCCAATCGGTTTCGTTGTTGGTATAACTGTAAAAACGAACGTTGAACTTCTTTCCTGCGTCACTGTCCACGACAAATCCTAGCCAATCGGTACCGTCATAATCCACTTGGATGCGCTGACCAATGCGTTTGTCTTTTTTGGGAGGGACGTTGCTACTGATGGCCCAAGTGCGCAAGGTTTCGGGTACAAAATAAGCCGCTTTTTGCCCTTCCACAATCGCCATTTCTTCGTCGATGTAGTTGGCGAGTTCCCCCAACGTGATTTTGCCATTTTGGTCGGTATCCACAAACGATTCTCCTTTTAGACCGTACAACAATGCATTGGAAAAAGTCCAATTACCCGTCGAGACGTTGGTGGGAACGACGGAGTTGAGCGCGACATAATTACGTTGGGGAAATTTACGAACCTCTTGCGACAACCCGCCCGAATTACAGCAGTCGGCGGTAAAGAAAGCTGTATTTCCCGCAAAGTTATCATTAACGGTTCGTACCATTTCTTCGGCCGACCAGTCGGCGCCTTGGTAGCTGGCAAAGCATACTTTTTTAGCGTCGTTTTTATAACCATGCCCGCAGTAGTAAAAAAACAACATGTCGTTGGGTTTGGCCTGACGTAAAAACGGTGCCATCGCCGCTCGAATGGCTTTGGTAGTGGCTTGCTGGTCTTTGAGGTAGAGGATTTGCTCGGAAGGAACCCCTTGCTTTTGGAAAAATTGAATGATTTTGGCATCGACGCGTCCTTTTTTCTCAAAGGAAGCGAAGCTGTTGGCATCGGCCCATTCCAACACGCCAATCATACATACCCACGTACGTTGCGGTTCAAAACTTGATTTAGACTGGGCTAGACTTGTAAGAGTAAGAAGAACGAGAAAAAAGGTTGTTTTCATTGTCTTTGTTTTCTAAAATCTATGAGGTTTGGATGAATTACTTTAGCACAATCGGAGTCTCTCGTAGTCGCCTATCTTCAATAAAGCGTGCTTTGGCAAAGTCTTCATTAAGATGGATGGTTCGTATTTCTAGGATGTAGTGTGTGTGGTTCATAGTATGTAAGCCCTAATAGGTTTAGATAGGGTTTTGCTTTAAATAATTGATTAATGCTTCCTCAAAATACGGAATGGCCTTGTAATGAATCACTTCGCAAGGGGCGCTTTGTAAAACTTGGTACATTCGTCGTGCGCGGTCGGGGTCTTGGGCTTCGTTTGCGACGGTATTTTGGTAGGTATGAATCCCAAACAAAATATACCCCGAACGAGGCAATCGCGTCAACGTTTGGCGTTCTACGCGTAAGTACAACCGTTCGCCGAGGGTATCGGGAGTGAGGGTAGGGCCTACTTCTGCCAATTCTTTTCGCGAAGCTACAAAATACTTCGACGACATATCTAACGCGTTATGAATCTTGAAATTCCAATTAAGACGCCACAGGGGCCGATGGGCGATGATGCGTTCCATGAGTTTTTGGGCAGTCAGCATCATGGGGTCGAGTACTTTCGGGATGTGTGCATGAATGTCCAAAAACGATTTACCAAATTTTTCTCCTAAATCCCAGTCGTTGGGGAAGCACAATTGTCCCGCTTTGAGCGAGACAGCTTCGTCGTTGGCCATCAGAAGTAAATCTTCCTGTACTTGGCGACCCACCCAGTCGAGGGGTGAGAAAGGAAGGCTACTATTGTCCTCAAATACAAATGAAAGCTGTTCGTCTAAAAGGCGGTTATGCCAATGCCAACGGTGGCCTTCGATTGTCAACTGAAAATACTGAGGATAGAAGGCCACCAGCGAGCGAAGCACCTTGTCGAGCACTTCCCATTGCGCCAAATGGGTTTCGGGAAGTGCGTTGAAATAATAACCGTGATCCTCGGCAAGTAGGCGACGTTTTTCGGTTATTTCGGCCACATAGTGCTCATCGACTTCTACCAGTGGGTCGGTTTCTTTGAGGGGAAAAGTGCCCATAGTAAAAGAGTAGCGTTCCTCAAACGGAAAATAAGGCAGCAGCATAAGCGTGAAATCTAAGCCCCTTTGGATAACGTCAAAGCGATTTGGCCTGCATGGTGGGCATTGTGAAAAAGAACATGGGAAAAGATTCTCATGCGAGAAACCGTACCAAAAAATGGGGTATCTATGGGGTCGTTCCACGCCTCTTCTGGAGTAGAATTGATACAATTTTGCAACATATCAAACCCTGTTTGGAGCAATTCGTGACTCTCTTCAACATCGTTCCCTTGACCTTCGTCAGTATGTCCCATCGTAGTGTTGGTTACCTCGCTAGGGCTGCCCAACAAGTAGCCAAACAGGTTCATTGTCTCCCCAATGTGTCTATAAATAAACCCAACGGAAGCGGCCTGAGGATTAAGGCGTAAATGAGCATTTGCGGGAGTAATTTGTTGAAAGGCAAAACTGCACGTTAATTGATTCTGTACAAGTAGGTCGGTCAGGAGTTGTTTAGGCATATTTGTAAGGGTTTACCTTACAAATATAGTAATTCTTAAATAAGTGCTTGAGTGGTGGGCTGGATTAGATACGTACGGGCTTCGAGGGAAAATAATTCTTCATTTTTATAAAAAAGTAGGGCGCGGTTACGGTCTGCCAACTCGCTTTGCAAGAAGGTATTACAGGTGTCCAAAAACGATTTTTGGCGTCCAAATTCATGGAGAAATTCTTCTATTGTTTTTAACCAAAACCAAGTGAGGGTTTCGTGGTACCCCCGTTCAAAACCAATAGACCCTCCCACGGAGTGATTGAACAAGATAATTCGCTGGCGCACAAGCAGCATTGCTTCGGTCAGTGTATAGCGCCGTAAGTACCAAATTCCGACCGCTAAGTGCGCCTCGTGAGTCCAAGCAGCGGCGGGAAGAGTGCAGGAGTTAAACCGTTCCACGAGCTGTTCAATGGCGGTTTCACTTTTAAATAATCGCATTTTCATGGCGGAAGGAAGGTAAAGGAGTAACAAATGTAAAAAGGCTTCCTTCAAAATAAAATAAATCTACTTTCCTAATAAAAATACCTCACGATAGGCCGCAAAGATAGTGCGTAGTATTTATAGGTCGTGCTCAGACAACCCGAATGTATCTATATCAGTGGTTGTCATTTAATAAATCTATTGTTTATCAGTCATTCATCACTTTCCACGAAAATTCTAGCGTACATTCAAACCGTTGCGCTCAAGTTCGTTGAGTTCAACGGTTTCTTGCAGCGTTTCTATTGGATGGCTTGAGTTTCCATGTTGTTGTGGACACTTTTAAGTTGGAGACGTTAAGCCACCCGTCCACCCGTCCCAAAGTTCTATCGGGATGAGGTAAACAAAATTAGGTTTCAGCCTTTTTTGTGGACTTTTTAAAGCTTTTGAGCCCTTGAAGTGGCGTGTAGTGGTCGCTTTTGCGTGGGTAGTAGCCCGTGCCGTCGTAGGGGCGTTTGGTAGGAACGCACTTGCAAGCCTCTGAGCAAGTTCCTTCCATTTTCCAACCGCAGTCTTCGCACATCGGTACGTGGATATTACACTCGTTGTTGGCGCAGTTCACCATGCGATCGGAAGGGGTACCACAAACGTAGCAAGTCGAAATCACTTTTGGATTGACTTGGTTGACGTCCACTGTGAGTCGGTTATCGAATACGTAACATTTTCCCTCAAAATCTTCCCCGCCTGCTTCTAAGCCGTATTTGATGATACCGCCGTGGAGTTGGTACACGTTGTCAAAGCCTTGGTCGAGGAGATAGGCGCTGGCTTTTTCACACTTGATACCGCCCGTACAATAAGTAACAATTTTCTTGCCTTGACCTTTCAAATGCTCAATTTCGTGCATGTGCTGCGGCAATTCGCGCAGGTTTTCCATGTCAAACGTAATCGCCCCTTTAAATTTTCCAACGCTGTGTTCGTAGTTGGAACGCATATCAATCACCACCAAATCGGGGTCTTCTTTGAGCAATTGTTTAAACTGGTCAGGTTCTAGGTGTACCCCCGTTTGTTTGAGTGGATTTACAGGCAAGTCGGAGTTGACAATCTCTTCTTTGAGACGTACGTGCAGCTTTTGGAACGTATGATTTTCGTGGTATTCGATTTTGAAGTCGATACTCGCAAAACGTGGATCGGCTTTTACCCATTGTATGTAGGCTTCGCAATCTTCGATGAGTCCCGATACCGTACCGTTGAGTCCTTCGGGTGCCACAATGATTCGCCCGAGGAGGTTGTTGTTGACACAAAACTCGTGCTGCGCGTCGCGGTAGGCCTGCGGGTCTTCGATAGGAACGTACTGGTAGTATAAAAGAACACTATATGGTTTCATGAGACAAAAAAATAACGGTTGTAAGTAAAAGCTGAAAATCAGCAAATAACGTTTCTGCAAAATTATAAAAAACTTAGGAACTGGCCGAGAAGTGAGGGTATGAGTCGGAAAAAGTATAAAGTCTGACTATATTCGCATACTTTTTACGGGCTTACCCTGCCTATTAATCGATACCAACCGCATAAAAACTATATCTAACGGTTTAATTCTACTTTACTATGCACATTGCAATTACTGGAAACATCGGAGCAGGTAAAACTACGCTCGCTCGCAAGCTCTCAGAACATTATAAGTGGGGAGTTTTGTATGAAGCCGTAGAAGGAAACCCTTACCTGGTCGATTTTTATGAAGACATGGCGCGTTGGTCGTTCAATCTTCAGGTGTTTTTTCTCAACAGCCGTTTTTCGCAAGCCCAAAAGATTCGCTCTATGCACTATCAGACGGTGATTCAAGACCGTACGATTTACGAAGATGCGTTTATTTTTGCGAAAAACTTGGCCGATTCTGGTTTGATGGAAACCCGTGATTATCAGAACTATTTGATGTTGTACGAAACCATCACCAATGCCATCAAAGCCCCCGATATTATTGTGTATTTGAAGGCTGATTTACCCAAGCTTCGCCGTCAGATTCAGAAACGTGGACGGGAATTTGAACAAACTATCAGCGATGAATATTTGCTCAATCTCAATGGATTGTACGAAAACTTTGCAGATACCTACATCGACGGTACGCTGTTGACCATCGACGTCAACGACCTTGATTTTGAAAATAATTCCGATGATTTTAACTATATCATCACCGAAATGAACCGTACGCTAGGGTATCGGTAGAGCAACAAGGGTTGTGAATAACCCTTGTCACCACATACTCAGTAACAAAAAAAGAAGCCTAGGCTTCTTTTTTTGTTACTGAGTATGTGGTAATAGTCAACCTCTAGAAATCAGCATCGAAGCTAAGGGTTTGAACATCACGTTCTTTGCTGGAGTTTTTCACCCCAGGTTTTTGGTATTCACCCACTTTCTTTTCAAAGAAGTTGGTTTTCCCTTGGAGCGAAATCATGTCCATGAAGTCAAATGGATTAGATGAGTTGTAGATTTTCTTCAACCTCAACGATACCAAAAGGTGGTCAGCTACAAACTCGATGTATTGGTTCATTAAGGTTGCGTTCATGCCAATGAGCGATACAGGCAAGGCATCCGTAACGAATTCTTGCTCAATCGCCACGGCGTCGCGGATGATGTTGTAAATGTCTTCTTCGGGCAATTTATTAATAATGTGGTCGGTATAAAGCAAACAAGCAAAATCGCGGTGCAAGCCTTCGTCGCGCGAGATAAGTTCGTTTGAGAACGTCAATCCAGGCATTAAGCCGCGTTTTTTGAGCCAGAAAATTGAGCAGAAAGAACCTGAGAAAAATATACCTTCCACGGCTGCAAAAGCAATAAGACGTTCGGCAAACGAACCGTTGGAAATCCAACGCAAAGCCCAGTCGGCTTTTTTCTGCACGCACGGAATCGTCTCTATCGCGCGGAGCATACGGTCTTTTTCGACGGGGTCTTTAATATAGCTATCAATCAACAACGAGTACGTCTCGGAGTGGATGTTTTCCATAGCAATTTGAAACCCATAAAAGCACTTAGCTTCGGCATATTGTACTTCACTTAGGAAGTTGACGGCCAAGTTTTCGTTGACAATACCGTCGGAGGCGGCAAAAAAAGCCAACACGTGCGAGATGAAGTGTCTTTCGCCGTCGTTGAGATTTTCCCAGTGTTGAAGGTCTGAAGCTAGGTCAATCTCTTCTGCCACCCAAAACGTTGCTACGTGGTTTTTGTAAAATTGCCAAATATCGTGGTGTTTGATAGGAAAAAGAACAAACCGGTTGGGGTCTTCAACCAGCAGGGGTTCTACAGCGTTGGTGACTTCTAATTGTGACATAATATAGCTAGATGTTAAAGTTGATTGGGGGATTTTAGCGTAACAAATTTACCAACTTTGACGGACTGTGTCATTGACGTAGCGCACGTCCTTTTCAAGTAAGTAAAAAAATACAACCTCTTTTAGTGTTAACTTGTTTCATTTGAGATAATTCCGAAAAGTAAATTCTTGATATTTTTATGCTACCTACGTATAAGCGTTTGGAAAGTCTGAACGAACCATCGTATTTTTGGATAATTCACCCAAATCAACCTTTATGTCTCCATGGTATAAGCTCCAAAACGAAGAGCAAGCAGATTCGCCGTCGTTGCTGATTTACAAAGAACGACTGGCAAACAACATTCAAAAGATGATTGATATTGCGGGCAATGCCGAACGTCTATACCCGCACGTTAAAACCAATAAAATGCCTGAGGTAATCAAGATGATGCTCGCCGCTGGTATCTCAAAATTTAAGTGTGCGACCATAGCCGAAGCCGAAATGGCTGCAATAGCAGGAGTAAAGTACGTGGTGATTGCCCACCAACTGATGGGGCCGAAAGTAAAGCGTTTGCTGGCGTTTCGTCAACAGTATCCCGACGTTTTTGTAGGTTCGTTGATTGATTGCGCGTCGGTAGTAAATGAACATAATGATGTCTTTGGTGCAAGTGCGTTGGTCAGTGACGTATTTTTGGATGTCAACAACGGCATGAATCGCTCAGGGCACGCCCTTGATGGCGATATTCTTGGTCTTTACCAATCGTTGCACCAACTTTCTAATATCAACTGCCACGGCTTACACGTGTATGATGGACATTTACGGACGCCTGATTTCGAATCGCGTCGCCACGAAGTAGAGGAGGGGTTTGTGGATGTACAACATTTCTTAGAAGCTATTGCGGAAGCGGGGTTGCCGCGTCCCATCATTGTTGCTGGCGGAACGCCTACTTTTACCGTTCATGCACTTCATGCCGAAACGTATTGTAGCCCAGGTACTTGTGTGCTTTGGGACTGGGGCTACGGCGATAAACTTCCCGAACAACCCTTTGCGTATGCGGCACTGGTACTTGCCCGCGTGATTTCAAAACCCAAAGCAGGTTTTATTACCGTAGATATGGGGCACAAAGCCGTCGCGGCTGAAAACCCCATTGATAAACGGATTCGTTTTTTGAATCTTGAAAATTATGAACTCGTTGGGCAAAGTGAAGAACACGGCGTTATCCGCGTTGAAGATTGGGAAACTATCAACGTGGGCGATGTACTGTACGGTGTGCCATTTCACGTTTGTCCTACGGTCAACCTTTATGACGAAGCTTACGTAGTAGAAAATCAATCGGTAGTGGATACGTGGCAGGTATTGGGGCGCAAACGTAGGATTACAGTGTAGGGGGGTAGTACCTTCCCGAAAGTTCCAAAATTTTCGGGAAGGTGGCTGAAAATCTACATTTCTCATAAGTTGGTAAAGATGGGCAAGGTCAAAGGGTGATTTGCGGATCCAATCGGCTATTTTGGTGACTCGCCAAAAACTAAGCACTGCCGAGGTACTGGCAGGGCAGTGATAATGACCGTCACAAATCTAAACAAGTGTAATACCCATGAACTCATGGTGGCGTAGCTGCAAAAATAAAGACACAACAATCCAACTTAATGGCGGCCCAGGGAGGGGAAGAACGGCACCCGCAAGCCCTACCAACAAGCCAGCAATGCCTAAAACGAGTAAAAGAATGTCCATGAAGTTAACGGTTTAAAAACTAACATTCAAATAACAGAAAAAACGCTTAGGCATCGTATCTTTGCCGACTAAATTTTGAGCTGGCAAAAGTTAAATGCTAACAAAAGCGGCTCAGTCACCAAATCTCTCACAACTAAAATGTTAAAAGTCTTAATCATAGGAGCAGGAGGAGTAGGGGGTGTGGTTGCGCACAAATGCGCAATGAATTCACACGTTTTTACCGAAATCATGCTTGCAAGCCGCACCAAGTCGAAATGCGATAAAATTGCGGCTGACATCAAAGAAATGCATGGGGTAACGATTCAAACGGCCGCAGTAGATGCCGACATCGTGGCGGAGCTTGTAGTGCTTATCAAGTCGTTTCAACCCAAAATGGTAATCAATGTGGCCTTGCCTTACCAAGACCTGACCATCATGGATGCGTGCTTGGAAACGGGAGTTCACTACCTCGATACGGCCAACTACGAACCAAAAGACGTGGCAAAGTTTGAGTATAGCTGGCAGTGGGCGTACCAAGAGCGTTTCAAAGAAGCGGGCTTGATGGCATTATTGGGCTGTGGGTTTGACCCAGGTGTGACGCAGGTGTTTACGTCGTTTGCCAACAAGCACCAGTTTGACGAAATGCATTACCTCGACATCATCGACTGCAACGCTGGAAACCATGGAAAAGCATTTGCTACTAACTTCAACCCCGAAATCAATATTCGTGAGATTACCCAACCAGGTCGTTACTGGGAAAACGGGGAGTGGGTGGAAATTCCTGCAATGAGCATTCACAAGCCGATTGATTACCCAGGTATTGGTCCCAAAGAAAGCTACGTGTTGTACCACGAAGAGTTGGAGTCTTTGGTGAAAAACTTCCCAACGTTGAAACGCGCCCGTTTTTGGATGACGTTCGGACAGGCGTATTTGACGCACTTAGAAGTACTCCAAAACGTGGGTATGACGAGCATTGCGCCCATTAAGTTTCAGGGCATGGACATTGTGCCGTTGGAGTTTTTGAAAGCGGTATTGCCTCCGCCAGATTCATTGGGTGAAAACTACACAGGACAAACGTCGATTGGTTGCCAAATCAAAGGTATCAAAGACGGGCAAGATAAAACGTACTACGTATGGAACAACTGCGACCACGCCGAGTGCTGGAAAGAAGTACGTGCGCAGGCGGTTAGCTACACCACAGGCGTACCAGCGATGATTGGCGCGATGTTGATGTTGACCAACGCCGATTGGATGAAAGCAGGAGTTTGGAACTGCGAAGAGTTAAATCCAGATCCATTTATGGACTTGCTCAATCAGCACGGTTTGCCGTGGCACGAGCAAATCAACCAGCCGTTGCCGCACGAGTATTAGTCGATAAACGTGCCTGTGGTTACTGATAACCACGGTAGTCATAGCCCTTCTAAGTTTTTGAAACTTGGAAGGGCTTATTTTTTACTGTAAAGCGGCGGTAGTTGTGTTGTGTACAGGCCATACTTCTGGTTGTGTAACACTCACGCCTTTGGTCACTCCTTTGACACTGTTATCTTGACTAAAATAGCAGAGCGGGTGTCCTCTAAATGCCAATTGTTTACGCCCAAAAACGTCGATGACAAAGAAGTCACTGGTCGATAAATTGCTGGTTAAATCGGTAGGCATCGCAATTGCTGCAATCGGCCATGTAGGTTGTTGCTAAAGTCCGATTTGGTATAAAAACTATCAATAATCATCCGATGTTGCGTCAGTATTTTAAATTAAATAGTTACCCTACTACTTCTTTATACTGCATCCGATAAAGGTTAGCATAAAAACCGTCGTGTTCGAGTAGTTCGTCATGAGTGCCTTTTTCTTTGATTTGGCCTTTGTCAAGAACAATGATTTGGTTGGCTTTCTGAATCGTGCTAAGGCGGTGGGCAATCACGATGGCCGTGCGGCCTTTCATGAGTTTCTCAATGGCATTTTGAATCAATTCCTCGGTTTCGGTATCGACAGACGAAGTGGCTTCGTCCAACACAATGATTTTTGGGTCGTGTACCAATGCCCGTACAAACGAAATTAACTGCCGTTGCCCTACTGAGAGTGTTGCTCCGCGTTCCATGACGTTGTAGTCGTAGCCACCAGGGAGGCGTTCGATGAAGTCATGCGCACCAACGAGCTTGGCGGCTTCGATGATTTGAGCACGACTAATGTCGGGGTTGCCGAGGGTAATATTGTTGTGAATAGTATCCGAAAACAAAAACACGTCCTGGAGCACCACACCGATGTTGTGCCGCAAAGCGCCTAATTCGTACTGATGCACTTCGACGCCATCGACCATAATTTCTCCTTTATTTATATCGTAAAAACGACTTAATAGGTTGATAACCGACGATTTGCCTGCGCCCGTTGCTCCCACAAAGGCAACGGTTTGACCTGCCTGTACGTCGAATGAAATATCTTTAAGGACGTATTCTTCTTCGTTGTAGGCAAACCATACATTTTTAAACGATACCTCACCACGCAATTGCGTAGGGGCGTATGTGCCATTGTTGACCGTATAATCGTCGCTATCAAGTAATTTGAGAATGCGGTCTGTACTTACGATACCCATTTGAAGGGTGTTAAAGCGGTCGGCAAGCATCCGTATGGGTCTAAAAAACAGGTTGGTAAACATGATAAAGGCCGTAACTGTTCCAAAGGTGATGTCGTCGTGGAGAATTTCGCGGGCACCGTACCATACAATCAAGCCTGTAGCAGCGGCCGCAATCACATCGGCAACGGGATAATATACCGAATAATACCAAATAGAACGAACGTGGGCGTCGCGGTGTACAGTATTAATTTTTTGAAATTTATCCAATTCTACTTTTTCAGCGCTGAAAATCTGTACGATGTTCATTCCTGTAATGTGCTCTTGCACAAAGGCGTTGAGGTTAGAAACGGCCGTTCGTACCTCGTTGAATGAGTCTTTGATTTTTTCCTTAAAAATGTACGTACTTATCAACATAAAAGGCACGGTAGCCAAGCTAATGAGCGACAACCGCCAGTCGGTATAAAACATAACCCCGATGATCAGCACCAATTGCAAAATATCTCCTGCAACGGCGGCCATTCCGTCGCTAAAAACGTCAGAAAGTGTTTCTACATCTGATACCGTACGCGTTACTAAGCGTCCAATCGGCGTTTGGTCAAAAAATTTAAGCCGAAGGCGAAGAATTTTTTCGTACAACTGAATCCGAATATCACGAATGATATTTTGACCCAACCAGCCCGCCATGTAGGTATGAATAAACTGAATAATGGCTTGAAAAAACAATAAACCCACCATGACAGCGAGCATCATGGCTAGGCCGTTGTAGTCGCCCGACGCAATTTGATGGTCGATGGTATAGCGAAAAAGAAGCGGACTAAGCGGTGAAAGCGCCGCACTCACCAAAATGAGCGTCACGAGTGTATAAAATTGTTTTTGGTAAGGTTTAACAAACGCAAACAGGCGACGCAGGGTAGGCAAGTCAAAAATCTGTCCACTCTTTTTTTCTTCGTTCATAGCTTAAAGGGAAATGTATGTTACTAACCCATTTTATGTAGGTAAGAGTTTCGAATCGAAGGCTTAATTTTTATGGCTTCAACTTTTCTGTGATTTTTGCCGACAAAATAAGTTGATTTCAGTATTAACAAACAAAGGAAAATGCGGGAAAGGTGAACCAAAAGGAGCGGCAACGTGGAAATAGTTTTGAAGGGTTTTGGTAAGAACCCGATAATCAAACCCCATGTGCGCCCAAATATAATTCCCAGCTTTGTTAAGTGTTTTGTGGCGGTCGGTGGGCGGCGTACCTAAGGTCGAAAGCAAGACATTTTTGGGAGTCGCATCGTAGGCGCCCCATCGGCGGGTCATACGGAAAAGCCCACGAATGAGAGCCACAAGGTATAATTCATTGGGTACAGCCACGACCAAAACGCCTCTGGGCGATAAAAGCCGCTGTACAGTGCTAAGTTCAACAGCCATGATTTCATCGGGCAGGTGTTCAAACACTTCGAGGCAGAAAATGAGGTCGTAATGCTGGGACAGAACCTCTTCTTTGTCACATGTAAGTGTATCTTGAGGCGTAAGGTTTACATTTGTTTTGGCTTCTGCGATGTATTTTTCGCTGGGGTCGAAACCAACGTAAGTAAAACTAGAAAAGCTTTCTTTTAGGTATTTGTACAATTCGGCATTACCACACCCAAAATCTAAAATACGCAAATGGGATTGAGTATCGAACGTTTGGGTTAATTTTTTTGCCACTTCTTTGAGCCGTTGGCGCTGAAGGTACCGTTTTATGGGGTTGCGGTCTTTAAAAGTAAGCTCAGAATAGTTCATGTAGTGATAAGGAGGTTTAAAACGACGACGAAATTAGGCTAAAAAACAAAAAACCCCGCCAAAGACGGGGTTTTTTAGTGCTATGTATTCCAAAAATCAGATTTCTACTGCTTTAACGGTTTTGATAATACGAGCTGCTACCTTGTATGGATCAGCAGCCGAATTTGGACGACGGTCTTCCAAGTATCCTTTCCAGCCTTTCTTCACTGCAACGATAGGAATACGAATAGATGCACCGCGGTCAGATACACCGTATGAGAATTGGTCAATTGATTGTGTTTCGTGCTTACCAGTCAATCGGAGGTGGTTGTCAGCACCATACACTGCGATGTGCTCAGCAACAACTGGAGCAAATGCTTGACAGATTTTATCGAATGTATCTTTGCTACCCGCAGTTCTCAAAATAGTGTTTGAGAAGTTAGCGTGCATACCAGAACCATTCCAATCAGTAGCGCCGAGTGGCTTACAGTGCCAGTTGATACCTACACCGTATTTTTCACCCATACGTTCCAACAAATAACGAGCTACCCAAATTTGGTCACCAGCGTCTTTTGCGCCTTTAGAGAAGATTTGGAACTCCCACTGACCTGCTGCTACTTCGGCGTTGATACCTTCAACGTTTAAACCAGCTTGGAGGCAATACTCAAGGTGCTCTTCAATGATGTCGCGTCCGTAAGCGTTTTTCGCACCTACTGAGCAGTAGTATGGACCTTGTGGAGCTGGGTAGCCATTGGCAGGGAAGCCAAGTGGCTTATTGATTTCAAGGTTCCACAAGAAATACTCTTGTTCAAAACCAAACCAAAAATCGTTATCGTCGTCCTCGATAGTAGCGCGACCGTTTGATTCGTGAGGCGTTCCATCAGCGTTCAATACTTCGCACATTACCAAGTAAGCAGGCGTACCTAATTTAGAACGCTCTGGGTCTGGGCAAATGAAAACAGGCTTCAACAAACAGTCAGACGAGCCGCCTGGAGCTTGTTCTGTTGAAGAACCATCGAATGACCACATGTCGCAGTCTTCCAACTTACCCGAGAAATCATTCTCAATCTTAGTTTTACTACGTAAACTTTGAGTGGGCTTGTAGCCGTCTAGCCAGATGTATTCTAATTTAGCCTTTGCCATTGACAATAAAATTTAAGGTGGTTGAATAAATCAGTTTGGTGTTGTTGTACTTTTTATGGACTCAAAAGTAATGTGTTTTTTAATAAAAGCCAAATAAAATTTTACATTTTTTAATATTAGCCATTTATTATAAAAGAAAACTGATGTTTTTTATACAAATACACTAAAAAATTGTACAAATCTAAGTTAGATTCAAAAAAGCGTATATTGTTTAGTGAAACTGAAAATGTGTAAAAAGTAAGAACAAAAAGATAGATGATGTGAGAATAATTTTGGTAAAAACCCAAAATTTAGAATAAATATCTAATGGCACTTTTTGCCTTACTGGAAAACAAGATAAAATACAACCCCGTACTTCAAGGCTGAAATACGGGGTTGGTTAAAAAATCGGGGAAAGAAGATTATTTGGCTTTTCGCTCAATTTCCCGAAGATTCTCCATTTTCTTAATGCGTAAAAATCCGTTGATGTCTTCGAGGTGTTCTTTGACGCGTTGGTTGCCAAATTCATATACTTTTTCAGCCAGACCGTCTAAGAAATCACGGTCGTGCGAAATCAAAATGATGGTACCATCAAATGTCTTGAGGGCATCTTTCAAAATGTCTTTGGTTTTG
>JALQYJ010000152.1 GCA_023254175.1 Runella sp. | reverse complement strand
AAAGATGATACAAGGGGCTTTTTCTTTGGCTTGTTTGAATAGATCGCGTACCCGTGCAGCACCTACTCCCACAAACATTTCAACGAAATCTGAACCCGAAAGTGAAAAAAAAGGCACACCCGCTTCACCCGCTACTGCTTTGGCAATAAGGGTCTTACCTGTTCCTGGAGGGCCTACGAGGAGGGCTCCTTTTGGAATTTTGGCACCAAGCTTTGTGAATTTAGTAGGGTTTTTGAGGTAATCCACAATTTCCATGATTTCCTCTTTAGCTTCTTCCAAACCTGCTACATCATTGAAGGTAATTTTAACCTTATTTTCAGCATCAAATAGCGTTGCTTTCGAGCGCCCAATGTTAAAAATTTGTCCACCAGGACCACCTCCGCCAGTCATACGACCGAGCAAGAAATACATGGCCAAAATCATAATGATTAAAAAGCCCCAAGTGCTGAGGAAGCCTGTCCAATCGCTACGGCGATCGAAGTCATAGTCAATAGAATCGCTATCAGGTTTTAATTTTTGAAAATCATCCAAAAATTTATCGGCGGATGTAACCTCAAACTGAAAATGAGGGCCTCCGTTGTTAAAGTACGCTTTGTTATCAAAAATAGCTCGATACTTAGGGTCTTCGAGTGCTTTGGCGTTGAGCGTAACTTCTACGTATTCGTTATTGACGATGACGATATTTTGCACCTCATGGGCTTGTACCATCTTCTCAAATTTCTTCTGCGTAATGGGGCGAATGGCCGTATTGCGACTAAAAAAGGTGATTCCCAAAATCGCTAACACCAATGCCGCAATAATCCATCCCTGATAGCCCGTACGGCGGGGATTGCGGTTGTTGGGGTTTAGCGGATTGCCATTGTTTTCGGACATGATTATTTCTTAATTAAATTAACGGGTTTTTTAGCCATAATTGGCCTGAATAAATGGGAGTGGTAGGTAATTCTACACCTTTAATCAAACCAACACTATTTTTGAGGGTAATGTTCAATCAAGCAAACTCTTCCTCAGCCAACGTAATTTCGGCATCTCCCCAAAGTTGTTCGAGACCATAAAATTCACGACGATCTTTCTTAAAAACGTGAGCTACTACGTCTACGTAGTCAATAAGTATCCATTCTTTAGCTTCTTTGCCTTCGCGCTGCCAAGGGTGTTCGGAAGTTACTTTATAAACTTCGGCCTCAACTGAATCGGCGATGGCGTCAATTTGAGTGTCAGAGTTACCAGTACAAATAACAAAAAAGTCAGTAATGGCGTTTTTGATTTTGCGCAGGTCCATTATTACTACGTCCATGGCCTTTTTTTCCTGCATTCCTTTTACTACTAGGTGGCACAGCTGTTCTGAAGATATACTATCTGATTTGCGTTGTTTCATGCGTTAGTCTTAAATTGCATCCCTAAAAATAAGAAATATTGTACAAAATTAAGTCCAAAACGCTTTTTATTGGAAAAAAATTGATTTATCTGCCAACTTGTCAGTCAACAAACGACGAAGCGGCGGATTTGGTGCGCCTTGGGCAGGGGTTGGAAGGTACTGTTGTCATAACTGACTTTCAAACGGCAGGCCGTGGGCAGCGCGGAAATCAATGGTTGGCTAAGGCTGGAGAAAACTTTACGCTCTCTCTTATTTTGTGTCCTCATTTCTTAACTCCTGTCCAGCAGTTTCGTCTCAACGTTGCCATTTCGGTAGGGATATACGAATTTTTCAAGCCCTATTTAGGAGAGGTTCTCAAGATAAAATGGCCAAATGATGTGTATGTAGGCGACCAAAAACTGGGAGGGGTGCTTATTGAAAATGCCATTCAGCGGTCGCGTATAGAATCTTCGATTGTGGGAATGGGACTAAATATCAATCAACTTTTATTTGAAAATCCCCGCGCTACTTCTTTGCGAAAAGCGACACAAAAGGAATATCAGCGCGAAGAACTCTTGCCCGATTTATTAGCCTCGCTTGAAAAAAATTACCTGCTGCTTCGTAATGGTCATTTTGATGCGTTGAAGATGCGCTATTTACAAAGTTTGTTTCGTTATCAGGAGCAACACAATTTTCGGCAGAATGAAAACGTATTTACGGGGATGATTGTGGGAGTAACCGATGCCGGGCTTTTAGCGGTTCAAATTGGGAATCGACTAGAGTATTTCGATTTTAAAGAAATTAGTTATGAGTTTGGTAACTAAATTCGGTTGTGAGTAATCTCTAAGAAGTATTGATAGAATAACATGTTAAATTTCAGTGAAATCGTGGGCAAAAGTTTGGTAAAAAAAATAGGTTGGGCAATCATGCCCCTTTTTGCAAGCGTATGGGTGAGTTGTTCTTGGTCTGAAACCGATTATGCCCCCAAGCCTAAAGGCTTTCCTCGCCTTGATTTGCCTCTACAAGTCTATCAGTCAATGACCGAAGACCATCCGTATTCGTTTGAGTATTCAAAAAGTGCGGTGATATTGCCTGATTCCTTTAGCGACGCCGAACCTCACTGGATTTTTATTGCATATCCTTCCCTGAAAGCCAGTATTCAGTTGACGTACAAGCCTGTCCAAAACAATTCACAGCGCCTTGGTGGATTTATTAATGATGCTTATAAATTGGCTGGTCGGCACCAAATTAAAGCGACAGGGATTCGCGAACAAGTGGTAAAAACTAAATCGGGGCAAACGGCGGTGTTGTTCGATTTGGAGGGGGATGTTCCAAGCTACGTTCAATTTTTTACTACCGATACAACTACTAATTATCTGCGCGGGGCGCTTTATTTTTCGGTAGCCGATAAGCAAGATTCGTTACAACCTGCCATCGACTACCTTCGCAAGGACATCGTTCACTTGCTGAATACCCTGAAGTGGAAGAGAAAATCTTAAAAAATTTTTGACAAAATGCTGTAGGCTATCAATTTGTCTTTACGGTAAGTTTCGGTTTTGATGTCCCACAAAACGCCAGGAGTACGGTAACTAACCGCCAGGAAGTCAAAGGAAAGGTTGACGATTGTTTTGGTAGCCACGCTCATATCAGCCATGATTTTGTAGGCGTTGTAAGTACCTGCGGGTACCGTAATACTTTCTTGACTTGCCACCTTTCTATTTTTCAAATTCAAGTTGTAGGTCAAATTCATTCCGCCTTCCATCATACCGCTGCCTGTAAGTGAAGCATCTTTAAGAGTACTGCCAACGGTATAGGAGTCGCTGTAGGTGAGGTCGTTGGAAGCAAACGTCATTTTGGCGTCTTTCATCATGGGGTTATCTTGAGCCGCCATCATGGAGGTCATATCCACTGAAAACTCATTTCCTTTGCAGCGGCATTGGTAGCTGTTGGTCATTTGCGGTTTATCTTTGGCATCAAACGACTGGGCTTCCATTTTCATTACCACCGTTCCGTTGTCATTGGCGACATCTTTCACAGTGTAAAGGAGCCGCCCCGTAAGTTTGTCTTTGGCGTTGTAGTTGAGCAATTCAAAACCCGACCCCGCTTTCATTGTAATGCCGAGGCAAGACTGAGCTTGAAGCTGTAGGGTTAAACCAATGAGGGTAAAACATGTAACTAAAAACCGTTTCATACGCTTGAAAATTGAGGTGAAATATTAAAGAATTAATACGCTAACCAGATCATACTCAGCATTCCGATAAGCATAACAAGTTTACACAAACTACTTAACGAATCAAATTCTTTTTTTGTGTCGGCGCGGATAAGACGATATACCAACCAGCCAATGAGTCCAAGAAGCCCTACAAACATCCACGTCAATTGGGAGTTTTGTAGCCAATGCGCAGCCAGAAACAAACTGGGAACAAAAATGGCAATGAGCCCGTAAAGAAAGACCTTGGTGCGTCGAATTCCCCAAATGATAGGAAGTGTTTGACAGCCGTGAGAAGCATCGCCGCGGACATCTTCCATGTCTTTGATGATTTCACGAATGAGCGAAATACCAAAGGCAAACAAGGCATACAAAATAACCAACGAGCGATTTTGGGGGTAATAAACGGCTAAAATAATGAGAGAAAGGCCCGTTAGAAGGGCAACAATGAAATTGCCAATGAAAGGTCGTTTTTTGAAATAAGAGGCATACACCCAAAGAAGCGTAACGGATAACACACTCAGGAGAAATATCCATTTATGCACCAATAGCCCTAGGCCACACCCCAAAATATTGAAAACTTGGTGGGTAGTAATGGCGACGCGGCGCTTGAGGTATCGTCCAATGATGACGCGGTCAGGTTTGTTGATAAGGTCGATTTTGATGTCAAAATAGTCGTTAATGACATAACCCGCTGCCGCGATAAGTACGGTCGAAAGTGTGATAAGAAAAATCTCTTTTTCGAACAAAATACTTTTCCAGTCGCTGATAGGGCCAATTAAAAACAGGCGAGTCATGTATTGCGTTAGGGCAATCATGAGTAGGTTAGGCCAGCGGATAAGCCGCATAAACCCAAACGAAGTATCTTTGATGGTAAGGCGGCGTTTCACAAATAGGACAGATTATGGATTTGCGGATGTCTTCAAAGCTGTATACAGAACAACGAATAAGTTAGATGCGTTTCGGGACTTTACAAAATCTTTATACAGAATGTGGAGAAAAAATTGGATTTTTTTTGTTGTGCCGAATAATACCTCAACTAACTCCTCGTCCGCGAATGAAAATCGGAATTGTTTGTTATCCAACATTTGGTGGTAGTGGCGTAGTCGCTACTGAACTTGGAAAGGCGCTTGCTGCCGTCGGACATCAGGTTCACTTCATCACATACTCACAACCTACACGCTTAGATTTTTTCAGTGAAAATATTTTTTACCACGAAGTTCATATTCCCAATTATCCGTTGTTTCAGTACGCCCCGTACGAGTCGGCGCTATCGAGCGCGATGGTGAACGTAGTGAAGACCGAAAAATTAGATGTTTTGCATGTGCATTATGCCATTCCGCACGCCTCAACGGCTTACATGGCAAAGCAAATTCTCAAATCCCAAGGCATTCATATCCCCGTTATCACAACTTTGCACGGAACTGACATCACGCTCGTCGGCAAAGACCGCTCGTACGAACCCGTGATTACGTTTAGTATCAACCAGTCAGACGGTATTACGTCGGTGTCGGAGTTTTTAAAACAAGCTACTTACGATTATTTCCCTATCACAAAAGACATTGAAGTGATTCCGAACTTCATTGACTTAGATCGTTTTAAGAAACAGAAAAAAGACCATTTCAAGTTGGCAATTTGTCCCAACGGTGAAAAATTGCTGGTGCATACCTCCAATTTTCGAAAGGTAAAGCGGATTGAAGACATTGTGTTGATGTTTGAAAAAGTACGCCACGAAGTACCAAGCAAATTGCTTTTAGTAGGTGACGGGCCTGAACGTAACAAAATCGAAAACCTGTGCCGCGACCTAGATTTGATGCAGTGCGTGCGCTTCTTGGGTAATTTGGACGCTATCGAAGAGGTGTTGTCGGTTGCTGATTTGTTTGTGATGCCTTCTGAAACAGAAAGTTTTGGGCTAGCTGCTTTGGAAGCAATGGCCTGTGAAGTACCTTTGATTACCTCAAAAGCTGGCGGTTTACCGGAGTTGAATGTTCAAGGAGTTACTGGTTTTATGAGTAATGTCGGAGATGTCGACGACATGGCTAAAAATGCGATGTATATCCTCCAAGACGAAAATTTAGCCCGTTTTAAGGCCAATGCGCTTGCCCGAGCTAAAGAGTTTGATTTGGCGAATATTCTGCCTCAATACGAAGCTTATTACGAGAAGGTCGTAGCCGAAAGTTTAAACTCGTTGACAGAAAACCACTAGTGGCTTCTAACGAACGTCCAATGCTTGAAGTGTTGGTGGGGAAATAGAAAGGAATTAATAAACTAGAACCATGAAAAAAATTGTATTGCCGTTGGCGCTACTCGCTTTTTCTTTAGGAGCTTGTACGCGCTATTTTGTAGGGAAACCCGTTAAATTTCAGCCGATTGCAGTCAGTGATACCGTTAGTGCACCGACTTCGGCTTTGTCACAAACGGTAGATCAATATCTTCAACCTTACCACGATAGTTTGGACGCCCAAATGACGGCGGTGCTGACGACTTCACCTCGTAGGTTGACCAAAGGAATACCCGAATCAGAACTAGGGAATTTGATGGCAGATCTTTTTCGGGAAATGGGACAAGAGCGTTGTGGTAGACCCATTGATGTGGCAGTTACCAACAACGGAGGAATTAGAACGGAGTTGCCTCAAGGAAACATTACCCTCGGTAAAGTATATGAAGTAATGCCTTTTGATAACGATTTAGTGGTGCTTACGCTTTCGGGTGAAGTCATGCAGAAAGTGATTGATTATTTGGCTCAACGTAAGGAACCTCAGTCAGGTTTGAAACTTGTCGTTGATAAGGCTACTAACAAACCTAAAGAAGTGTTGATTGGAGGGAAACCTCTTAATACGGAGCAGACCTACACGCTGATTACAAGCGATTATATGGCAATGAGCAGCGATTTAGCGCCCATCGTTAAAAATAATAAGGGCTATCAGGCGCTCAATTACCTCATGCGCGACGCCATGGCGGATTACTTGCGCCGTAAGGGAAAACAAGGGCAGGCAATTGACCCTAAAAAAGACGGCAGAACGACCGTTGTTGAGTAAGTAGTCCTATTAGAACCAACCTGTTGCTTTATTATTATTATGCAAAGACGTATATTTCTTCAACATATTTTTGGGGCTACTGGAGCCGTAGCATTGGGCGTATCACCTTTTGAAACGTGGGCGTCGCCTCAGGCAAAAGAAGTCAAAATCACCATTTTACATACCAACGACCAGCATAGCCGCTTGGAGCCTTTTCCGAAAGGTGATCGCATGGCGGGGCGCGGTGGCGTGGTGAATCGGGCGCGAATTTTGAGTAAAATTCGTTCGGAAGAACAGAATGTATTGCTTTTTGACGCAGGTGATATTTTTCAAGGAACGCCTTATTTTAACTTCTACAAAGGTCGTCCCGAAATCGAATTGATGAGCCAAATGGGCTACGATGCCGTGACGATGGGCAACCACGATTTTGACGGCGGGCTTGACCTGTACGTGACGCAAATCAAGGAGTATGCCAAGTTTCCTGTGCTGATAGCTAACTATGACTTCACAGGAACGTCCATGGAAGGATTGGCACAACCGTACAAAATCTTTAATGTCCAAGGGGTAAAAGTAGGCGTTTTTGGGATTGGAATTAGCCCCGATGGCTTGATTCCGCAGAAACTATTTGGTCGAACTAAATACCTCGATCCTGTCAAAACGGCTAACGACACTGCCGCAATGCTTCGTAACGAAAAGAAGTGTAGTTTGGTGGTGTGCCTTTCGCACTTGGGATACAAGATGAGCGAAGGTGAAATGTCGGATTTAGTAATGGCACCGCAAACCAGAGACATCGACGTGATTATCGGAGGACATACGCATACGTTCTTAAACGAACCTACAATACTTAAAAACCAAGTAGGTAAGTCGGTGATTATCAATCAAGCAGGTTGGGGTGGGGTAAGCCTTGGACGGTTAGATTTTAGATTTGACCGCGTATCTAAGAAAGTCTATTTCGAAAGCCAAGCTGTACCTGTTCAATAATGGTGTCGGGGGTATTCATTCGTGCATCGTGTGGCGGATTTTTCACAACCCGCTACAAACGTTGAGCATCTCCGATGCAAACGCTCCTCATTTTGTTAGGCAAAATGACTTAATAAATTGAAATAAAGTAAATTGTTTTTTCTAAAAATTAAAATTTCGCGTCTTTTTGCTTTGTAAATCCTTTATTTTAAGTCAAAAGTATATTTTACGAAAAAACAAAAAACGCCGCGTCTTACCAAGCTCTTTCACCAAGTTTTCCTTATGACATTCGACAATCAACTCAGAGTATCGTCCGAGGTAGGGACGCTTCGAAGATTACTTATTCACAGCCCCGACCGTGGTTTGGGTAAAGTTGTTCCCTCGAAAGCGCAGGACTGGCTTTTTGAGGACATTGTACACCTCGATACCATGCGTCGCGAAGAGTACGATTACTATGTCAAAATCTTGCTCTATTTTTTGGATTCTGAAAAAGTGAAAGGAAAAATAAAAGAGATAGATGCCGACCCAAAGCGTTTGTTTTACAAACCAGGAAGTCCCGAATATTTTAACTCTGACAAAGTCGTAGATATACAAAAACTGTTAGCGGAAATCCTTGAAGAAGAGAGCATTCGGGTAAAACTCATTGCTTCTATTTGTGCCGTAGAGCGTTGTTCGTTTCGGATTCAGGAAAAACTCGAAGAATACGACTCTATTGAACTAGCAAAAATCCTGATTTCGGGTTCGTTACCTGACCGTCATATGATTTTTGCTCCGCTACCCAACTTTATTTTTACTCGTGACATTGGTATTGTGATTAACGACCACGTGCTGCTCAACAAACCCGCGAAGACGGCTCGCACGCGGGAGTCCTTGTTGACTCAATACATCTTTTTTAACCATCCTCAGTTTGAGGGTTGTCGCAATAATATCATCGAAATTCCTGATAATGAACACCATTTCTTGTTGACAGAGGACGAACTCAAGAGTGATTATCTCCGCTCCACGCTAGAAGGTGGCGATGTGATGATGGTAGCCCCACGGCATTTGTTGATTGGGTGCAGCGAGCGCACGACCTTGTATGCAGCCCAGCAGGTGATGAAATCGTTGTTTGAGCGTAACGTGGTGGATACCATCACTATCGTGAAAATCCCTAAAAAACGGGACTACATGCATATCGACACGGTTTTTACGCAAGTAAAACGCAACGTCTGGGTGTTACTAGGGTCGATTGCTCGCCAGGGAGACGAAGCTAAAAAGCGCGATGTACTTCACTTTTTTGCTCCGAAAGAAGACCCTGATCGTTTGCAAATTATGCAATTCAACAAAGGGTGGGAAAACAAACCCACCGAAATTGAGAATTTAGAAGATTTATTGGCTGATATTAGTAAAAACGACTTAGGATGTAGCGAACCTGTTGAGTTTATCTACTCAGGAAACAACGAATTTCCGTTCGGTGCACGTGAACAATGGACTGACTCCTGCAATTTGTTGGCGCTTAAAGACGGCGTGGTGATTGGCTACGACCGCAACGACAAAACCCTTGAGGCATTTAGGGCCAAAGGTTTCCGTACGATTCGGGCAAAAGATTTATTGGAAGAATTTGAAGCAGGAATTTCATCGCCCGAAACGATTCAAAATACGTTCATTATGCTGCCTTCGGCTGAGCTTTCGCGGGCGCGAGGTGGTTCACATTGCATGAGTTTACCGATTTTGCGGGATGGATTTTAAGCATCCTGCCTTTTTGATTCATTGGCTTTATCATTAACTTTAGGATAAAATCAAGCAAGCTATGACTACTACACTGGTTCAGACTGACGTATTACCAACTGACCTTCAAACAGTCGAAGCGTTTGAAAATTGGCAGCGCCAACACGTGGTGGAAGGTAGTTTTGAATTTTTAGATGGTAAAATCCTTCAAAAGGAGGCTATGAAGCAAGATGAGATTTTTATCGCGGCTTTTTTGCAACGAATTTTTACGCAGACAAAAAGCTATCAGAACGGAGATGTTTTGATGCCTGAATCAGATTCTTACATAAGCCAAACCCGCAAACGAGTGCCAGATTTGACCTATTTTACGGCGGATGAAATCAAACAAATGCGGCAAGGGGCACGAATAAAGACGCGATTTGCCATTGAAATCTTGTCAGATTCGGAGTCGTTTGAAGATGTGATTGAAAAAGTACAAGATTATTTCGACGCAGGCGGAGCGTTGGTATGGTACATTGCGCCAAAGCAGCAAAAAATATACGTCTATACCAATCCTGATGAATCAAAAGCGTACAAAGGAAAAGATTTGATTGTGGCTTTGCCCGTCGTCCCCGATTTTCAATTTGAAGTTTCCCAATTGTTTTCCTAAAAATCAGCAACTAAAGATGAATAGTATGTCGTACAAAATGCAACCTCAGGCTACCACGCACATTATGATGATTCGGCCTGTGCGTTTTGGGTTTAATGAAGAAACCGCCGAAAGCAACGCGTTTCAAGATGCCGCCTTGGCCGCCAAAACCAAAGACAGCGCGCAAGAAGAAGCCTTGGTTCAGTTTGAAAATATGGTAGCACAACTTACGGCGGCTGGTGTGGATGTAATTGCGTACGACGATACACCCGAACCTCATACGCCTGATTCCATTTTTCCGAATAACTGGATTTCTTTTCACCAAAGCGGTAAGGTAATTCTATACCCAATGCAGGCTGAAAATCGCCGTTTGGAACGCCGTACGGATATTATTGAAAGCCTTAAAGAACATTTTCAAGTCGAACAAATTATTGATTTGACGTATTTTGAGAAAGAAGGAAAGTTTTTGGAAGGAACAGGAAGTATGGTGCTCGATCGCCGTTATAAAGTTGCGTATGTGTGTCTTTCGCCGCGGACTGATTCTGATGTATTGGACGCCTTTGCGGAGGAAACGGGCTATAAAATTGTAAAATTCAATGCGGCCGATGCCAACGGAAAAGCGGTCTACCATACCAATGTGGTGATGTGCGTAGGCGATGCTTTTGCGGTGGTGTGTTTGCAGGCGATTACCGACCTCGACGAACGTCTGTACGTGCGAGAAGAACTTGAAAAAACAGGTAAACAGGTAATTGAAATTACCCTCGAGCAAATGAATAGCTTCGCGGGAAATATGCTTTTGGTATATAACAAACGAGGCGAAAAACTACTCGTGATGTCTACACAAGCGTTTGAGTCATTGACGGCCAAGCAACGCGACGAACTCGATGATTATGCGGTCTTATTTCACTCTGATTTGTCTATTATTGAAGGAAATGGGGGTGGGTCAGCGCGTTGCATGATGGCCGAGGTGCATCTTCCTGAAAAATAAGTCGTACCTTTGCGGCTTATTACGATGAATAAGCCACATGAAGTTTGACGAACTAAATCTGAATAAATCCCTGCTGAAAGCCCTTGATGATTTGGGCTTTACGACGGCAACAACCATCCAATCGAAGGTTCTTCCTGTTGTAATGTCAGGCAAGGACGTATATGGAATTGCACAAACAGGTACGGGAAAGACCTTCGCGTATTTGTTGCCGTGTTTACGTCTGTTTCAGTTTTCCAAAGAGAAATCTCCTCAATTAGTGATATTGGTGCCCACCCGCGAGTTGGTGGTGCAGGTCGTGGAGTCGGTAAAACAACTGACAACCTACATGAACCTGCTTGTAGTGGGCGTGTATGGAGGGGTAAACTTCAAACCCCAAGTAGCTGAAGTGTCTAACGGTGTTGATATATTGGTGGCTACGCCAGGTCGTTTAGTTGATTTACTGTCGAGTGGGGTAGTGAAGCCAAAGAATATCAAGCGATTAGTGCTTGACGAGGCCGACGAAATGCTCAATTTAGGTTTTCGGGCGCAGCTAAAGTTAATTTTGGATACGCTGCCCGAACGCCGCCAAAATCTTCTTTTTTCGGCTACTATTACCGACGAAGTAGAGGCGTTGATGAATAGCTACTTCGACAGTCCCGTTCGGGTAGAGGCCACTCCCGTCGGAACGCCTTTGGATAATATCTATCAAACGGCTTACGACGTTCCTAATTTTTATACAAAAATCAATTTGTTGACATTGCTCCTTGGGCACGATCCTGACATGACAAAAGTGTTGGTGTTTGTGGCGACAAAGCAACTGGCCGAGTTGGTATATAACGAATTGTCGGTGGAATTTGGGGAAGAATTAAGCGTTATTCATTCCAACAAAGCCCAAAATCAGCGTTTTGAGGCCGTTAAGCGTTTTGAAAAAGGTGAAGCACGTATTTTGGTTGCTACCGACGTGATTGCCCGCGGTTTGGACATTGCCGAAGTGTCGCACGTCATTAATTTTGACATGCCAGAGTTTCCCGAAACCTACATTCACCGCATTGGGCGTACGGGCCGGGTGGATAAAAAAGGTGTGGCCATTAGTTTTATTACTGAAAATGAGAAAGAACAGCAGTTGGAGGTGGAAGTGCTAATGCAGCAGGAAATTCCGATGCGGCCATTGCCCAAACATCTCGAAATTTCGGATGAACTGATTGAAGAGGAAAAGCCAAAACAGATGATGAAACTTCCGCAAGTTAAGATTGCATTGAGCGAATCGTTTGGCGGGGCATTTCACGACAAATCAGAGAAAAACAAAAAAGTAAACGTGCGCCGCGACCACGCCAAAGAAATGATGAAGAAGTACGGCAAACCTATCAGAAAAACACGCCCTAACAACGGGTAATTGGCGTTGGAGACGCTAGACCCATTGTGCTTCTGGTTGCTTATAACTAGAAGGGATGAAATGATTTGTGAAAAACCAACAAAAAACAGTACATTTCCTGAAAAATAAACCCTTTTCACGGAAATGACATTTGATTACATCATCATCGGGGCAGGCTCGGCGGGTTGTGTGTTGGCGCATCGCCTTTCGGCAAATCCAGCGATTCAAGTATTGTTGTTGGAAGCAGGAGGGCCTGACAAAAAAATGGAAATTCATATTCCTGCGGCATATTCCAAGCTCAATCGTACGGAGGTCGATTGGGGATTTGAAACCGAACCTCAGCAGCACGTACTCAATCGGAAAATGTATTTGCCGCGCGGCAAAGCCTTGGGAGGAAGTAGCTCCACCAATGCCATGGCGTATGTGAGAGGCAACCGCGCCGACTATGACCAATGGGCAGCCATGGGCAACGAAGGCTGGAGTTACGAAGAGGTATTGCCCTATTTTAAAAAATCAGAACACAACGAGCAGATTCACAACGAATACCACGGGCAGGGTGGGCCGCTCAATGTGACATATGCGACGGGGTATCGTACCCCCGTGGCGGAGGCGTTTGTGAAAGCTTGTGCCGAAAAAGGGATTCCCGAAAACCCCGATTATAACGGTGCCGAACAAGCAGGTACAAGCCTGTTTCAGTTTACTATTAAAGACCAAAAACGATGGAGTACGGCCGCCGCTTTTTTGAAACCCATTTTGAATCGCCCCAACTTAAAAGTCATTACGTTTGCGCATACGACTCAACTCATTTTGGACAATGACCGTGCGGTAGGCGTGGAGTTTTTGACGGGAAAAAATACCACCGAAAAAGCGTTTGCTAACAAAGAAATCATCCTGTCGGCGGGGGCTTTTAATTCTCCCCAAATTTTGATGTTGTCGGGGATTGGCGACAAAGACGAGCTAAAAAGGCACGGAATAAAGGTTAAAAAACACTTACCAGGGGTGGGTAAAAACTTACAAGACCACTTATTTACGGGGGTGAGTGCCTTGGCCAACGTGCCAACTGCCAACGATTATCTGTCTGTGTGGGGACAAGTGAAGGGATTGGCGCAGTACGTGTTTATGAAAAAAGGGCCGATGACGATTAGTCCGTTGGAAGCCAATGCCTTTACCAAAATTTATACAGGCCCAGACCCCGTCGATTTTCAGTTCCATTTTGCACCTGTTCACATTGGCAACGACGGGAAAGCCGATTTTTACAACATTGATACTTTTCCGCACACCAGTGGTTTTACTATTTTACCGACGCTCCTTAAGCCTAAAAGTGTAGGATTTGTGGGATTACGCTCATCAAATCCGTTGGATGCACCACTCATTGATCCTCGTTTCTTATCCGAAGAAGACGATGTACTAACGCTATTGAAAGGTACCAAAAAAGCGCTGGAAATTATGGATGCTAAGGCATTTGATGCAGTGCGAAAGGAAGTAATTCTTCCCCTTCAACGTAGCTCCGACGAGGCACTTATTTTGCACATCAAGACACTATTGGAAACGGTGTATCACCCCATTGGTACGTGCAAAATGGGTAACGACGAAATGGCGGTAGTAGATAGTAAATTACGGGTACAAGGCATTGAAGGGCTTCGAGTGGCCGATGCGTCGATCATGCCGCGTATCATCGCGGGCAATACCAATGCCGCCTGCATTATGATTGGCGAAAAAGCCGCTGATTTGATTTTGGAGGATATTCGTTAATAGTTATTGATTAGAACACAGATTTGACACGGTGTTTATGGATTTGAAAAATCTTCGGGTATAGTAGTAGCTTTCTATGTGTGTATTATACTGTTTTCTATGTGTTTTAGAAATATCACAAAAGAAAAACCCCCCGCAAAAGTGACTCTGCGGGGGGGGGGAAGACGCTTATCGAATCAGCTGATAACCAATTAACTAGCAACAACTAGCTCACGAGCAAGCTCTACTAAGTCTTTGTCGTTTACTTCTTTTTTTATGTCGGCTACGTCCAAGAATTGCTTATAAATAACGTCCAACGTCGCTTTATCGAAGGTGTAACCCAACAATTCCAAGCGGTGTTTCAACGCGTGGCGACCGCTACGAGCTGTCAACACAATCATTGATTTATCCACACCTACGTCTGTAGGACTCATAATTTCGTAGTTCAAGGTATGTTTCAAGAAACCATCTTGGTGAATACCCGATGAGTGCGCAAACGCATTACGGCCTACAATTGCCTTATTGGCTTGCACAGGCATACGCATCATTTTTGAAACCAATTGGCTGGTAGGGAAAAGCAATTGAGTATTTATTCCTGTTTCGTATCCTAACTCTTTGTGTACATTAAGCGCCATTACTACTTCTTCCAACGATGTATTTCCTGCCCGTTCACCGATGCCGTTCATCGTTACTTCAACCTGACGTGCTCCGTTCATGATACCAGCTAAAGAGTTGGCCGTTGCCAAACCAAGGTCGTTATGACAGTGAATCGAAATGGTAGCAAGGTGAGCGTTTGAGGTATTTTCAAAGATATACTTGATTTTATCGCCGTATTCATTGGGCAAACAGTAACCTGTTGTATCTGGGATATTTACTACTGTAGCCCCCGCTTTTATTACCGATTCTACCAAGTGTGCCAAAAAAGCAACATCTGCGCGTCCTGCATCTTCACAATAAAATTCTACATCTTCCACATACGACTTAGCGTGTTTAACGGCGGCAATCGCCTGTTCTACGATTTTTTCGCGTGTGCTGTTGAATTTGTGCTGAATGTGAATATCGGACGAACCAAGTCCCGTGTGAATCCGTCCGCGTTGAGCATATTTGAGGGCATCTCCAGCGGCATCAATATCCCCTTTTACGGCGCGTGAAAGGGCGCAAATAACAGGCTGACGAACAGCTTTTGAAATTTCTACCACCGAACGAAAATCACCAGGGCTCGAAACAGGAAAACCCGCTTCGATGATATCAACACCCAGTTTTTCGAGTTGTTGTGCTACCACAATCTTTTCATTGGTTGTTAATTGGCAGCCAGGCACTTGCTCGCCGTCCCGCAACGTGGTGTCGAAAATTTGGACTTTTTGGCTCATTGTGTATAAAAGAAATTGTAAATTGGTTAGATTTCGATTCTTGGGGTTATTTGTTTACAAAAAACCCCTTCTCAAGCGTGAGAAAGGGCCTTTTTACTATAAAAGTTTCCTTTCTCACATGACGTGTGTGAGGAGAAGACCGAAAATATTATTAAGGTGTAATTTCATGAATTGTGTTGCGAATTTTCGCTGTACGCGTATTTCTTCTACAAAAATAGCGGAATAATTCTTTGGTGCAAAAAGTTTTTAAAAAAAATGTAGCCGTGTATAAAATTTGTTCTTGTGGTAGATTTTACGATCTTTCTACAAATAAAGCAGAAATACCTAGTTTTGTAAAAGACATAGTTCTATTTATCAGATGAAACCCTACTTTATATTGTTTTTTCTCATGAGTATTATTCAGAGAGCCGCATTGGCGCAGCCTGCGACGTTCAACTGGCAAGGCCACCGTGGTTGCCGTGGATTGATGCCCGAAAACACCATTCCTGCGTTTCTGAAAGCACTTGATTACGGGGTGGCTACCTTAGAGTTGGATGTTGTTATTTCGAAAGACAAAAAAGTGGTCGTTTCGCACGACCCTTATTTTCACCCCGATTTTTCGATAAAACCTGATGGTACGCCCGTGCCAAAAAGCCCCAAAATTGTTTTATACGACCTCTCTTACGACCAAATCAAGCGCTACGATGTGGGAAGTAATGGTAATGCGAATTTTCCTGAACAACAAAAACAGAAAACCTACAAGCCGCTTTTACGCGAGATGATTGAGGCCGTTGAGGCGTACCGAGTTAAAAACAAACTGCCACTTTTTTTGTACAATATCGAAATCAAGAGCGAAGAAAAAGAATACGATAAGTCACAGCCCCAACCCGAGGAGTTTTCGGATTTGGTGTATCAAGAAATCATGGCTCAGCTTCCGCCTGAACGAGTCGTTCTCCAGAGCTTTGATTTTAACGTTTTAAAGCATTGGAAGAAACAAATCGACGCGGGTAAGTATAAAAAAGTAGCGCTGTCGGCGCTGGTGGCTAATGCCAAAGGGATTGAAAAAAATGTCGAAGATTTAGGATTTATCCCCGAAATTTACAGTCCATACCATTTATTACTTTCAACGGAGCGGGTGCAGCAGCTTCACAAGATGGGAGTACAAGTGGTACCGTGGACGGTAAATACGACCGAAGAAATGCTGAAAGTGAAGGCCATGGGCGTGGATGGTATCATTACCGATTACCCCAATCGTATCCCAAATCCTTGATATTTGTAAAATCCCATAGTGGGTTTAGTGGATGATTCGTTGCTTTTATTTATGTTTGAGAAAATAAAACCTGATTTTCTGTGTCTTTACTGAACGACATAATGGTCT
This sequence comes from Runella sp., assembly GCA_023254175.1. Lineage (GTDB taxonomy): Bacteria > Bacteroidota > Bacteroidia > Cytophagales > Spirosomataceae > Runella. The sequence goes on along the minus strand of JALQYJ010000152.1, from coordinate 1,741 downwards.
TTTTTATGAAGCGTCGTGCCGAGCGCATCGAACACTTCAAGGCGAATCCCATAGAGGTTCAGTATAAAGTATTCCATGATTTGCTGGAAGGGGCTCGTTACACCGATTGGGGGCGAAAGTACCGCTATGATTCGATTCAAACCATTAAACAGTACCAAGAACGCGTACCAATTTCGAGTTATGAAGATTTATATCCGTCGATTGAACGGGTACTGCACGGCGATCAAAATGTTCTTTGGCCGTCGGACGTCGAATGGTTTTCAAAATCGTCGGGAACGACCAATGCCCGTAGCAAATACTTACCTATTACGCCAGAGTCGTTGGAAGAGTGCCATTATCGAGGTGGCCGCGACGTGATGACGCTGTACGCCCAAAACCGTCCAGGAACGTTGGTTTTTGAAGGAAAAGGCTTGTCAATTGGTGGGAGTTTACACGAAAACCCTTTCAACAGCGGAGGCGGAATGGTAGGCGATGTGTCGGCGGTGATTATGCGTAATTTACCTGCGTGGGCCGACTACATTCGTACGCCTCCCATCGACATTGCTTTGATGGATAACTGGGAGGGGAAGTTGGTCAAGATGGCTGAAATCTGTGGCAATGAAAACGTAACAAGTATATTGGGGGTACCGACTTGGACGATTGTACTCCTCGACCGTATCATGGAGGAACGTGGAGCACAGCACATGCTCGATATATGGCCTAATTTTGAGGTATTTATCCACGGAGCGGTTGCTTTTCAGCCTTACCGTGAGTTGTTTATGAAAAAATACTTTCCGAGCGATAAAGTTACCTACATGGAAACTTACAACGCCTCGGAGGGCTTTTTTGCGTTACAAGATGACCTTGCTCATCCAGGAGAAATGCTTTTGATGCTCGATTACGGTATTTTTTACGAATTTGTGCCTGTAGAAGAATGGGACAAACCGCACTCCAAAGCTGTTACATTGGATGAAGTGGAGTTGGATAAAAACTACGCGCTTATCATTTCGACCAACAGTGGTTTGTGGCGCTATCAGATTGGAGATACCATAAAGTTTACCTCCAAATATCCTTTTCGTATCAAAATTAGTGGCCGTACGAAGCATTTTATTAATGCTTTTGGTGAAGAAGTCATTATTGAGAATGCCGACGAGGCAGTTACATTTGCCTGTGAACACACAGGGGCAGTGATAGCCGATTATACGGCAGGGCCCGTCTATATGGACGATGGTAGCAAAGGCCGTCACGAATGGGTCATTGAATTTAGTAAGGCACCGTCCGACTGGCAAAAGTTTTGTCATTTGTTAGACAAACGCCTTCGGGAAGTAAACTCCGACTACGATGCTAAGCGTTATCAAGACCTGGCGTTGCTGGCACCGCTTATGCACAATGTACCTTCGGGGACATTTTATGAATGGATGGGGCGTCGAGGAAAATTAGGCGGCCAAAACAAAGTGCCACGCTTGAGCAATTCGCGAGAGTATTTGGAAGGAATTTTACAAATGGTGTATCAAATGAAATAAAACTTCCGATAGATCGGAATAAAAACTAGGTACTGTCATTTTTTTGAAATACAAAAATTATTTCCTGAGTTAATGCTAAATCCAACAGAAGCTCCGTTAAGTATAGCGCAACGTTTAGATATATTACAAAGTAACGATACTGATGCCTTGCAAGAACTAGTAAATCAAGCCTTTTAGTACGCGAAGAAGGCCCAAGGTATATCATTCATGGAACAAAAGGCTCTTTTGTAAAATACGGT
>JALQYJ010000098.1 GCA_023254175.1 Runella sp. | reverse complement strand
TTACCACAACGAGATTCGCTCCTGCACTTACCGACTGCTCAATGATGTCTGCTCCATAAGTAGGCTCGGTACTCAAGTTCAATAGTTGCAACCCCACGTACCGTTGTTGCGCACCATTTTGAGCAACAGCCACAACCGCCCAAATCACCCCTAAGCAAATCCCTAGTATTTTTAACATTTTGGAATAGTATGTTGACTAGTATTTTACCACCCGAAATACCTTCCAAGTAGCATCATCAAGCTGCAATTTTAGCAAATAAATCCCCGAAATCAGGCGTAACTGACGCAAATTGAAGGAAATCTGCGTTCCTGAACGGTAAATAGCCTCTTCGGGTACCGTAGTTTCTTGTCCCAAAAGAGAAATAAAACGTAGAGAGGACAGCTTACCAGTAGGATGTTTTAAGTGTAAAAAATCTGTGGCAGGATTGGGGAAAACGGCCCAATCTTCGATTTTAATAGGTTGTTTTGTAACGGGGTCAGAAGGTATAATTTCCAGCTCATATTGAGTAGAAGCAATCAACTGTTTACGAAAATAGGCTTTCCCCTTCAAAAAGTATTTTCCAGCTGCTACTGTCATCCCTGCGTCGCCATCATAAAGCGAAAAAGGCGAACTTGTCGTATACGATTTTTTATAGTGTGCTCCCGAAATTTCTAAATCAAAAGCGTCAAAAACCGCGTCACAATCCGCATAAATCGTAACCGAGGCGGGAAGTTGATGCTGAAGCAGCTGCTCTTTAGGTTGTAAACGTTTTATCAAAAAACGCTGCCCAGGTTTTCCTGACTGAATCAAATCAAAATAAACCGTCGGATAATTAATCGTAATCGTAAACGTCGTTTCTACCACCGCATCCTCGTCGTCGTACCCCCAAACCCGCAGGGAGTAAACGCCAACGGTATCGGGCAAGCCTCGAATTTCTCCTTTTCGATACTGAGCCCAAATAGGTAGTCCAATGACCTCCGTTCGACTGATAAATCCGTCTGAATCGACGAATGTACTATCTGGTATGCTAAAAATAAAGGGCTGATTGTACAACCCTACTGCACCGACGATGCGTTTTCGTACGGTAGGAGCGCGATTGGAACGCCCCAGGTTATCGACAACAATCGTAAACAAAGTTTGTACTGTGGCTCCGTCGTCGTCGGTAGCGCGTACCGTAAAAGTATAAATTCCGATTTGTGGAGGAGTCCCCCTAAAAACCCCATTGAAAAATGTCAACCAACTAGGCTGATTTTGCAATTCAATTGTACTAATGACTCCGTCGGTATCCACAAACACCTCCGAACTTAGACGGTATGAAAAGGGAGAATTTACCTTAATGGTCTTCGTTGGAAGGAGATTTTTAACATAGGGCGGACGGTTAATGGCTCCTTGAAGGGAATCAGCCAGAATATCCTCGACCATTCGAATACTCACTGGGCTTCGATTGGCCTCAGGTCCCGCCCGATTCGCCCATTCGCTATACACACCACCGCTAAAATACCCAAACTCCAACACCCGTGAAAGGTTATAGGTCATAAACGCCTTAGGCACTACCTCCACAAAAGGGGGCGCTATCCATTTTGTAGCCACACTTTTTAGAATAGGTTTGGCTTGTTCTAATACCTCCCGAGTGCCAAGTACGACGCTTATCCATCGTGCCCCATGTGCATAGCTTTCATCAAATTGCTTGGTAATGAGCTCGGTTGCTTTTTGTGCTTTAAAATCAGGAAAAACCTCGTTCAAAATCCATTGATTGGGGAGTACATTACTACGAAGAATATCCATAGAAAAACGGTGATCGTAGCGAACATCGTTGTTGATTTTGACACCATCCGTCCCCGAATTTAAATCCCTAAACGCAATGCTACCACACACAGCACTGAGTTGGTCAAAGACAGACCCAAAATCGGTAACTACGCGATAGTCAGCACGCACCGATTTGATGGTTTTGGTTGTTTTTTCAATAAATTGCTTAAAAATCGCATGGCGAAACACGTACCAATCTTTCCCAGCCTGCCCCCAAAAAACTTGGTCACGGTTAGTCAATGCGGTTGGTGGTTCTATGGTTTGAAAGTCTTTGTAATCGGTTTGCCAAAAAACATTAAGGCGGGCGATTTTGGTATATTTTCGACTCAACCAAATCCGAAACTCGCGTTTCATAGCAGGAGAATAATCAAAAACAGTAGGTTGAGCGTAGCCTTCGGGAGAGTTTTCGTAGAAGTACCCCGTCTCTTGCGTTGGTGTTAAACACACCGACACCCAAGAGATAACCCCTTGTTCTTGGGCAGTTTTATAGCGCTCACATACTTCTTTGACGAAGCCATTACCTTTGTCTACGGCGGGTTGGCTCGCAAAGCTAAAATAGGTACTCACATAGCCCGCCACCAACGCACGCCCTTGCTGATCGCGCTGACGTTCTTCGTTGGTCCAAAAACCTACAATTCTACCCTCATTACGACCCAAATAAATACGAAGAGCCACTTTTACCCCCAATTTTTGCGCCAGCGCGATTTGGCTATCGTATTTTTTCCAGTCGGGTTGTGAAGTAGATGATGGGTAGACATAATCCCAATGAATGGTTAAATGAACCGCATTACAACCCGCTTTCACGGCTTCTTCCATCATATCCAATTCAGCATCTGCCACCCGACTCAAATTGAGCTGCAAATACGCCAGATACCGCTGTTGGTCATTGGCATACACTCCCGAAACCATCAACATCATTCCCAGCCACCATAAGCACCATTGACGCTTCATACGATATAGATTTTTTAAAAAAAAGGTTAGAAAGTAAAGAAAAGCAACGTTTTCCTAACTTTCTAACCCTTATTTAAAAAAAAGGTTACTTAAATCGACTTTTTACCCGTCATGCGAAATGTGTAGGTATATGCTCTTCCAAGGCTATCCTTATCATTTGATACGTTTTCAAAGGTAATAGCATTGCTTCCAATCGTACCAATTTTAACGCCTGTATCCAACATATCATATTGACCTGCTGAACCTTCAACTTTTTTCAATTCAATGCTATCAAAAGCATCACTATCTTTCTCAGTTTTACCATTCGTAAACTTTACTGTTTGGACAAAGGCAATTGTAACGATGTTTGATGATTTTTTAGCAACATCCAATACAGCCGTAAGCTCATAACCATTGCCCTTGATAGGTAGCGTAGTGGTTTCTGAGATTTCTGAAGTAGCCGATGCGTACTTAATTGATTCTGTAATTTTATCCACATTGTACGTCCCAATCACTTGTTCAGCAGGTTCGGGTTCGGGTTCGGTTTTTGAGCAGCCCGCCAAAACTGCTACGGCAAAAAACATTGACGCGTAAATATACTTTTTCATGGTGATTGAGATGTTAAAGTGCTTTATTACTACTAACTGAGAATTCTTGAGCAAAGTATTAAATCTTTGGAAAAATTACAAATTAGCCCACGATTGTTTCACTCCCCCCACAGTTATTGCCAATAATCATACTGAGCATATCGGGCAGCCTCAGTAGCGATTTCAGTCCCTAAAAGCTTACTTACTACATAATACGACAGGTCGATTCCTGCCGATACACCCGCCGACAAAATGACGGTTTCGTTATCGACATAGCGGACGTTTTCTACCACTTCGATGTTGGGAGAAATAGCGCGAAGCGACTCAATCGCCATAAAGTGCGTTGTTGCTTTTAAGCCCTCCAACAAACCTGCGTTTCCCAAAATTAACGCCCCCGTACATACTGACAACAGGAGTTCGACTTGGTTGGCTTGTGTTTTGACCCATTCCAGCACCACAGGGTTATTCATCTCACGTCGGCTGCCAAAAGCTACACCCTCGGGGGTATAGCCCCCCCCGCCCGGTAGGAGAAGAATTTCCGCTTTGGGCATGGTATCTAGGGTATAATCTGGGGTAACTTTCAGACC
>JALQYJ010000012.1 GCA_023254175.1 Runella sp. | reverse complement strand
AAATATAAAATATTTCGCAATTAACTGATAACCACATTCTTATAACTATAAAAAAATACCCGACTCCTCCGCAAAATATCGCAAAACGTGCTCCCGTATAAACGTTTCCTGATGAATTAAAGCAATACGGGGGAGTTTTTCATTTAGTTTCCAATGAGGCCAGCCGTCTTTATCTAACCCTTCGAGGGAATAAAAGCCCGATAAACTCAGAACTTTACAGGTAGCAATGTGCATTAAATCCTGTTTTTGCTCTTTTGTAAAGTGCAAAGGACCTTTCCCTAACTCTTGTACACCTATTAAAAAGAGGACTCCGTTTAAATCCTCAGGTCTTTTTCCTACGATTGTCTGGAGCTTATCCAACAACTTTTCCCAGTTTTGCTCCAATTGTTCGTTCACCTCAACCATATATTATAGTATTATTTAGAAAGTTCGTCCCAATATTCAACTGCACGGCGCAAATGAGGTATTACGATTGACCCACCAATAAGTGTGGCTATTGAAAACACTTCTTGAATTTGGGATTCGGTTACACCTAGCTCTTTGCATTTACCTAAATGGTATTTTACACAATCGTCGCAACGAAGAACCATTGAACAGGCTAATCCTAACATTTCTTTAGTTGCTTCATTTAAGTGACCTTCCGAATAACAATTGGTATCTAAGTTAAAAAGGCGTTTAATAATAAGGTTGTCGGACGACATGATTCGGTCGTTCATTTTGGTCCGATAGCTATTGAAATCTTCTACAAGTGACATACGTATAAATAATAAGTGCTTTGGTCGATGGTTTGATTTACAAAACTGAGGTAAACTCTATTTTGTTCCCCACCGCACCAAAGCATTGATTCAACTTATTTTACATTTCACGAACTAGCAGCTCGTTCATTTTTTGTTTGTGTACTGAGGTCAGTTCAATCAAGTCGGCTACCAAACCTGTCCAGCCCATTTGGTGAGATGCCCCTAGCCCATCTCCATTATCTCCGTTAAAATATTCATAAAACAGGTATAAATCCTTGAAGTGTTCGTCTTCTTGGAATAACTTCGACGAAGTGTACACTGGAATATCTCCTTTACTATTTCGGCGGAATATACTAATTAGCCGCTCTGCCACGCACATCGCAGCTTCTCGAACGGTCATCACATTGCCCGAATTGGTTGGGTATTCAATTTCGTAGTCATCACCATAGTAATTATAGAACTTTAACAGTGAATCGACGATTAAGAAGTTGAGTGGGAACCAAATAGGGCCACGCCAGTTAGAGTTTCCGCCAAAAATACTACTTTCTGATTCGGCAGGAGTATATTTCACCCTAAGAACTTCCCCATTTACGTAAAACTCGTACGGATGTTTTTCGTGGAACTTCGACAAAGCACGAATGCCATAATCAGACAAAAACTCCGTTTCATCAAACATTCTTTTGAGCAACATCTTCATTCGGTGACCGCGAAGTAATGCTAGTAAATGAGACTCTCCTTTACCCGGTTCGTGCCAACGAGATACCAACGACGCCAAATCGGGACGATTGGTAAGTACCCATTCTACTCTTCTTTTAAAGTCAGGGAGCTTTTTAAGCAAATCATCGTCCAAAATCTCGACAGCAAACAATGGAATCAATCCCACCATAGACCGTACCTTTAACAACATGCCTTTTTTATCGGGAGTATGAAGTACATCATAGTAGAACTGGTCCTCCTCGTCCCAAAGACTAATTTTATCGCCTCCCAACGATTTCATAGCAGCCGCAATGTGCAAGAAGTGTTCAAAAAACTTCGAGGCCATATCTTGGTAAGCAGGCCGTACCAACGAAATTTCGCAGGCAATCCGAAGCATATTCAATGTATACATAGCCATCCATCCAGTTCCATCGGCTTGTTCCAAATACCCCCCCGTTGGCAACTCAGCACTTCGGTCAAATACCCCGATATTATCAAGGCCCAAAAAGCCGCCTGAAAAAACGTTGTTTCCTTCCGCATCTTTGCGGTTGACCCACCATGTAAAGTTGAGTAACAATTTATGGAAAACACGTTCAAGAAAAGCAACATCCCCTTGCCCGTTCATTTCACGGTCAATTTCGTACACTTTCCACGTTGCCCAAGCGTGCACGGGTGGATTTACATCCGAGAAGTTCCATTCGTAAGCAGGTAACTGGCCGTTGGGGTGCATATAGTACTCCCGAAGAACTACCGCCAGTTGTCGTTTGGCAAAATAAGGATCAAGTCGTGCCAATGTGACAGTATGAAAAGCCAAGTCCCAAGCCGCAAACCAAGGATACTCCCATTTGTCAGGCATTGAAAGAATATTGGCCGTATACATGTGTTTCCACGTAAGGTTACGCGGGTACGCTCTTCCTTTGAATTCGAATGGCATTTTGGGGTCTCCTTTGAGCCATTCGTTTACATTGTAATAAAAGAACTGTTTGTTCCACAACATTCCCGCAAACGCTTGTCGCTGCACGGTACGAAGCTCTGAATCCGTGACATTTTTTTGCAAATCGCCGTAAAATTCGTCGGCTTCAGCTTTGCGTTGTTCAAAAATATCGTTAAAATCATCGAACGCATTTGTCAAATGGGTTTGATTTGAAAAACGAAGACGAATTTCTACGCTTCCGCCACCTGGTACTATTTTTTTGTAATGCCCTGCGGCTTTCGAACCAATTTGATTTCGATTGATGTACTGCTTGTTACCTGTTACGATATAATTATTGATACCATCTTTGGTATAGGGAATAGCATTAGGCTTACCAAGCATTTTTTCTGTGTTTGTTTCATTTTCACAAAAAATTAGCTCATCGGCGCCATCCAAATAAAACTTATATCGCCCGAGTAAGCGGTGGTTTACATCAATTTGGCGATTGGCAATACCGTTCAGAATAGGCTTATAATTAAACTGCTCATATCCCCACGACCAGGTATTGCGAAACCACAATGTGGGCAAGATGGTCAATGGCGCTTCTTTTGCGTAGCGGTTATGTGCCGTAATTTTTACCAATAAGTCGTTTTCATCGGCTTTGGCATACTCTATATATATATCAAAATAACGATTATCGTTAAAAACTCCCGTATCCAAAATTTCGTATTCGGGTTGTAAGCGATTTCGTTTACGGTTTTCCTCAGATAGTTTGGCATAGGGAAATGCTTGCTGCGGATATTTATACAGCATTTTCATGTAGGAGTGCGTAGGAGTACTGTCGAGATAATAGTACAATTCCTTCACATCTTCTCCGTGATTTCCCTCGGGGCCTGTCAGACCAAACAAGCGTTCTTTGATGATAGGGTCTTGGTGGTTCCAAAACGAAAAAGCCAAACAGATATGGCCTTTATTATCGGAAATTCCACCGATGCCATCTTCTCCCCAACGATACGCATACGAACGAGAAAGTTCGTGTGAAATGAATCCCCACGAATCGCCCCAATAGCTATAATCTTCGCGAACAGTCCCCCATTGGCGTTCAGCTAAGTAAGGACCCCATTTTTTCCAGCCTTTATTATCGGCACGAGCATGAATACGCTTTCTTTCGGCAGTATCTTTCATTGTGTATTAAAGTGGGTTATTACAAAGAATTACAAAAATAACGGAATCAGCAATAGGTTTTTCTGCAATTTTGTCTCAAATACGCATTTATTCCCATCTTCAACTCTCTTATTTATGTCTTTTTTGCGCTGGAAACTACTATTTATCTTTCTATGGGGCAACATTCCTTTGCTTTTTTCTCAAGTTTATTCTCCTACCTCGACCACCGCATTGGTCGGAGCAATGGATGAAGAAATCGAATTACTCCAACAATCTTTGCAACATTCCAAGACCAAAATCATCCACGGAATTCCGTTTTATACGGGGAAAATTGGGAAACATAAAGTCGTTATTCTCAAAACAGGTATCGGAAAAGTAAATGCCTCAATGGCTGTCGCTTTCCTCCTCAAAGAGTTTCGCCCCAAACAAGTAATTTTCACGGGGATTGCGGGTGGGTTACGTCCCGATTTGGAGGCGGGAGATATTGTCATTGGCAAGCAAACCCTCCAATATGACTATGGCCAAGCAACCAACGACAGTACATTCACCAGAGCTACCCGAAACCCACTTACCAAACAACTCAATCCGTTATACTTTTTGGCTGACTCTATTTTATTAGCAACTGCTCAAGAAGCAGCTACATACACTCATTTTCGACCATTGGGAATCAATCATCGGTCACCCAAAATTCTGACAGGTACCATTGTCACGGGGGATCTGCTCGTTACTTCAGAAATTAAAGCCAACGAACTGCGCCGAAAATTTGGAGCGGATGCCACCGAAATGGAAGGAGCAGCCGTAGCTCAAATCTGTTGGCAACAAAAAGTACCGTGTTTGGTTATCAGAAGCATGAGCGATAAGGCCGACAGCAAAGCGCGTGACAGCATCGAAAACTTTAAACAGGTAGCTTCTTACAATTCAGCCCACCTTTTATTAAATTTATTGGAGAAACTTCCCTAAAAAAGTCCCCTCACGATTTAGCCACCCAACTTCTAGTTTATCTTCAAGACCCAAGTCTCGTCAAACAACATGGTCAGGCTGCCCAGCTTCGAGTCCAACAAAAATTTACTCCAAGTACTATTTGGCAAAGCAAACTTATGCTATTATCAGCGTTTGGCGACAGCCGCCGAATCTGTAACTTTGTCGCATGTATCCACAATTTTTCAAACCACTGATTGACAAAACAATCGCATTAATTATCCTGATAATTACCCTTCCTATCACTCTCTTTGTGGCGGGCTTACTTTACTTTTACAACGACCGAAAACCGTTCTTTTTTCAGTACAGGCCTGGGCTACATAGCCATATTTTCAGGATTTGGAAGTTTAAAACAATGAATGATAGGGTAAATTCTAAAGGTGAGTTATTACCCGACCACAAACGCCTTACACCAGTAGGGAAATGGGTACGAAAAACCTCCCTTGATGAACTCCCTCAACTTATCAATGTACTTCTTGGCAATATGTCATTAGTAGGGCCTCGCCCGTTATTAGTCGAATATTTACCCCTCTACAATCCTCATCAACAGCGAAGGCATGATGTCAAACCTGGTATTACGGGTTGGGCTCAAGTAAATGGACGGAACGCGATTTCGTGGCAGCAAAAATTTGAGTACGATGTTTGGTACGTAGAAAATCTCTCCTTCTTGCTTGACTTAAAAATTTTATGGCTAACGGCTATGAAAGTGGTTAAATCGGAAGGAGTAAATGCTTCACAAACAACGACAATGGAAAAATTTATGGGAAATAACTAACTCCAACTGCTATGCTTTTATATGGTGCAAGTGGCCACGCCAAGGTAATCATCAGTTGCTTGCGGGCCCAGAATGTAGAAATTAACGCCATTTTTGATGATGATTTATCGAAAAACGAACTTTGGGGGATTCCTGTCGTTGGAAATTATAATGCCGACCAATCGTCGTCTCTTCCCCTCATTATTTCCATTGGTTATAATACGAGACGAAAAAAAGTAGCTGCAACCATCCAACACCGTTTTGGGAAAGTTGTTCACCCTACAGCTACCATCGACGAATCGGTCAAGTGGGGAGAGGGTACTGTAATTTTCCATCATGTAGTCATTCAGGCTGATGCTCAAATTGGTAAACACGTGATTATCAACACTAGCGCTTCGATTGACCACGACTGCGTGGTTGACGACTTTGTACATATAGCGCCTAAAGCTACTTTGTGCGGCAATATTCGGGTTGGAGAAGCTACGTTAATTGGCGCAGGCTCGGTAGTTGCACCTAACCTAACTATTGGGAAAAACTGTATGATTGCGGCAGGAAGTGTCATCACAAAAAACATTCCTGACAACGCCATTGTACGCGGAAATCCCGCTCGGGTTATTAAAATAAACAAGTAAGCAAACAGGCCAATGGGTGCGGTGCTTACTCTCTGAGCTTTTGCTTAGTTCTTCTTAAAAATGTGGTACAACAACTGGCGGACAACGTTGTTGACCCAGCCTCCTGCCCGAACCCAAACAATGGTTTTGACCAACAGTAAACTAAAGACAATGGCAAAGCCTAAATAACGGCTTTCGAGCCATTCATTGAGTAAAACAGCCACCATAATAAACACAAAAATCCCTGTCAGTGAAACTAACAGCAGCAAAACCACCAAGTAAATGATTTGTACTACAACGTTTTCAATCTGTTCTTGAGCTTCAGTTTTAAATAAATCCAGCCGGGCTTCGAGGTATTTGTACAAATAATCTCGAATTTCTTCGATTTTTCCTATCATTATTGCTTTGTATTCGATACGATTAACAATTTTACACAAAACTCTTTAGTCTTACAAAGCGTTTCCCAATTGTCGTTCGTACCTTTGTACACTTTTTATTGATATTGACATGACTGTAGTTCCCTATAAAGATAAAGACGCCTCTAAGCGTGAGCAAATTGCTGAGATGTTTGATAACGTTTCGGCTAAGTATGATTTCTTGAATCATTTTTTAAGTGCAGGAATTGATTTTTATTGGCGCAAAAGAGCCATTAAGCTTCTTCAGCCCGAAAAACCGCAAACCATTTTGGACATTGCCACAGGTACCGGCGATTTTGCGATTGAAGCCCTCAAGCTAAACCCTACCAAAATCATTGGAGTTGATATTTCGGAGGGAATGTTGGCCGTTGGCCGTGAGAAAATCAAAAAAATGGGCAAGGAAAGCATAATTGAACTCCGTAGCGGCGACTCAATTAACCTAATGCTCGAAACCAATTCTTTTGATGCAGTCATAGCATCCTTTGGAGTAAGAAACTTTGAGAACCTGTTAGCTGGCCTTACCGAAATGTGCCGTGTGACCAAATCGGGAGGAACGTGTGTTGTTTTGGAGTTTTCAAAACCGAAAACTTTTCCTTTCAAACAATTATACAACTTTTACTTTCGTTACATTTTACCGATTATCGGACGAATGGTTTCCAAAGATGCCTCGGCCTACACCTATTTACCCGAATCGGTACAGGCGTTTCCTGATGGAGACGACTTTTTGAAAGTTTACGAACAGGCTGGTTTTAAACACACGAAATGCATACCACTCACTTTCGGAATTTGCTCCATTTACATTGGCAAAAAGTAATCATTAGCGCGTTGCTTTTGGGACAAGCAATGCTATTTACTGCAAATGCCCAAACTTCTAGCTACTATCGTAAAAACTTAGAACACTACGACGACAAGCCCGTTCATTACGGCTTTTTGTTTGCCCTGCCCGTCACACGATTTGGCATTGTACATAGTAATACATTTTTGACCCAAGATACCCTCAACCGTATCACAGCTCCTGCTACGGCAGGATTTCGCATGGGATTTGTGGTAAACGGGTACCTCAACGACAGTTGGGACATCCGAACGACGCCGTCGGTTTCTCTTTATGATCGAGCCGTAAAATACGAATATGCAAAAGGAAGCACTCGCCAAGAGCTTCGCGAAGCTACTTGGATTGAAATTCCTGTCTTATTCAAGTATAAATCTCAACGCCGCATGAACACCCGAATGTATATGCTCGGTGGGATGACATTTGGCTTTGAAACCAACGTTCGGAAGCGACTTCGACAAGGTTCGGATTTTTTAAATACCCGTGGTTCGGATTTAACTGTAGACTACGGTTTTGGGTTAGAACAGTTTTTGGCCTACACGAAATTTTCTCCCGAAATTCGATTTTCACACGGTATTCTCAACTTATTCCGTTCCAACGACCTCAATACATCCAGTAACGGTATTCGTCGCCTGACGTCACATACCATTACCATTTATTTGATGTTTGAATAAACCGATTGTTTTTTCAAACTTTGTAGTAATGAATCCCAGGTTATCGGGTAACCCGCTATTAGACCCAATAGCGGTTCTTTTATTTTATTCCAAATCATCAACTATCATGTCAGAAATTGCTCTTTTAGACGAAATCCCGTCTTTAGACTTATCCGATTTTACATCGGGCAATCCTGAACGAAAAGCTAAATTTGTCCAAAATTTAGGGGCTGCGTTCAACAATATTGGCTTTGTAGCCATTTCTAACCACGGCCTAACAGAAGATATCCGCGTTAAACTCTACGAAGCAGTACAGACTTTTTTTAAACAACCCGACGAAGTAAAATACAAATATGAATTCCTTGAACTCAACGGTCAGCGCGGTTATGTCAGCAAAGGGCGCGAAAAAGCGAAAGGGTTCAAAGTCGCTGATTTAAAAGAGTTTTATCACGTAGGGCAGCCTACCCCAGAGGGCGATATGCCCTCGAATATTTTTCCTGAAGAAGTAGCAAACTTTGAAGAATACACCACTTTAGTGTTCAATACGTTTGAAAATACGGGAAAAACCCTCCTTCGCGCCATTGCTCTTTACCTCGATTTAGACGAAGATTATTTCGAAGATAAGGTTCGCAACGGAGATAGTATTTTACGTGCTTTACATTATTTTCCGCTCGACCCCGAGACGGTACCTGAAGGAGCGGTTCGTGCAGCTGCCCACGGTGACATCAACCTTATCACATTACTAATGGGTGCTAGTGCTGAGGGATTAGAAGTGCTTCGCCGCGACGGGAAATGGATTGCCGCAACGCCTTCTCCTGACCAAATCATCATCAATGTAGGCGATATGCTTGACCGCCTCACCAACCACAAACTCAAGTCTACGATTCACCGAGTGGTGAATCCTCCACGTGAAAAAATGAATACATCGCGGTACTCGATTCCGTTTTTCATGCACCCACGCGCCGAGATGAATTTGACGTGTTTGAGCAGCTGCGTAACTCCAGAGTATCCAAAACTTTACGTTGACATGACTGCAGGCGAATTCTTGAATGAGCGCCTGATTGAATTAGGATTAAAGAAAGCCTGAAACCTCTTCACGTCACTGGTTTGAGTTGAATCAATGATGTGACCTAGCCCTTAAATCACTTGGCAGAATTAGTTTTACACTCACACGTTAGGCAAATTCGCTACTTCATCTTTCTAAAAGATGTTCTTATTCTTGCATTGACATGTTTTGGGGGGCCACAAGTACATTTGGTGATGTTTTTGGAGCGTTTTGTTGAAAAAAGACGCTACATTACCGAAGCCGAACTCCTTGAATTACAAGCACTTTGTCAAGTACTTCCAGGGCCTACTTCCACCCAAACCATCACGGCTTTAGGTTTTAAAATGGGTGGACCTACCCTCGCCTACCTAACCGTATTGATTTGGTCGTTACCTGCCGTAATTATTATGACATTAGCTGCATTGGGTATTTTTTATCTCCAACACCACCACATTTCATTGTCATTCATGCGCTTTGTAGAGCCAATGGCCATTGGCTTTTTAGCTTATGGCGGCTACTCGATTGGTTCCAAAGTTATTCATAATCAGTTACATTGGGTTATTTTGGGAATATCTGCACTCGTATCGTACATTTTCCCCTCGCCCTACATGACACCCATTGTAGTAATCTTAGGTGGTGTTATCACTTCTTTTCAATACCAACACCTCCAAAAATTAGAGAAAACCCCTATTCGTATCGAATGGGCTAATTTCTTTCTTTGGCTAGGGGTTCTTTTAGCCGCGGCCGTTCTTGGAAAAATCACCAATTGGTTGCCAATTCGTTTATTCGAAAACTTTTACCGAAATGGAAGCTTGGTATTTGGCGGCGGGCAAGTACTTAATCCTATGCTTTACACTGAGTTTGTGGAGTTTAAAAAATGGCTTTCAGAACAAGAATTTCTAACAGGAATGGCCATAGCTCAGGTTGTACCTGGCCCTGTTTTTTCAATTGCTTCTTATATAGGTGCTCTGTCGATACGTAATGGTGGTGTGTTAGGTCAACTTATCGGCAGTGGTGCCGCAAGTGTTGGTATTTTTCTTCCTGGTACGTTTTTAATTTTCTTTGTGTACCGTTTTTGGAATGAATTGAAAAAGTACAGAGGCGTTAGAGCGTCGCTTGAAGGCCTAAATGCTTCGAGTGTCGGCTTAACCGTTGCGGCGGTCATCCGTATGTTCTTGGCAACTTCAACCACTCCTACGGGCATTTTTAGCATCCTTCTGACCATTTGTTTGCTTTATTTTACCAAAATTCCTCCTTATCTGATTGTTTTTGGAGGTATTCTTCTCGGAATCTTGTTATAAATACAAGTCACTTCGGTTGGATGATCAATCCATTTAAAGTCTACATTTGCTTTTTTCAACATATATTTCGTTTTATTACAAACCATGAATAAACTAAAAACTACCCTATGTGCCCTGTTAGCCAGTTCATTGGCTTGGGCAGGGAACCCTTCCGATGAAGGGATGTGGCTTCCGCTTCTGATTGGAAAAAATGAAGCCCAAATGAAAAAACAAGGTTTTAAACTCTCGGCAAAAGAGATTTATAACGTCAATAATGCCAGTTTGAAGGACGCCATCGTACGGATGGGAGGAGGTTTTTGTACCGGTGAGATTGTGTCTGACCAAGGTCTTTTGTTTACCAACCACCACTGCGGTTACGACGCGATTGCTACCAACTCTACCCCGCAAGATAACATCCTCGACAACGGTTTTTGGGCAAAATCTTTCAATGAAGAGCGTCCAATTAAAGACCTCTATATCGACATTTTGGTAAGAATGGAGGATGTTACCGACAAAATTATGCCTCAATTGGCTGGACTAAATGAAAAAGCACGCGCTGCCAAAGTCAACCAATTGGGCAATGAACTTTCGCAAAAAGCTACCGAAGGCACCAATTACAACGCTTCGGTACGCGAATTTGCCAAAGGAAATGCCTACTATCTGTTTGTCTTTGAAAAATTTTCTGACATACGTTTGGTAGGAACACCTCCCCAAAGCATTGGAAAATACGGTGGCGATACCGATAACTGGGTTTGGCCTCGTCATACGGGCGACTTCTCAGTATTTCGTATTTATGCCAACAAAGAAAACAAAGGAGCCGATTACTCTAAAGACAATGTTCCGTATCATCCCAAAAAATTCTTACCCATTTCTCTAAAAGGCATTAAGCCAGGCGATTTTGCAATGGTATTTGGGTTTCCAGGACGTACCAACCGCTACGAGACTTCTATGGGAATCAAATTAGCGATTGAAAAAGTCAACCCAGGTATTGTCAAAAATCGGGGTATTCGTCTAGAAGCGTGGAAAGCAGAAATGGACAAAGATGTGGCTATAAAGCTCGCTTTAGCTTCCGAGTACGCCAGCATTGCCAATTACTGGAAGTATTTTATTGGTCAAACCGAACAGCTTGTTCACCTCAAAGTATATGATCAAAAAGTAGCTATTGAAAATCAATTCAAAGAATGGGCCAAAGGCAAAGCTGAGTACGAAAGCATTTTTGAGGAATGGCAAAAAGCTTATGCGGCATACGAACCTTACTCCACCCACTCGGTGTATCTTTCGCAAGGAATTTTTGGGGCTCACTTAGTCAATCTTGCACTTCCAGCAGTGATGAGTGCCAATGGCTTTAAGGATGCAGCCACCACAAAAGCGGCAACCGAACGCTTAAAAACTGCGGGAGAATCGTTCTTCAAAGCATTTAACTTACCTTCTGACCAAAAAATTGTAGCCCAAACGCTCCTTGCTTTTCACAACGACATTCCGAAAGACCAGCACCCTGCCATCATTGGAGAAATTTTGTCGAAATTTTCAGCAGGAACATCCGAAGAATCGTTCAAAAAATTCGCCCAAGAACTTTATCTCACAAGTATTTTTAGTGATAAAGGTCGCTTTGAACAATTTTTGGAAAATCCCAATTATGAGAAATTGACCAACGACTGGGCATTCAAATATTTTTCTGATTTTCAGAAAAACTACATTGCGAAATACGCAAAATACAATACTGATTTTCAAGAAGTTGATAAAAGATTAGCCCGTGCCTATATCAAAGGGCTTGGCGAAATGAACCCCGCTTTAGTCCAGTATCCTGATGCAAATAGTACGTTGCGGGTGAGTTACGGAAATGTACAAGACTACGACCCTCGCGATGGTGTTCACTACAAATACCGTACGACGATTTCGGGCATAATCGAAAAATACAAACCCAAAGATGATGAATTTGATTTACCTCAGAAGTTTCTTGACTTGTACAAAGCCAAAGATTTTGGCAAATACACAGATTCGGACGGAGAAGTGAGCGTTGCTTTTATTACCAACAATGACATTACGGGTGGAAACTCTGGAAGCCCTGTCATCAACGCTAAAGGCGAATTGATTGGTTTAGCGTTTGACGGCAACTGGGAGGCGATGTCGGGCGATATTGTCTTTGACCAAAAATTCAAACGCTGTATCAACGTTGACATCCGCTACGTACTTTGGTGCATCGAAAAGTTAGGCGGCTCTGATTTGGTGAAAGAGCTAAAAATTGTGAAATAGTTGATGGTTGATAGTCAACGGTCGATGGTATTGCATTGATACCTACAAACTGTTGACTATCGACTAAATTTTATTTTTCTCGGAAGAATATAGTAATCGGAACTCCCTCAAAATCAAAGTTTTCACGCATTCTGTTTTCCAAGTAGCGTATATAC
>JALQYJ010000186.1 GCA_023254175.1 Runella sp. | reverse complement strand
AACTTTTCAACTTCTCAACCAATTGGTCCTCAGGGATAATCGGGTTGTCGCCTTCTGCCGAATTAACAAAAATGTAACAATCATCCGCTGTCATTGGAATGATGCCCAACTTGTGCTTTTTATTGAAGAAAATATAGCCTGTATCTAAACTCGCAGGGCGCTTGAAGGCATATCTCCAAACTGATAAACCTACATAACTTGTTTTAAATTCACCAAAGATAAGTCTACGAACTTTTGAGTGTACTCCATCAGCCGCAATGACAATATCGTAGCTTCCTGAAGTACCATCTGAGAAAGTCACATTGGCTACATCAGGTTGATTATCAATGGACTCGACAGTTACTCCCATGCGGTATTTCAAGCCTACCTTTTGAGCTTCTTCAAAAAGCACGTCGTGTAAAATTTTCCGTGAAATACCATTATGGCTCGGGAAACGGCCAATGGGTGGCGTTCCTGCTTCGCCAATCTGAACACCGTGAGGCAAGCAAAGTTTTACTTTGCCATAAGGCGAACCTCGACGCATGGCTTCATCGGCTACACCGATGGCATCTAAGGCTCTTAGGGCATTGGCTTGCTGAATAATACCCACGCCATAAATGTTAAATTCTTTATGAATTTCGATAACATCTACCTCAAAACCAGCTTTTTTAAGGCCAATCGCAACCGACTGCCCTCCAATGCCAGCTCCGACTACTAATATTTTTTTTGCCATAGTATTTATAGATTAAAGGTTGTATTTTAATTGGGAATGCGGAATTGGGAATTATTTTTTGTTAAAGAACCAATATTGTTATTCCCAACTCCTAATTACAAATAGTGTTGTACCAATGGTGGCTCTAAGAAAAACGAACCAATTAATGCTCGCCATTCTTTGAAAAGGTCAGACTCTCGGAAACCAATGGTATGGTCTTCGAGGGAGTCCCATTCAATCAATAAAATGTAGCGATTCGCTTGCTCGATACATTTTTTTACGCTTATTTTTTGAAAACCTTTCGACTGAGAAATCACGCCTTTTGCCTTTTCCAAAGCTGCCTCAAATTCTTGGTTTGTGTTTTCTTTAATGTCAATTCTTGCGAGTTCGAGAATCATTTTAATTTAAGATTGATTCGATTTACGAATGGCGATTAAATAAAACGATTCTTCATGGTAAATCGCTAATTCGTAAATCGTAAGTTTATTCAATTATCGCTACCGCTCTTGTCCAGCCAGCACTCGCTTTTTCGATTTTGGCGGGAAAACATGCTACTTTAAAACCAAACGGTGGTAATTGGTCAAGATTTGCCAGTTTTTCAATTTGGCAATATTCTTTCTCGATACCCACATAATGTGCTTGCCAGATAATGCCCGGGCGAGGATTTTCTCTGAAATCTGCTGCTTGAATATGGAGCGGAATATCCCAACCCCAGCCGTCAGTTCCCATTACTTTAATACCGTGGTCTATCAGCCAATGGGTAGCTTTTGCCGATGCTCCTACGTGGATTTTTACAAAATCATCGTCATGGATACGTTTGTCGGCATCACAACGAATTAGCACAATATCAAGTGGTTTAAGCTGATAGCCGATAGCATCTAATTTCTCTTGTAAATCCTCTGGCTCAAACATATAGCCGTCGGGTTTATCGGTAAAATCAAGCACAACCCCATCTTGAAAAAACCATTCTAAGGGCATTTCATCAATCGTGCGGGCTGGTTTTCCCTCAGAAGTTGGAAAGTAATGATAGGGAGCATCGACGTGTGTTCCACAATGACTTGTAACGGTCAAGAATTCACCCGCAGGGCCGTTACCGTCGATAAACACATCGGTCAAGCCCTCAAATAATTTTCCACCCATCTTTTTAGCCCCTTCTTTGTGATCTTCGTACACAATTTTGGTAGGTAGCGGCTCTTTTATTTTTTCTGAAATAGTTACGGAAAGGTCTATTATTTTCATTTTGTAATAATTTATTTCAATAATCGACCGCCATCAACGGTCAGAATTGTACCTGTGGTAAACGTAAGTGAGGTCGCCAAGGCAAACACAGCTTGAGCTACATCCCCCCCCGTTGCAAAACGCCCCATGGGCGTATGGTCTCGTTGGTTTTGTAAAAAGGTAGGGTCAAAATTCTTGGTATATTCCCCTTCCACAAATCCTGGCGAAACCGACACTACCCTGATTTTGGGAGCCAGCACTCTCGCCAACGAACGCGTCATGGAATCAATCGCTGCTTTGGAGGCACAATAGGCTACATTGCTACCGATGCCGTAAATACCAGCAATAGAGGAGATGTTGACAATTAGCCCAGCCCCAGCCAACCCCGATGGAGGAACTAACAATGAATGCATCGCCCTGCACATGGCAAACGAACCTCGGAAATTTGTTTGCATGATTTTATCAATCCATTCATCGGTCAAGCCATCTAAATCATCGTGCGGGACGGGCGTTGTAACGCCTGCGTTGTTGACCAAAACACCTAATTTTCCATATTTTTCGGCTACAAATGCCTTCAACTCTTCTACTTTTTGTGCATCGGTGGTTGGAGCGTGGAAAATAGAGTGAAGCCCCCTACCCCCCGATGAGGGAATTAAATCATTCAACGCTGCTAATAATTTTTCTGCTTTGGTTGAATTTGAATTGTAGGTTGCAATGACCGAAAAACCATTTTCGGCAAATTTCCTACAGATGGCAGACCCAATTTCTCCTGCACCGCCTGTTACGAGGACAGCCCCCCCCGATGGGATAGCATTTTTTATAATATTTCTATTCTCTTCCATAGAAATTATAAATCA
Source organism: Runella sp. (assembly GCA_023254175.1). GTDB lineage: Bacteria > Bacteroidota > Bacteroidia > Cytophagales > Spirosomataceae > Runella. The sequence continues at coordinate 19,393 of JALQYJ010000186.1, read as the reverse complement.
GTTTATTCCCCCATTGGGGGTTAGGGGGCTATATTTCCTCACTCGCAAATCTGCCTGCTCTTTATGCCCCCAAAAGTTTTCAAGGGCGCAAAGCCGGGAGCAATATTCTCCAATCAATGCGCTGGCTTCTGGAGTACGAACCTCTTGGTAGGTACAAGTTTTGAGGAACTTGCCTACCCAGAGTCCGCCTGTGTAACGAGCTGCTTCTTTGGTAGGTAATGTATGATTGGTGCCAATGACTTTATCGCCATAGGCCACGTTGGTTTTGTCACCTAAAAATAGTCCACCGTAGTTCGTCATTTTTTCCAAGAAATACCGTGGGTTTTCCGTCATTACTTGTACATGTTCACTGGCAATACGATCGGCTTCAGCTACCAGTTCATCTACGGTATCACACAAAATAACCTGTCCGTAATCTCGCCACGAAACACTGGCAATATCGGCCGTTGGAAGGACTGCTAATTGGCGTTGAATTTCGGTTTCAATGCCTTCGGCAATGGTTTTACTGGTGGTTAACAATACCGCAGGTGACGTAGGCCCGTGTTCTGCTTGTCCGAGCAAATCGGTGGCACAAGTTTCGACGTCGGTAGTATCATCGGCAATCACCAAGGTTTCGGTAGGCCCAGCAAAAAGGTCAATTCCTACTTTTCCAAACAACTGCCGTTTGGCTTCGGCTACGTAGGCATTGCCTGGCCCCACAAGCATATCCACGGGTTTGACTGTTTCTGTACCTAGCGCCATCATGGCAATAGCTTGAACGCCTCCAAGGAGGTAAATTTCGTCTGCCCCCGCCAGGTACATCGCAGCAACAGTAGCGGCAGGAATTTCGCCTTTGATGGGAGGAGTACACGCAATCACTCGCTTCACCCCCGCTACTTTAGCCGTAAGTACGCTCATATGTGCCGAGGCCACCATTGGGTAGCGCCCACCTGGTACGTAACAGCCTACTGAATTGACTGGAATATGTTTATGCCCCAAAATCACGCCTGGAAGGGTTTCTACTTCCACATCACGCATGGATTCGCGCTGGATTTGGGCAAAATTCCGAATTTGGGTTTGAGCAAACTTAATATCTTCAATCACTTGCTCTGTCAACGACGCAACGATTTGTTGGATGGTTTCATCCGAAAGTCGGAAACTTTCGGGCGACCAATTATCAAGCTTTGCCGAGTACTCGCGTACGGCTTTGTCGCCATTTTGCGCCACATTTTCGAGCATTTCCTCTACCAAAGCACGCACTTTAAGGTCGGCTTCTTTACTCTCGGCGTAGGTAATTCCTTTTTTTATTTGTTGTATCATACAGCCCCCTACCCCCCAATGGGGGAAATAAACGCCCCGAAATCCCTAATAAGAACTTAAAAGCATTAGTTTAAAATCATTTTATTCGCCCTCTAACGAGTTCCCCCTTCGGGGGTTAGGGGGCTATTCTTTAATCTTCTTCTCAATCCAATCGTACATATTAAACGTTTTGGTAAAATCATCGACCGAGCAGTGAGCCGAGCCACTTTCTTCTTTCGGCACGATTTCCATCACGTGTTCACAAGTCAAGGCGTCATTTACTTTGTAGGCGTTTTCTACAAAATTTTGGCGGTCGTCTTCACCGTGTAGAATGTAGGTTGGACATTGAATTTTCTCGGCTACGCCTTCTAAAGTGAAGTTTTTGAGTCTCTCACGGGCTTCTGTCATGTTATCGGCACCGACTATGTGCTGAACTATCTCGGCCAATGGATGATTATCTGGGCGATTTTTCCAGATATCATAGTACGACCACACGGCTCCGAAAATCATACATACCTTAAAACGAGGTTCAAAAGCCGCACAACGCGCCGCCATATATCCACCCATCGAAACGGCTCCGATTCCTACTCGAGCGGTATCAACGTGTTCGCCCAAATTTTCGATAATGTAATCTAACACTGCTGTACCAGCCACATTGTAATCGTAGCGAGTATGAATATGATTTAAACGCAGCGAAGCTCCTTGCCCAGGCCCATCGACGGCCATCATGGCTATTCCGCGTTCGTTGAGGTGTTGGGCTATTCCGAAGTAAAGCTCTTCAGCCAAACTATCTAAGCCACCAAACATGACCATTACTGGCGGACGCCCCCCTGTCCCCCGATGGGGGGAATTATTTGGCAGAAAAAGATAGGCAGGAAGTGTGGAACCTTCAAACGGGATATCAACCGTTATTGGGCGTTCATCAAATAAGTCAATAGCTTTGATAAACGCATCACGGCATTTGAGGTAATAAGGAATTTTGCGTTCGTCGTGCAAGGTCATAAAAAACTCCGCCGTACGTAAGTAATTGAACGCCCGCAAGTAGGTACGTCGCGCCGACACGCGCTGATTAGCCTGTGCATAAGCTTCTGCTTTTTCATAGACTTTATCGCCCATTTTCACCCAAGCACGGTTAAAACTCTCACGGTCAAGTGGGTCGATTTCACTTGCTACTTCCAAAATTTCGGCAAACTCTCCACCCCCGTAGTGGGCTTGAGTTAATGCACGATTGACTTGATATGAGGGCATATACTGCCCTGGAAAATAATGCCACATAGCCCCTAGCTCCCCAATGGGGACTTTTAAAATGTTAAAAATTATTTTGAATACTCATTTCCCCCCTTGGGGGTTAGGGGCTAAATATCAACTGGTTTTACTTGTCCATCGGTGAGGCCGAGTTTTTTTCCTTTGGCCATTTCAGCAAATGGATTCACACTTCCCCACGCATCATTCGGGTTATCTTTTAGGTAGTGAACATCCTGATGATCAGGCGCAAATACCAAACGAGCACAAGCATAGTATTCAAATAAAATGCCACTGCCTGGGTCTTGGATGTAAATAAAGAAACCTTCGTCGGCTTTGTGGCGAGTGGGCGCTCCCATTACACTCTTGAAGCCTTTTTCGATGAAATAATCTAACGCCAAAAGTACCTCTTCACGGCTATCGACGTTCCAACAAATGTGGTTTAAAACAGCCTCGTTTTCACCGATATTTGGGTCTGTAAAGACAGCTATGTCGTGTGATAAGTTCCCGATGGTCCACAATCCTCCAACGGGTGGTATCTCATCCGCAATTCGTATTTCGTCGGGGTTTTTGAGTCCAAATGTTTGCCAAAATGCTTTTTCAGCGGCATATTTTCCTTTGGCTACCATGTAGGTTACGTGGTCAAAACGGCGAGGGTTCGCCCCTTTCAAGCGATTGCTTGCATAACGATCTGCGTACACACTACCGCGTTCGCCCGTTTCGCGAAGCCAAACTACGTCCCAAAATACCTCGTGTGTGTGCCCATCGGGCGACTGAAAACGGTAGGCTTTCCCGTGGCCTAAATCTCCTTCTACCCAGCCTCTGCCCGCGCCTAGACTTTCCAAATGCGCTACACATTCTTCGAGGGCTTCGGCACTATCAGCACGCCAACCGATGTGTCCTAATCCTGATTTATCGCTTTGTGTGAGTTTTAATGTATGATGAAAATAGTCACCCCAAGCTCTGAGGTACACGGATGCATCTTCTCGACCTGTTTCATCCATACCTACAACATCCCGAAAAAAAGAAACTGATTTTTCAAGGTCGGTTGTGAGCACCTCAACGTGGGCCATTTGTGATAGGAAATGAGGGTTCTTTGCCACTTAATTATGTTTTTAAGTTTGAATACCACTTTAATCGGATTACCGAAGCGATAGTCCAGTTTTTTTAATGCAAAGTTTCAACATTTCACCAATAAGTGGTTAATCCAAAAAAAGCCAAAATTTAACAAAATCAATCCATTTATAGTATTTTCTCAGTGTTTCAATCAGATATACAAGATTAATCATTGCAAAAATGGCTATCTAACAAAATATCCTACTAAAAATAGCTCATTCTTCTTTAAACCTTTTAATCTACAATTCATCAAATTCAAAACTAAGGCTAATGAAATGACTAAAATCTACTACCTGATTATTTTATCTGTTTACATTTCTACTACTTCAATTGCCCAAACCAAATCCATTATTTTGGGCCGCCCTACCGACAAATCCATCACGGTAAGTGTATATTTTGACCAAAATGTTGAGTTCTATGTAGAATATAGCACAAAATCGGGGGAATATGTCGCTAAAACAGCCAATTTCCTCAACAAAGCCAAAACCCCCAATCACGTTGATATTCAAGGATTAACTCCCAATACCAAGTATTTCTACCAACTGCGTTGGCGGTTGCTTACCGCAAGTACTTTTTCTGCTACTCCTGTATACACTTTTCAGACTCAACGAGCAGCCAATACTACCTTTAAGTTTGTGGTTGAAGGTGATGAACACCTGCACGATAAAAAAGGGGTACCGAATTTATTCAAAATCACGCTTCAAAACATGCTCAAAGCCGAGCCTGACTTCATGGTTTCGATGGGTGATATGTTTGGCGATGACCGCACGCCTAATACCACCACTAGTGCCGATATGGATTTTTATCATCGTGACTTACTGCAATACCTCACCGAAGCTTGTCACTCAATGCCATTTTTCTTCTGTTTGGGTAATCATGAAGGGGAGTCTGGTTATTATCTTAGACAAAATCCACCCAATAACATCGCCGTTTATGCTACCAACTGGCGTAAATTCTACTTTGCTAATCCGTTTCCGAATGGATTTTATACGGGCAATAGCGTAAAAGAAGCACACGGTATGGACTTACCCGAAAACTACTATGCTTTCACTTGGGGCGATGCATTGTTTGTGGTACTAGATGTTTATCGGCATTGTGATATCAATGAAAAACCACAAAATTGGGATTGGACACTCGGCAAAACGCAGTATGATTGGTTAAAACAAACTCTCGAAACCAGCAAAGCCAAGTACAAATTTGTTTTTGGACACCATACTCGTGGTCAAGGTCGTGGGGCGATTGTGACAGCAAAAGATTACGAATGGGGCGGTAATAACGGAAAAAATACCTACGAATTTGACACCAAACGTGCAGGATGGGGACTACCCATTCATCAGTTAATGGTCAATAATGGGGTAAATATCTTTTTTCAAGGACACGATCACCTCTACGCCAAAGAATCGTTAGATGGCCTAATTTACCAAGAAACTCCTATGGCTTGCGACTCTACTTATACTATTGGTATGTTGGCCAATGCCGATGCTTACACCGATGTAAAATTGGACGGTTCGGGGCATTTGGTGGTTACGGTTTCGCCCGAAAATGTCAAAGTCGAGTACGTTAGGGCCTACTTGCCTACCGATACCAAAGATGGAAAACGCAAAAATGGCGAGGTGGCACATAGCTATACCGTTGTGGCAGGAAATACCAATCCAAACCCCAATCCAAATCCCGTGATTTTGGGTACAAACACAATGTCCTATTCGACCAACGAAATGAAAGTTTACCCTAATCCTACTTTCGACAAATTGAAGGTAGAATTGCCTGAGAAAACAGAAACTTTTGAGATAAAAGTTTTCGATTCCTTTGGCAAAATGGTGTTACAGCCAACGTCGCCCGAAATAGACATGAGTTCGTTTGCAAGCGGAACTTACCTGTTCTATGTCGAAACCAAAAATCAGAAATTCACTAAAAAAGTAATCATAACTCACTAAAAAAGAGCATTTTTAATGAAAAGATATTTTTTCTTAGCCTGTGCATTTGTGGGAATTATGGGGTCAGCATTTGCCCAGAATTTTACCGAAATTTTAGGCCGACCTACTCACAAATCTATCACGATGAGCATTTTATTTGATGCCGCCGTTGAGGTATATTGGGAATATGGAACCACTTCGGGTAACTATACACAAAAAACAGAAATTTTTAAACTCGCCGCTGAGACACCCTTAGAGGCAGATTTAACAGGCTTGACCCCCAATACCAAGTATTTTTACCGTACTCGCTACAAAGCCAGTGGCGCAACAGGCTTTTTGATGGGTACAGAGCGGACTTTTCAATCCCCACGACCTGCAGGAACTAGTTTTACGTTTGCGGTGGAAGCCGACCCCCACCTGGACGAAAATACTATCCCCGAAGCTTATACATTGACACTTAAAAACATTTTAGCCAAAAAGCCTGATTTTCTAATTGATTTGGGTGATGATTTTATGGTGGATAAACTAGCAGTAAAATCTCCCTCAGAAATCACAAAGCGTACGATTTACAATCGTCCGTTTTTTAATGAAGTTTGTCATACCGTTCCGCTTTACATCGTTCTAGGTAATCACGAAGGGGAGGCAGGGTACTTCTTGAACGGCACCGCCAACAGCGTCCCCGTGATGGCCACCAATACCCGGAAATTATACTATCCTAACCCCGTACCCAATGAGTTTTACAGTGGCAACGAAACATCCGAAACCTTCGTAGGATTACGGGAAAACTACTACTCGTGGGAATGGGGTAATGCCCTTTTTGTGGTGCTTGACCCTTATTGGTATTCTGCCAAAAAAACTGCTTGGGGCTACACCTTAGGGGATAAACAATATGAGTGGTTTCAAAAAGTATTGAGTACTAGTAAGGCCAAATTTAAGTTTGTCTTTTGTCATCAGTTGGTAGGTGGTGGTGTCGATGGGTTAGATGGGCGGGGTGGTACCGAAGTCGCGCACCTTTACGAACAAGGTGGTTATAACCTTGATGGTAGCTATGGTTTTGACACCAACAGACCTGGCTGGAAAAAAACTATTAATGCCATCATGAAAGAAAATAAGGTAACCTTGTTTTTGCACGGCCACGACCATTTTTATGGAAAACAGGAAAAAGATGGACTTATTTTTCAGGAAGTTCCCCAACCTTCCGCCAAAAACATCACTAACATCACGGGAACAGAATACGGCTACATTGACGGAATATTGATGCCTAACCGTGGTTTTTTACAGATAACTGTAGGCAATGAAGATGTAAAAGTAGAGTATATTCGCACGTATTTACCCAACGAAGAAAAAGGCAATGTAAAAAACGGAGATGCGGCACACAGCTATACCATAAGTGCCAACGTAGTTACGGGCATTAACGAAATAAAAGAAAAAGAGTATGTAAGAATTTACCCTAATGCTACCAGTGGATTTTTAAAAATAGAGTTTGCCGAACCTACTACCTATTTCGATGTCAAAATCGTCAATACATTGGGGCAAATCTTGCTGGAAACCAAACAAAATGAGCTTGATTTAAGCCATTTTCCCAATGGTACTTACTTACTCAATATCCAGACTGCAAAGTACCAATTTAACCGAAAAGTCGTTGTAAGCCACTAAAAGCCAGAATTATGAAACCCTTTTTTGTTTTAATTATTTTTCTTGTCACAACTACGTTATCTGCCCACGTAGGTGACCATTCGCCCGACCGAGGTATAATTTATACCATCAATGGAAAAGAGGTAGAAGGGCATTTTTTGATGAGCCGAGATGATAAGGTTTTTATCGAATTACCAAACGGGAAAGTCGTTTCAGCACTAATCAACGATTTTTCGTTTGAAAACCGTGAAAGCCTAAGCGAGAAGATTATGGTATTGAAAGAGTTGAATCGAGAAAAAAAAGAAGTGACCCCAAATAGGCCAATCAACTGTTTATTAGCCTTTTTTTTACTCATTTTCGTCTCGTTACTACTTTTTTTTATCAGTAAAATAGAAAATATAGGTGTAACAAAATTAACGGTGATTTGTGCAGGTATTGGTGCATTTTTGTTTGCGTGTAAGACTACTGAAACGGTTGTATCCCCCAATTCAAACACCTCAACGATCATTACAAAAACCGACCCTGCTTTTATTGAAGCCGTGTATAGTCCATTTAAAAACAGCGTCAAAACACGGTACGATAACACCTATTTTTACATCGAGTCCAACGGCATTCCTACCCACAACATGATGGTGGGAATTACGAGTTGGCAGCAACAAGTCCCGATCCCACAAGACTACACGGGTACTAATGCATGGTCTATTCCGCTCAATCCTGAGTTGGCGACTATCCCTTTGAGTCTCAAAACAAATTTTATGAAAGGTGCCGTGGCCATTGCTCCAAACGGAATTCCAATTTTTAACCCACTCAACAACCGTGGTGAAGATGCATTTGCCATTGGTGAACTCGACAAATGGGGTGGGCATTGCGGCCGTGCCGACGATTATCATTATCATATAGCCCCATTGCATTTTGAAACGACAGCAGGCAATAACCCCATTGCAATGGCACTTGATGGCTTCCCAATTTATGGTTCCAAAGAACCCGACGGCTCAACTATGCTTCCCTTAGACGAGTACAATGGCCATGCTTATAAAGGCTCATATCATTATCATGCTACTACCAAATATCCTTATTTTATGGGTGCCATGCGAGGAAAAGTAACACTCGACCCTGCTACTACTGCTCCCGAAAATCAGATAATTCCACAAGCTAAAACGTCGGCAATACGCCCAGCAGGTGAGCCACTTAAAGGTGCTTCCATCTCTGATTTTAAAACCACAGGTACAAATGCATATTCGCTCGAGTACACCCTCAACAATCAAAAAGGGTATGTGAATTACAGCTGGGACAATGCAGGCATTTTTACTTACACCTTCATTGGCACCGACGGAAAAGTAACGACCTCTAAATACACAAGAAAATAACTTTGACATGAACACTATAAAGTTCTGCTTCTTAGGCTTTTTATTCGCTTTTTTAGTGGGATGTAAGAAGGATGACCAAGCCCCTTCCCCCATCGAAAACAGCCTATTTTCCTTACAAAGTACAGGAGTAACTAATGGAGTATTGGCGGCTAAATATACATGCGACGGCCAAAGTTACGCCCCACCGCTATCATGGGCCAACGCCCCAATAGGCACAAAACAATTTGCCATTACGATGCACCACATTCCACCTACGGGCGACAAGCACGTTTATTATTTGTTGTACAACATTCCGTCAACCATTACTTCTTTGCCCGAAAATAACTCAACGATTGGGCTGTTTGGCATCAACACAGTTAACGGAAAAAACACTTATACCCCCCCCTGTTCACAAGGGCCTGGTGCTAAAATTTACGTCTTAACCGTCTATGCCCTTTCAGAACAGCCCGTTATAAGTGTTGCTCCCTCCAAATTAACAATGGACATCCTTACCGAAGCCATGAGCAAAATTACCTTAGCCAAATCTGAGTTGTCGGTGAGTTATACGCGACCATAGGATAAGTAATAAGGATTGTACAATAACAAACTCCCTATGTATGGCATGGCGAAGAAATAACTACCTATGTGGAATTATTACGGTGCGGTGACTCCTTATTTCGTCTTGAGTGCTTCCGCAATTGCCTTTTCAGCCAGCGGTACCATTATTTGGTATCCTTTGAGCGTTGGGTGAACGCCGTCTTCGGCAATATCGGGCGCCATGCCATTGCGGCTGTCCTTCATGGCACTGTGGTAATCAAGGAATACAACTCCTTGTTTTTGAGCATATTCTTTTAGGCGTTCGTTGAAGCGAATAACTTTATTAGGCACATCACTAATTTCTTTTCGCCAAGGAAATTCAAAGGCAGGATGTACCGACGCCAGCACGACTTTAATACCATTAGCTTTCGCAATTTCGACCATTGAAGCAATGTTCCCAAGCGTGAAATCAGGGTTATAAAGTCCTGTATTTTCGGCAATGTCATTGATACCTATATTGATAACCACCACTTTAGGCTTCAAATCCACTACATCAGAACGAAAACGCAACAGGGCTTGGGGCGAAGTTTGCCCGCTAATACCACGTCCAATGTAATTTCCATTGGCAAAAAAATCGGGTTGGGCTTTTACCCAGCCTTCAGTAATGGAATTTCCTAAAAATACCACACGATTTTCGTTTGGCTTTGGAGCAGTGAGTTTCTGATTATCAGCCGCGTACCGACTTAAAAATGCCCAATCATTTTTTTGGCGTTCTTCATCAGCGCGGCGAAACTCCGCAATTTGTTCTTCCGTAAATTGTTTTTCCCAATTTGAAGGCCGCAGTTTTTTGAGTAACCCTTGTAATTTTAACCATTCCCCAAACCGCTCGTACCACGTGTCGGTAGGAATTTTTTGTTTGTTCATCCCAAAACCATGTCCTCCTTTTTGATACATGTGTAATTCTGCAATTTTTTTTTCGCCAATCCAAGCGTCGTACAATGCCGTTGCGTGCGGTGCAAAGCCTAATTGGTCGTCGGACGCAGCACAAATCCACGCGGGTGGGGCATCCGCAGGCACTTTAATAGGCCCAAAAATATCGGTTTTAGGATAGATGGGAGCTATAAAATCGGGGCGATTGGCGGCCGTGTAACTCAGTCCCACCCCTAACGTCAAGGCTCCTCCCGCCGAAAACCCCATGATTCCGATTTGATTCGGCAAAATATCAAGCTCTTTGGCATGGCTCCGAACGTACTCAATGGCTTTTTTACCATCCGCTACGGCCATCTCAACCACGGGAGCATTGATTTCGTCAAGTTTTTTGAAGTCTTGCATTTTAGGCATCAACTCCGCCACAGGATTCTCGGTCATGCTTCGCACCAAGCGGTATTTCAACACAAATGCAGCAATTCCTTTAGAATTCAGCCACTTTGCTACTTCAATGCCTTCGTTATCAATGGAAAGAATGTGAAAGGCTCCGCCAGGAGCTACAACGACGGCCGTTCCCGTGGCTAATTCGGGCTTTGGTAAATAGACCGTTAAGGTAGGTTTTACAACATTATAAACCACGCGGGTTTTGAAACTATTGTTTGAATACTCTTGCTCCGACCATGTCCAATTTTCCGAGCCTGGGGCTTTGCCTTCGTACAGAGGAATCACTTGTTGGGAATGGCATGTGGTTCCCAACCAAAGCAGCGTAGCAGTTAGTAGTAAAAGAGGCGTTCTCATTTATGTATCAATTATACAAGTTTTAATTGTACAAAACTGACATAAAATTATGAGAAATGATAATCTAAAACTGGGATTTTATACGCAAAATCAATCCATTTTTCGATATTCGCTGGGTGTAAAGCTCGTTTTTTGTTTAAAAAAACGCCCAAAATCACTGAGTTCGCTTTTGCCTATACGAAATGCCACATCAGCTATGGGCAGCGTTGTTTGTTTTAGGAGCACTTTGGCTTCCAGCAAAAGCATATCGTCCAAGAGCTCATGTGCTGATTTGCCCGTGGTTGCCTTGACGCATTTATTGAGGTGATTAGGCGTCACCGCTAGAATTTCGGCAAAATCTGTAATCTTTTGCTTTTGGTAAATAAATTGTGCCAACGCATTTTTATAGCGTTCGGTTATTTGCGATGCCGCATTGATTTTCACCTTTTGATCAGTCACCACAAAGGGCTTAATTTCTGTCATCAATGCCAATAAATAGAGCTGAACTAGCCTAAAATCAGGTTTTTCGCCTTTCAAGTACTCTTTCTCAAGGCGTTGGAGCAGAAAATGAACGTTCTCTTTGGTACTATCATCGACCGTTACGAGTGGATTACCTATGAATTGGAGAAAAGGAAAGTCCTGTAAAATTTCTTTGTAGTGGATATTTTTCGTCAACAAATCCAAGTCGAAGTGGCAATAGAACCCTTTGGCGTCGGAGCTCATTGACTTGTGGCTAGTAATTTGGTAAGCAGGCAAAAAGAAGAACGTATTTTTTGAAAATTCAAAGGTATTAAGTGCTTTGGTTCGAACGCTTTCACCTTGCATCAGAAAGACAAAATCATAAACTACTTTTCGGTGCGGCGGCAAAGGAAACCGCATCATATCTTTGTAATCTTCAAGTCGATTGATATGGAAATAATGATGCGTTGGCGCAAACAACGACTGCCATGCCAAATCTTCTTCAAAATGAAGCTGCCCCATTTCAAAGGGGTTTAAAATAGGAACTGCATCGGTTTTCAAAGATGTGTATGGTTTTATGGAACATGGGTTTAACGGATGGGACGGATTAGCACTGATTTAAAATCCGTGGTTATCTGTAATCCATTAAACTCATATTCCATTTTTCAACAACTTATAAGCTTCTTTCAATGCCCAATTCTAGTCCACGAAGCTCCGCCAACCCGCGAAGACGACCGATGGCCGTGTAGCCTGGGTTTGTTTTTTTATTAGGGTTCAAATCGTCCAACATACGATGCCCGTGGTCGGGGCGGAAAGGTAAGCGATAGTCGGGGCGATTCTCGACAATCCGACGTCTTTGCTCGGTTATCAACGCCTTCATTACGCCATACATATCTACGTCACCCGCCAAGTGGTCAGCTTCGTGAAAATTACCCTCGGCATCGCGTAAGGTAGCGCGTAAATGGACAAAATTGATGCGATTTCCCATGCGTTCAACCATTCCAACGAGGTCGTTATCGGCGCGTACGCCGTAACTTCCTGTACAAAAACAAAGCCCGTTGTACTTACTTTCATAGGCTTTCAACAATTGTTGCGCATCGGATTCTGTACTTACAACGCGCGGAAGTCCCAAAATCGGATACGGAGGGTCATCGGGGTGAATCGCTAATAAAACACCCGCTTGTTCGGCCACAGGAGTGATTTCTCTCAAGAAGTTATATAAATTGGTTCGAAGAACCGTATCATCTACCTTATCGTACGATTTCAGTACCTCGGCAAACTCCTCTACCGTAAAGCTTTCTTCACTCCCTGGCAAGCCCGCAATGATATTTCGGATTAGTTTTTGAACCGAGGCTTCCGAAGCATTGTCAATCCAGCTTTTTGCTTTTTGTAATTGCGACTCAGAATAGCTTTTTTCGGCATTAGGGCGTTTTAAGATATAGGTTTCAAACGCACAAAACTCAGTCATATCAAACCGCAACGCCGTAGAACCGTCAGGTAAGCGAAAATCCAAATCGGTACGCGTCCAGTCCAATACTGGCATAAAATTATAGCAAACGGTATCTATGCCGCAAGCCGCCAAATTGGACAAGCTTTCTTTGTAGTTTTCGATGTATTGTTTGTAATTTCCCGACGCTTTCTTGATGTCTTCGTGAACGGGTACACTTTCCACCACCGACCACGTCAACCCCACGGCCTCAATTTCGGCTTTTCTTTTCTCAATTTCAGCGATTGTCCACACTTGCCCGTTTGGAATGTGGTGTAATGCGTTTACTACACCCGTTGCGCCCGCTTGGCGTACATCCCAAAGACTCACGGGGTCATTAGGACCATACCAGCGCCATGTTTGTTCTAATGCCATAAAAAAATTAGTACGATTGATTCGATTAATTTGATTGACGATTTTTATTTGGGATAACTCAATCCCGTTCCAAAATTAAACAAAGCATAGCCTGCATTTTCCTTACTGCCAGGAACGTCAGATTTGTTCTCTTCCACCGCTTTTTCTGAAGTCGGAATGGCAAAAGGCATCTTACCTGTTGGGTTAAATTTGCCAACAATTACATCCATCAAGGCTTCAGGAGTAGTTCCAAAGGTAGCAATGAGGGTTTTGGTGTTTCCTTCAATTTCCTCAATCACCCAAGGATTCGTAAAGTTGACCACCATAATTGTGGGCTTAGCTTTACAAATTTCATTAACGTGAGCTACATCAATTCTATTTTTAGACAAGCTCAGTTCAATCGGTTTTCCGTTCGAACTGAAAAGACCTCCAGTGGTCGGATACAACCATTCTACCACTATATCGGCTTCTTCCTTCGTTGACACAAACTCTACGTTTGGATACGAAGCAGTAGGTTTAATCACTTTGATGGGAGGTTCCGCATTTCGCCCTCCCGCATCACGAATAACTTCGAGCAATACTTTTGTTTTTTGGGTCAAAGGCAACAGCTTCGCATCATTTCGGAGTAAAACGATGGATTTGCGATGGGCAAGGTCGGCTTTTTGTTGAAATTCGGCATTTCCTACCAATTTTTGGGCTTTCTCAACGTCCACGTAGGGATTTTCAAACAATCCTAATTCAAACTTTTCTTGTAATAAGCGAGCAACTGATGCATCAATTCGGCTTTCAGTCACTAGTCCTTTTTTCACCGTTTCGAGCAAGAAAGAAGGGTCAGCCGAGCCTGAAAAAATATCAACACCCGCGTTCAATGCTTTTTGATAACGTTCGGTTATGCTCATATTCTCAACTCCCCAAGGCATCATGTCAATAGGGCCAGTATCAGAGTTAATAATGCCTTTGTACCCCAATTTTTTGCGTAACAAATCATCAATAATGGCTTTGTTATACGAAAATCCAACTTCTTCAAATTCTTTGCCTTTAGGAGCCGAATAATAAGGCATCATCGAAGATGTACCTGCTTCAATTGCCGCTTTGAAGGGTTTCAAGTGGTAATCAAACATCCCCCCTGGATAGTGTGCAAATTTTCCCCACTCAAAGTGCGAATCTTGTCCTCCCACCTGTGGCCCACCTCCTGGAAAATGTTTGGTAGTGAGCGCAACCGACTGCTTACCAAGCTTTGTTCCCTGAAATCCAAGCACAATCTCCCGAATCATATTGGCCGATAAGTCGGCATCTTCACCAAAGGTCCCTTCTGTGCGATTCCAGCGGGGTTCGGTTGCCAAATCTGCCATGTACATGTAGCCTTTGCGTAGACCTACCGCCGTCCACTCCTGTGCCGCAATTTGAGCAAACTCACGGGTCAATTTAAAATCGCGCATGGCAGCCATTCCAAGTTCACCTGGCCACTTTGAAAAGGGAGTCGCCCCCACACTCAAACCAACTGAGGCATCAATAGTAATGTGATTTCGCGGATTTGAGGCAACAATAGCGGGGATTCCCAAGCGCGTGTTTTCGCACAGTGCTTGCAGGTTATTTGACCATTCAGCAATGTTTTTTACACTAGTATTGGCCCGCAAAATGAAATGCCGCAGATGTCGCTCGTTCACGCCTTTGGTAGTACCCGACGCCGAAAGGGTAGGTACAGCCAACGGTTTACGCGTAAACATATTGGTTGCTTGTACCAAATCTTCTTCGTTAAAACCGCTCGTGATTTCTCGACGTTCGTTGCCCGCATTTCCTTGAAAAGTCATCTCCCCTGCCATCCGCGTCGTACTGATGAGCATAAAGCCCACTTTTTCTTCCAAGGTCATTTGAGAAAGTAAATCTTTAGCCCGTACCTCTACGGGTAAACGCCAGTCTTCGTATTTGTCGAGTTTACCGTTTTTGTTTAAGTCTTTAAACTCTAAGCCACTCTCTTTTAATACTTTAGCAGAACGATAGCTTAACTGAGGTTGTTTTTGGGCGTTGGCTACGCTTACGATTGATAAGAATAATAGTAGTTTTTTCATTGAGCAGGTTTGGTTCGTTATGATTTACCACATAGTTCACATTAGTATTTACACATAAGTGTCCTATGTGGTAAAAGTATTACTTCAATTCGCGGATTTTCAGGTTACGAAACGACACGTTATCGCCGTGGTCTTGAAGCAGAATATGACCTTTGTCTCCAGCACCAAATCCTTGGTATTTTGAATATTTCGAACGAGCAACTAAGACATCGTAGATATTGCTTTTGCGCTCGTACTCAATTACTTTAAAGCCATTGAGCCAGTGCTGAACGATATTATTGGGATAAACCACTATACGGCCTTGGTTCCACTCACCAATTTTTTTCTGGAAGCGTTTGTCCAATTTGTACGATGGAATCAAATCGTACAAGCTTGCCAACGTACGGTTTCCTGCGGCACCCATTTTGGCATCGGGGTGTTTTTCATCGTCCAACACTTGAAACTCCAACCCAATACCCGACTTACCCCCCGAATCAAAGGCTTCATTCACAAAATACTTTACCCCAGAGTTGGCCCCTTCGGTGAGTTTAAACTCAAACTTCATTTCAAAGGCACCGTATTGGGCAGTCGTCACGATGTCATTGCCCGTTTCAGAACCATCCGAAGGGCTCACGTTCATCGTACCGTCCACAACATTCCAGTGTTTTCCCGACATTTTGTCGCTATGTACGGCTCTCCAACCCGTGAAATCTTTGCCATTGAATAGCAATTTGAAACCTTGCGATTTTTCCTGTTCTGACAAACTATTAATCATCCAGTTCTCCACAGGGCAGTTATCCAATGGACTCGCTTTGAGGTTTTCAGTTTGAATCTTGATATTCTTCCAACGAATTTGGGTACCTTCTTTTTGGTCTTTACCAATGGCATGTACCTGAAGCGCAATAAACCCTTGAGGTGTCATATCATCAATCAAATGTGCCGTTGGAATACCGTTAATCCACGTACGAATCACATTACCAATGGCCTCTATGCGGTAATGATTCCACTGATCGCGGCGAAAGGCTTTTTTTCCTTCAGGGTTAAAATTTAGGTTGTACAACCAACCACGGCGCGCTTCGTCATACACCCCACCCGACCATGCGCGGTCCGATGGATCGATTTCGATTTGATACCCATGCACACGACCATTTTGGTAATCAGGCTTTGACAAACTACGAATTTGAATGCCTGAATTCATCGAATTATCAACTTTTAAATCTAGTTCTAGAATAAAATCACCGTATTCTTTTTCAGTCGCCATAAAAGAGTTTGGGGTATTGGCAACGGTCGTCCCCACAATTTCTCCATTTTCAATGGTATATTTGGCTTGGCCATTAAGTTGTTTCCAACCTTTGAAAGATTTTCCGTCAAATAACGACGTCCATTTTTCCTTTTGAGCAAGGGCAGCCCCTGATACCCAAAGTAAAGTGCAAAGAATTGCTAGTTGCTTTTTCATTCGTACGGTTTTTGGTAAATGATATAGTACTATATTTAGATTTTGCATTGCTTTAATCAGAACAAGTCAATTAATCTGTCCCTGATGTTAGAATTTAATCCTAGTTAAAGAAAGAAGTTCGATTCATTTATTTACGCAAACGTTTTCGGGAACGGTTGCATTATTCACCTTTCTTTTAATTAAAATTGTAAAACAAGCGCCTACTATTATCTTTATGACTCCGTATGAAAGACCTTGCTTTGAGAATTAAATAGGACTTTTTTAGGTTTGTACTCCCATGAGAAAAGTCACGATAAAAGACATTGCCAAACAACTCAATCTCTCGACCTCGACCGTATCGAGGGCGCTGCGAGATAGTCACGAAATTGGCATCGAGACCAAACGCAAAGTGTTGGAGCTCGCCGAAAGTTTGGATTATACCCCTGACCCTGTTGCTTTGAGCCTACTCAGCAGCCACAGCAACGACATTGGGGTGATTGTTCCCGATATTTCAAATCCTTTTTTTGCAATTGTCATTGCAGGCATCGAAGACGTTGCTTTTGCCGAGGGGTATCACGTTGTAATTTACCAAAGCCACGACGATTATGAACGTGAAGTTTTGAATGTAAAACACATCTATAATCGTAGAAAAGATGGCTTTTTGGTCGCAGTAGCCACCAATACAACTGATTTTTCGCATTTCAAAAATCTTCATGATAAAGGGTTCCCCATCGTATTTTTTGACCGTATTTACGAGGAAATTAATACTCATAAAGTATCTGTTGATGATTATGAAGGAGCTTACAACGCCACTCAACACCTTATTCAGCAAGGTTGTAAGCGAATTGTCCACATTTCGGGGCCGCTGCATTTGCTCATAAGTAAGCGACGATTGGAAGGATACAAGGCAGCATTAATCGCTCACGGGCTTCCTTACGATGAAGCATTAGTATGGTCTACCCATTTCGATTCACAACAATCCATCGAAGTGGCACGTCAGTTGCTCAAAAGCTCCCTTAATCCTGATGGTATTTTTGCCGCGAGCGACAACATTGCGATTGGTTGTCACGCGGCTATCACAGAAGCTGGCCTGACCATGCCCAAGGATATAGCTTTAATTGGCTTCTCTGATTTACCCATTGCTGAGATGCTCAACCCGCCGCTAAGTTCGGTGGCTCAACCTGCCTTTGAGATGGGCCGTTCGGCAGCGGAGTTACTGATTAAACTAATAAAGAAGCCTAAAGAAAACACTCAGTCAATCACTAAAATACTGAAAACCAACTTAGTGATTCGTGCTTCATCGGCTCGGCAACCCTTGGACACATAGCATCGCCGACAATATAGTTCTTTGGATTTGAACTCGATTTGTCGGCGATGATGAATGTTTGACTAACAATAGCTTTGATTGCTATCTAAAATCCTCGTTGATTAACTCTAAGATAGCCGAACCTGGACACAGGTCTTCTTCTTTAAGACTATTCAACGGGCGCAAATCAGATTTAATGACGTCGTGTAATTCTTTACTTTCAGGATTAATGTACAAAAGCCCCGTCAGGATTTCCCCCTCCGCTTTTGCCGCTTGCAAACGACGCATCGCTGCCTGACGGTCGCGAGGATCCCAGCCATCGGCTAGTTTTTGCAAATGCACTACCGAGCCATCATGAAGTTCAACGTCAACGGTTGTCCCTGTTTCATATGAGACAGTAATCTCTTCTTTCTCAGGTACAAAACCTATTTCGGCCAAGGCTTCGATGTGGTCGCGAACGTAATCATATGACTTGGTTGAACCCGCATTGTTGTTGAACGTAACGCACGGAGACATCACGTCAATCAGTGCAAATCCTTTGTGCGAAAGTGCGGCTTTGATGAGTGGAACGAGCTGGGTTTTATCACCAGAAAAACTACGTGCTACAAACGTCGCACCAAGTTCTAGCGCCATTCCAGGCAAGTCAATCCCTTCAAACGGGTTTACCGAACCACTCTTGCTTACCGAACCTTGGTCGGCCGTTGCCGAATCTTGGCCTTTGGTTAGGCCATAGCAGCCATTATTCATCACAATGTAAAGCATGTTCAAATTCCGACGAATGGCGTGTACAAACTGCCCCATTCCGATGGAAGCCGTATCGCCATCGCCCGAAACCCCAAGGTAAATCAAGTCGCGGTTGGCCATGTTGGCGCCCGTCGCTACCGATGGCATACGACCGTGAACCGAATTAAAGCCGTGCGAGTTGTTCAAGAAATAGTTGGGCGTCTTTGATGAGCAACCAATTCCCGATAATTTAGCCACGCGATGCGGCTCAATCGCCATTTCATAACAAGCCTGTACGATGGCACCACTGATGGAATCATGGCCACAACCTGCACAAAGCGTCGAAATCACCCCTTCGTAATCGGCTTTGGCGTACCCAATGGTATTTTTGGGCATTTCAGGGTGACGAAATTTTGGTTTTATGTAAGTCATTTTGAATGTCGAAGTTCTAGTAACCTCCCGAAAGTTTTAAACTTTCGGGAATATCGAGTTTTATTTATACCGTGGCTAACACTCCCGCAATCTGACGGCGAATTGCTTCTGCCGTAATTGGCATTCCGTCATAATTGAGGATTTTAATTAGCTTCTGCGGATTTACTTCCAATTCGTTAATCAACAACGTACGGAACTGAGCATCACGGTTTTGCTCAATCACAAACACTTGGTCGTGCGCTGCAATAAACTCCTCAATCGACGAATGGAATGGGAAGGCCGTGGCACGCATCGCATCCAACGTAATACCCTCTTCTTCACGGAGCAAGTCCATTGCTTCTAAAGCCGCATAGGTCGTTGTTCCGAAGAAAATTACCCC
>JALQYJ010000086.1 GCA_023254175.1 Runella sp. | reverse complement strand
AAAGCTGCCTTAGAATGGGTGAAGGCAAACATTTCAAATTTTGGTGGTGACCCCAACAACGTAACTATCTTTGGACAATCGGGTGGAGGTGCCAAAGTAAACACGCTCATGGCAATGCCATCGGCAAAAGGGTTATTTCATAAAGCCATTAACCAAAGTGGCTCGTTTCGTGCAGCAATGCTTGACAAAAAAACAACGCAAGCCATTGGCAATGAGGTATTAAAGGAACTTAATATTTCACCCGATAAAGTGGATGAAATTCAAAAAGTACCTTTCCAAACCTTGAGCGATGCAGGCAAAAAAGCACTTAAAACTATTGCTGACAAAATGAAAGCTGAAGGTAAACCCGCTATCGGGTTTGGACTAAGCTGGGGGCCAAGTGTGGACGGCGAAGTTCTTCCTTACCAATTGTTCTCGAATGAAGCCTTTGAACTTTCTAAAAACATCCCGCTGCTCATTGGCACAACAAAGAATGAATTTGCGGTTTTCAGAGGAAGTGTACCTGCAAATAGTACCGAAGCACAGGTAGTGGAAGCAGTCAGAAAAACGTACGGTGACAAAGCAGATGCCTATATCGCTGCGGCCAAAAAAGCCTTCCCCGAGGATACAAAGCCATCGGCCGTTTTGGACATCGACGTTATGTTTCGCCCTGGTGCAGTGGCTCAGGCCAAGCAAAAGTCGTCGTTGGTAGGGGGAGCACCCGTTTATATGTTCATGTTTACCTGGCAATCACCTGTGATGGACGGAAAATACAAAGCCGTTCACTGCATGGAGATTCCATTCGTATTTAACAACATTGCTCGCTGCGAAGAAATGACGGGAGGTTTCAAAGAAGCCTACGTTTTGGCTGATAGAATGAGTCAATCGTGGATAAATTTTGCCAAAACAGGTAACCCTGGCCATGCAGGTCTTCCTAAATGGGATGCTTACACGGCAGAAAAAGGCACCACCATGTTTTTTGATAATAAATGTAGCATTCGCTACCATCACGACGAGGAGTTGTTGAAGGTAGTTGCTCCTCAATAAACTTTCCTTACCTATCAAAGTTCAACTTGTTCCATCACCGTCAGTGAATTACAAAACTCGCTGGCGGTGTTCTTTCTCATTACCAAAGCTAATTATCCTTTACTTACTTCATAGGGCAGGGGCGATGAGGAGGCTTGGATAGCACTCGGACGCACGGCACAAATCATGGACAATCTTATCGTACAAGGCAAAGCAAAACCCATGATTGTGAACAACTATGAGTATGTGGAGTCAGAAGGTGGGCATATGGCATATTTGGAGAAACTGGCGGGATTCCCACGGATGATTGATAGCTAAAATAAAATTTTTGGGTTCAGTAGAAAATATCAATCAGGATAAAGTTGATTTGTTTTTCTTTTAATGATAATTCATAAAACCGTCATTATTTATTAAACCCTTATCACCAATGAATACACAATTATCCCGCCGAAATTTTATGGCAATGGCCTCTCTCACTGCTATGGGAGGCCTGTTCAACATCAATAAAGCATGGGCATTGGCCGACAAACCCAACTCGAAGTTCAAAGGAGTGCAGATTGGGGCCATTACGTACTCGTTCCGCAGTATGCCGCACGATGTCGACAAATTGATTCAATTTTGCATTGACTCTAACCTCAGTGCCATCGAATTGATGGGTGATTCGGTAGAGGAATACGCAGGTAAACCCAAATCTCCAATAGATATGGGACAGCTATTTCGCAATGCGCGCCCAGGTCAACGCCCGCAGTTGACCGACGAACAAAAAGCCCAAATAGCCGACTACAACAAACAAGTAGCGGAATGGCGTAGTACAGTGCCAATGGATAAATTCAAAGAAGTTCGTAAGAAATTTGATAAAGCGGGCATTTCTATTTACGCCTTCAAACCTAACGCCTTTAGCCCCACCAATACCGACGCTGAGGTGGAATACGGGATGAAAGTAGCCAAAGTGCTCGGGGCAACTTCGGTAACTTTAGAACTACCCACCGATCCAAAACAAACCCAGCGTTTGGGTGACTTGGGGGCAAAAAACAAGGTGTATGTAGGCTATCACAATCATACCCAAGCTACTGATACTCTTTGGGATAATGCATTAGCTCAATCCCCTTACAATTCTATTAATTTTGACTGTGGACACTACCTTGCGGCAGGTGGCAAAAACACCAAAGAAGCGCTCATGGCTTTTATCGAAAACAAACACGACCGTATTTCGACCATGCACCTGAAGGACCGTACCACGCCCGAACACGGCGCAGGAAACTTGGTTTGGGGCACGGGCGATACACCTATTCGTGAAATATTGTTGATGATTCGTGACCGCAAATACAAATTCCCAGTTTCGGTAGAGCTTGAGTATCAAATCCCCGAAGGTTCGGATGCAATCAAAGAAGTGGCAAAATGCGTAGCTTTTGCCAAGAACATTTTGATGAGCTAAGTCAAAAAGCAATCAGCAAATGACAAAATAGCAATCACCGAATAAGCTACCCTCCTGACAGTATAGAGCTTTTGGGAGGGTATTTTTTCCAACTAACCCGATGAAAAACTTTTATTTTTACTCAAATTTTTCTTTAACAGACAACTGAGACGAGTTTGAATCCAAAGAGTTGGTAGAATACATGGGGTGGCCGTTGCCTATATGTGGTCTCCGAACTCCAACAAACCTCCCTTTACTATGATTTTTTGTTTAGATATTTCATCTACATAAATACGATTTAATATTTTTTATATCCATCAAGATGAGCTTTTACCCTCTTCTTACCTTACAAAATATCTTTTTTTTGGATAGACTCCCATTTTCAACCTCTCCGTATCACAATTCTCCGCTTAATACCTAGTAATTTTGTACTCAATTATTGCAAAGTGCATTCAATAAGCAATCATATTTAATTTTTTTAGATAAAATGTCAGCAGCAACAGGCACGTACGTACCGTACAAAGTTAAAGACATCACATTGGCCGATTGGGGTCGCAAAGAAATTCGTTTGGCTGAAGCCGAAATGCCAGGTTTGATGGCACTTCGTGCGGAATATGGAGCTACAAAACCATTGAAAGGTGCTCGTATCGCAGGATGCTTGCACATGACTATTCAAACAGCCGTATTGATTGAAACGTTGGTTGAACTAGGGGCTGAGGTTACTTGGTCTTCTTGTAATATCTTCTCTACACAAGATCACGCTGCCGCTGCTATCGCCGCTGCGGGTATTTCGGTTTATGCTTGGAAAGGTATGACTGCCGAAGAATTTGACTGGTGTATCGAGCAAACACTTTTCTTCGGAGAAGAGCGCGCACCTTTGAATATGATTCTTGACGACGGTGGGGACTTGACCAACATGGTGTTTGATAATTACCCAGAGTTGATTGCAGGCATCGGTGGTTTGTCAGAAGAAACTACAACAGGGGTTCACCGTTTGTACGAACGTATGAAAAACGGCACTTTATACCTTCCTTCTATCAACGTAAACGACTCTGTTACAAAGTCTAAATTTGATAACAAATACGGTTGTAAGGAGTCATTGGTAGACGCGATTCGTCGTGCTACTGACTTGATGTTGGCTGGTAAAGTAGCAGTTGTTGCAGGTTATGGCGACGTAGGTAAAGGTTCGGCAGAGTCGCTTCGTGGTGCAGGTTGCCGTGTATTGGTTACTGAAATCGACCCTATCTGTGCATTGCAAGCCGCCATGGATGGATACGAAGTCGTGCCAATGGACGAAGCTGCGACTCGCGCTAATATCTTCGTAACGGCCACTGGTAACATCAACATCATCAAAGACCGTCATTTTAAAGCAATGAAGGACAAAGCAGTAGTTTGTAACATCGGTCACTTCGATAACGAAATCGACATGGCTTGGTTAAATTCAAACTATGGTGATACCAAAGAGCAAATCAAACCACAAGTTGATTTGTATACTATAGACGGCAAAGAAATCATCGTATTGGCTGAAGGCCGTTTGGTAAATTTAGGCTGTGCAATGGGTCACCCATCTTTCGTAATGTCGAACTCTTTCTGTAACCAAACTTTGGCACAAATTGAGTTGTACACCAATCCTGGTAAATACGAAAAACAAGTGTACATCTTACCTAAGCACCTTGATGAAAAAGTGGCAAAATTGCACTTATCGCACATCGGTGCTAAGCTTGAAACACTTGATCAAGAACAAGCGGCTTACATTGGCGTAACTGTAGAAGGTCCATTCAAATCAGAATTGTACCGCTACTAGGCCGTTGTTTATTTCTTTGAAAGGCAAAAAACAGGGTATCGAATTTTCGATACCCT
>JALQYJ010000071.1 GCA_023254175.1 Runella sp. | reverse complement strand
AGCCCCACACCCACAAGATTATTGGTATTCATCGTGTCGTTTTTATGAGGTGAGTCAAGATGACTTTGGGTTTTTAAGTCATTATATGGAAGATTACTGATGCCTTTGATGGTATTTTGCGAAGCAAGAAAGGTTGTTGGTGAAAACACCAACAACGGCTAAAACGGCTAAAAAAGAGATTTAGTAAAGCTTCATCCAGATAACTATCCCAATCAAAAATATAAAACCAGAGAGCCATAGAAAATGCCCGATACTGTCCACGTCAGTTATGCCCAAACGGGTCAAAGCGCCAAAATCAACCCACTCGGAATGCGCGAGATGCAAGAAAAAGCCTACGCCGCCCGAGATGCGCCCTATTTGTTGCTGAAAGCCCCGCCTGCTTCGGGCAAATCGCGGGCGTTGATGTTTATTGCTTTGGACAAACTCTATCGCCAAGGGCTCAAAAAAGTGATTGTGGCCGTACCCGAAAAATCCATCGGTGGGTCGTTTGAGACCACGCCCCTCACTGCTTTTGGTTTTTTTGCCGATTGGACACCCAACCCCGCCTACAATCTCTGTACCCCAGGCTTAGACGGAAGTCGTAGCAAGGTGCAAGCCTTCAAAAATTTTTTGGCCAACGACGAAAAAATCTTGATTTGTACCCACGCTACGCTGCGCTTTGGGTTTGAAGAAGTAGAAGCGGGGGCGTTTGACGATACACTGTTGGCCATAGATGAGTTTCACCACGTATCAGCCGAGGGCGACAACCGCCTGGGCGAACTCCTGCGGAACGTCATGACCCAGTCCAATGCGCACATTGTAGCCATGACGGGGTCGTATTTCAGGGGTGATAGTGTGCCTGTGTTACTCCCCGACGACGAAGCCAAGTTTACCAAAGTGACCTACAACTACTACGAGCAACTCAACGGCTATACCTACCTCAAATCGCTCGGAATCGGGTATCATTTTTATACAGGACGTTATACCTCGGCCATTGGAGAAATTTTGGATACCGACAAAAAGACGATTCTCCACATTCCGAACGTCAATTCGGGCGAGTCCACCAAAGACAAACACAAAGAAGTGGACATCATTCTGGACAGCATTGGCGAAATAGCGGGTGTAGATGCCGACACGGGCGTGATTTCGGTGGTACGTCGCACCGACGGAAAACGCATCAAAGTAGCCGATTTGGTCAACGACAATCCACGCGACCGCGACCGCATCACGGCCTATCTGCGTAATCTCAAAAGTGCCGACGACATGGATTTGATTATTGCGTTGGGGATGGCCAAAGAAGGCTTTGATTGGCCTTTTTGCGAGCACGCCCTTACGGTGGGCTATCGTGGTTCGTTGACCGAAATCATCCAAATCATCGGACGTTGTACCCGCGACAGCGCCAACAAAACCCACGCACAATTTACGAACCTCATTGCCCAACCCGACGCGGCCACCGACGAGGTGACGTTGTCGGTCAACAACATGCTCAAAGCCATTACGGCCTCGCTGCTGATGGAACAGGTGTTGGCACCCAACTTCAAGTTCAAAACTAAGCTATCGGACGAAGACAAAGCAGAAGCGGGCGAAATCAAAGTGCGCGGCTTCAAAATGCCAAGCTCCAAGCGGGTGAAAGACATTTTGGAGTCGGATCTGAACGATTTGAAAGCTACTATCTTACAGGACGATACGGTCGTAAAAGCCCTGCCAGGCAATGTTCATCCCGAAGTAATCAATGAAGTGCTGATTCCGAAGATTATCCAAGTCAAGTACCCCGATTTGAGCGAAGAAGAAGTAGAAGAAGTACGGCAGCACGTAGTGCTCGACTCGGTGGTAAAATACGGCGAAATCAAGGAAGTAGGCGACCAGCGTTTTATCCGAATGGCGGATAGGTTTGTGAACATTGATAATCTCCACATCGACCTCATCGACAGTATCAACCCTTTTCAGAAAGCGTTTGAGGTGCTGTCAAAATCAGTAACGACCAAAGTGTTGAAAGTGATTCAAGACAGCATCGAAGCCACGCGCATTCAAGTTTCGGAGGAAGAAGCTGTACTTTTGTGGCCTAAAATTAAAGAATTTAGGGCAAAGACAGGGAGAGAACCGTTACTGACGGCCAATGACCCACTGGAACGACGCATGGCAGAAGTGCTGATTTATATACGAGAGCAAAAACGCAAGCGAGCCAATGGATAAGAAAAAAACGCTTCAAGATATTTTTGATGAAGAAGACGAGTTTGGCTTACTCGACATCAAACCCAAAGTAAGTGCCGTACGCAACGATGACGAACGGCTGATAGCGTCGTTTGCGGAGTTAAATGAGTTTTATGAAAAACACCAACGCGAACCTCACCCTAATCACGGCAGCGAACGCTCTCTGTATGCCCGCTTAAGAGGGATTCGAGAAAACCCTTCCAAGATAGAACAATTGCGGGCATACGACCGTCTTGGACTACTGCCCGAAGTGACGACCAAGCCCGCAGCGTCGCTTGATGATATTTTTGCCGAAGATGAGTTTGGGCTTCTTGACGAAGATACGCAGGGCTTGTTTGAATTAAAAAACGTGCGCCCACTCGAACGAGAGCGGGCCGAGGCGGAGTTTGTAGCAAGGCGAAAATCTTGTAAAGACTTTGATAAGTACGAACCCCGCTTCAAGGAGGTGCAACGAGATTTGGCAAGTGGAAAGCGAAAATTGGTTGATTTTAAGCAAAATAATTTGCGTGAAGGGGTCTATTATGTCCATAACGGTATCTTATTTTTGCTCGAAAAAATAAATATATCTCAGAAAGAGCATTACAAGCCTGATGGTAAACGCATTCGGGAAGATGGGCGCACACGATGTATTTTCGAGAACGGAACAGAGTCGAATATGCTCAAACGCTCGGTAGAAAAGATTTTGTATGCCAACGGACAAGTAGTAACAGAAAATGAAGACGGGGTAGCAGCAACATTTGCTGCTATTGCCGAGGAAGACCTACAGACAGGGTTTATTTACGTACTCAAATCAAAAAGTACGAACTCTGCAATTCGACAAATTGCTAATTTGTACAAGATTGGTTTTTCTAAAACGGAGGTGGAAGAACGAATAAAAAATGCAAAAGAAGAACCTACTTTTCTGATGGCTGATGTACAAGTCATTACTTATTTTAGTTGCTACAATCTAAACCCCCAGAAACTGGAACAGTTACTACATAATTTCTTTGGGAAATCCTGCTTGGAGATTGATATATTCGACAAAAAAGGGGTACGTCATACGCCCAGAGAGTGGTTTATTGCTCCTTTAAATAGCATAGTTCAAGCGATTGACTTGATTCAATCGGGTGAAATTATGAAATATCGTTATGATGCCTTTAACCAACAAATTGTTACCCTTTAAGATATAAAACGAGGAACCTTATTTAAATTTATGCTTCTTTCCTTGATTGTAGCCGTTGCTCAAAACGGCGTTATCGGGCGCGATAACCAGCTGATTTGGCATTTGCCCAATGATTTAAAACAATTTAAACGCCTTACCACGGGTCATCCCATCATCATGGGGCGCAAAACGTTTGACTCCATTGGAAAACCATTGCCCAATCGTACTTCCATTGTGATTACTCGCAGTAAAGAATGGAAACATGAAGGCGTAGTGGTCGTTCATTCAGTCGAAGAGGCTATTGCAGTGGCGCAACAGACCCAAACCGACGAAGCTTTTGTGATTGGTGGGGCGGAGATTTACCGTAAAATGTTGCCCTTGGTGAATAAACTTTACCTGACCGAAGTCAGAGCTGATTTTGAAGGAGATGCGTATTTTGAAGAACTAATGGCCGAGGAATGGGAGGAGGTAAATCGTGTAGCCCATCCTGCTGACGAAAAGCACTCAGTACCGTTTGATGTTGTGGCATTAGTTCGTAAATAGCGTTGAATACACTTTATTATCAATAAATTACCCCGAACTTCCATGAAAAAAGTCCTCCTTGCACCGTTGCTGATAAAAGTAATGGCGGTTTTACTCTTGGTGCCTTTGCCTGCTCTTACGCTCAACGATTCGGTCGTGAGCCACTTGTTAGAAGCGATTCAGTTTCGGACGGTTTCTTACGAGGATTTGTCGTTGATGGACAGTACGCAGTGTTGTAACAATTTTGATAAAGTATAGTAAAAACCAAATATAGTTTCAACTTTCTAATTATTTATTGGAACAAATTTTTCAAATATAAGTTTACATAAGATACTATTTTTGTATTACACTTCATCATCTAACATTCTTTTTTTATGAGAAAACGAATACTTTTAAGCTTAGCTTTGTTCGTTTGCAGCCTAGTGGTAGTATATGCCCAGCAAAAAATGATTCGAGGCAAGGTAGTTGGAGCAGAAGATAACATCCCCCTGCCTGGTGTTTCAGTAGTAGTCAAAGGCACTACCAACGGTACCGTGACGGATGCGCAAGGAAACTATCAAATTTCGACTTCTCAATCGGCTCAAGCTTTGATTTTTTCTTTTGTGGGCTATGCTGCCCAAGAAATCAGTATTGGCAACTCCTCGACTATTGATGTCAAGTTGAGCGTAGATACTAAGCAACTCTCTGAGGTAGTTGTAACAGCGGCGGGGATTCAGCGCGAGAAAAAAGCCCTTGGTTATGCAGTGAGTACCATCAAAAGCAACCAACTCCAACAGGTATCAGAACCTGATCCACTGCGGGCACTTTCAGGCAAAGTAGCGGGGGTCAACATCCAAGGTTCTGGCGGAGCAGCAGGGGGGGGAACTAATATCACGATTCGCGGTAATTCTTCGTTGTCCAATAATAACCAACCGCTTTTTGTGGTAGACGGCGTTCCTTTTGATAACTCTACCTTTAATACTGACGGTGGCTTTGCGGCAGGGGCCACGTTTACCAACCGTGCCTTTGACCTCGACCCCAACAATATTGAGTCTATGACCGTGCTAAAAGGAGCAGCCGCAGCGGCTTTGTACGGTTCGCGTGCGGCCAATGGGGCTATCATTATCACGACCAAAAATGGTAAAATAAAAAGTAAAAAAGGCTTAGAAATAGCCTACAATACTTCGTATTCCACCGAAAAAATTGCGGGTTCACCTGAGTATCAAACTACTTACGGACAAGGAACGGAGTGGGATACGCGCTTGGGTGTGTTTGGCTCTTGGGGCGCACCTTATTCGGCCATTGATTCGATTCCTCATCCTTTGGCTAATCGCTTTGGGGCTGTTTTTCCTGAATTAGTGGGTAAAAGAGTTAAATATGAGCCGTTTGGGCAAAGCAATTTTGATAATTTTTATGAGCGTGGCTATGTTTATGAAAACGCCCTCAGTATTCAGGGAGGAGGTGAAAAAGCCAGTATTTCGGCAGGTATCTCTCGTATGGACAACAAAGGGATTGTACCTTTCAACAATATCAACCGCACGAGCCTCAGCCTGGGGGGACAAGCCACCCTCGACAATGGCCTTTATCTTAATGGCTCAATAAGCTACGTAAGTACCAATCAAGAATCACCGCAGCTGACGTCGAGCATTGGCTCGGGGCCATCGGCCATCGAGATTTTGCCGTGGACTCCCACCAGCTATGATTTGACGGGCTATCCTTATCGTAATCCTATCACAGGCGGTAGTATTTACGACCGCTTTGGTATTGACAATCCTTACTGGTCGGTAGAAAGTTCACCATATACCAGTAAAGTGGACCGTTATTTTGGTAAGTTTACCGCAGGTATTGACGCTACTTCTTGGCTTAACTTGCAAGCGACAGTAGGATTTAATGGCTACAACGACCGCCGCCGCAGTGTCAATGGTCGTGGTGGTGAGATTTTTCCGAATGGTAACGTTACCGACGATAACATCTACCGTCAAGAGTTAGACTGGACTTTCCTAGCGACCATTAACCGCGAGCTTTCTGCCAACTCTAACTTACGGGTGATATTGGGGCAGAACGCCAACCAGCGTGTTACCGACCGTCAATCGGTTTTTGGTGATGGTATCATCGTACCGGGTATCAACGACTTAGACAATACCCGCGTGCAGCAAGCCGTTGGGGGAGGTTTAGTCAAACAGCGCTTTATAGCTCATTTTGCCGATGTGCAGCTTTCGCACAAAGATATCTTCTTTCTCAACCTCGTGGGTCGTAATGATATATCTTCTACGCTTCAGAAAGGCAATCGCAGCTACTTCTATGGGGGTATCAATGGCTCGGTAGTTTTGTCTGATTTGTTTAAACTTAACTCCTCGGGTATCAATTTCTGGAAGCTCCGGGCAGGTATTACACAAGTAGGTAACGAAGCCAGTGCGTACCAAACACAGACGATATTTAGTATTAATCCCACCATCAGTAATCCTTCGCCCATTGACACGGGTACGCCTTTTAATGGTATCAATACTATGACACAAGGCAACCGCCTCGGTAGTAGTATTTTACAGCCTGAAAAAATTACCGAATTAGAGATTGGGACAGAGGCTAAATTCTTCAATAACCGGGTAGGTATCGACTTAGCTTGGTACAACAAAACTAGTAGTGCCCAAATTTTTACGGTGGACGTCCCACCCTCATCTGGCTATTTGACGCGCGTCGTTAATCTTGGAAAAGTCCGCAATCGAGGCTGGGAGGTAGGTTTGGACTTAACACCCGTACAACTCTCTAACGGTTTCAAATGGAATATATACACGGCTTTTACCCGTAACCGTAATATCGTCCTTGACCTGGGTGGGCCACAAGAATTGACCTACAGTGGAGTCACTACTTCCATCAGTAGTATGCACGTCGTAGGAAGACCTTATGGGCTTATCCGTGGCGACGTATATCTGCGTGACGACGAAGGTAACCTGCTTGTCAATCCTCGCACAGGTAAGGCAATCATCGCTGATCGCCAAGCAGCCGTAGGAGACCCCAATCCGCGCTTTTTTATAGGCGTTACCAATAGTATTTCGTACAAAGGCTTCTCGCTTAGTGCTTTGGTGGATTATCGTGATGGAGGCGACTTACTCTCGGTTTCGATGGCCGAAATGCTCAGTCGTGGCTCCACCCGCGACACCGAAGACCGCAACCAAGTGTGGGTTCCACAGGGGGTACTCGGTGACCCCGTTACTCGCCAGCCTATCTTGACCAGCGATGGCAAAAAACAGCCTAACAACATTCCAATTTCAGTCAATGAGTTCTTCTTTGGTACGGGGGCGTTTGCGGGTAGCCAGGGTACGGCCGATGAGTTTCGGGTGTGGGATGCGAGCGTGATTCGTTTTCGGGAGATTTCGATGGCTTACCAAATTCCTACCAAGTGGCTTGCCAAAACACCTTTTGGCTCGGTAAGTTTGTCGGTAAGTGGTCGAAACTTGTGGTTCAAAGCTCCCAATTTTCCTAAATACATGAACCTCGACCCAGAAGTAAATTCACTCGGTGTGGGTAATGCACAGGGTTTTGAGTTGGTGGCCATTCCTACTACCCGCCGCTTTGGTGTCAATCTTAGAGTAACGTTCTAACCAACAACAGCATCAAACAATGAAAAAGATAAGAAATATATTTCTACTGGCTACTTCGCTATTTGCAATGAGTAGCTGTGACCAATTTTTGGATGTAAATACCGATCCCAACAATCCCTCGCAGCCTGTATTGGAGCTATTGCTGCCTGCTACCCAAGTATCGTTGGCGGTCAATATTGGGGGTGGGACTCTCAACCGCGTAGCTACGGTTATCATGCAGCATGCCACTATTGGTGGGTTTAGTCGCTTTGACTATACTGGTGCTACTTTTCAAACCAACTGGAACAACCTGTATTCCCAAGCCCTCAATGACCTCGAAATCATCATCAAAAACGGTACAGAAGCAAAGAGCTTTGGCTATGTGGGTATAGCTAAAATCGAAAAAGCCTACATCTATAGCGTTATGGTGGATTTGTGGGGGGATGTTCCCTACACTGAAGCGTCTCAAGGGGAGTCTAATCTTACTCCTAAATTTGACAAAGGAGCTGATATCTATAAAGACCTTTTCAGACTGATTGATGAAGGCATAGCCGATCTCAACCGTAACCCATATATCTCACCTGGTACTGCCGATTTGTTTTATCGTGGTGACCGGACGCTTTGGGTACGTGCTGCCAATACGCTCAAACTGAAGCTGTTGAACCAAATCCGCCTTGTACCTGCCGAGCGCGACCGAGTTATTCGCGATATTAACGCGCTTATTGCTAGCAATCAGCTTATTACAGCAGGTACACAAGATTGGGTTTTTCGTTTTGGTACTACTGAGACCCCTCAAAACCGTCATCCTAATCACATCAGTGAATACCGCGCCACTAAAGATTTCTACATGGATCAGGGCTTTATGGAACGACTCCTCAATGCTGACGACTTGCGTCTTCGCTATTATGTTTATCGTCAAAATGCTACAGCAGGTGTTAATTTCACTACCACAGGTAACGGTTACGGCGGCCGATTCACGGGTGACCCTACGGGTATCCCTGCCGACAACGCCCAACGTTCTACTTTTGGTATTTATCCCTATGGTGGCCTGTACGATAACAACCCGATTCGTAACCTGCCTACTACGTTGCAGTTTTTGACCAATACTGGAACCAATACCCCTGCTGCTCACCGAGTAGTAGGTACTTCGGATGGGTCAGGAGCTGGGATTTTTCCGATTGCCACAAGTTACCTGACCAACTTTATTTTGGCCGAAACTGCCCTTACACTCGGTACTACGGGTGAAGCACGTACTTATTTACGCAATGGTATCACACAGCACTTACAGGCTATCAATACTTTTTTGACATTACCAGGAAACATTGGACCGCAAATTCCGCAGGCTACGACTGATGCTTTCGTTAATCGTATTTTGACGCAGTACGATGCCGCTACCACACCCGCCGATCGCCTGAACCTCGTAATGACTCAAAAGTACATTGCGATGTATGGCAATGGAATTGAATCTTACAATGACTACCGCCGTACAGGTATTCCTACGTTGATGACCCCCATCGCTCCCGTCAATCCATTCCCATTGCGCTTTTTGTATTCGTTGCGCGAACTGACTACCAATCCCAATTCGCCTGCTCAAAACAATTTTATTACTCCCGTTTTTTGGGATTTGTAGAAACAGCTTGGGAATTTGAAAATTGTCAGTCACTTATAATCGAATTAAAAAATGAAAAGAACATTCATATACTTATTTTTATTGTTTTTCTCTGGTGGTATTGCCACGGTCTTTGAGTCTTGTCAAACCAAAGACCCCATCCCAGTAGTACCCAATGGTGCTGTAGCGGTAGCAGAGGTAAATCGTAGCAAATCGTTTTTCAACTTTGCCAATTTGGCTACTGCAGATTTTGAGTTTAATCTCAAGGGCGAAGATTTTGGCCGTAATGTTGCAGTTAAATCTATCGAACTATGGATTGGATTTAATAATCCTCGTGTATCACTTACAGCAGGTATGACTACCTGTGGTGTTGGTGTCAACTGCGCCTATCCCAATGCGGCTTACGCTCCCCTACCAAGTCGCTTGACTACTCCTGGCGACCGTCTATTACGTACAGTCGAAACTCTCCCTTCTACCGTGAATATCACGGCTGCTCAAGCGGCTCAAGCCTGTGGCATTCAGTTGTCTTCTATTCGTTCGGGAGATACGTTTCAGGTGAAATTTGTGGTAAATACCCAGGATGGACGCCGTTTTGATGCCTTCCACGACGGTATATGCGACGAAACCCGTGGCCAAGTAGGTGACTGCCGCTTGGTAATTCGGGTAGATACACGTGCTACGATTTATCAGCCTTTAAAATAAAAATCATGAATTTTAAAATGTATCAGTTTGAACGACTTGAGGAGAAATCGTTCAAACTGGTACATTTTAAAATCCTCTATCTATCCCCTACTCATGGACTTGTTTTCTACCTTCGGCGGAATCAATCGATACAAAACAGGTGTTACAATCCGTGAAAGTAGCGTAGAGCTAATCAAGCCCCCAATCAACACCCAAGCCAGCGGCGAATAGAGCGGGTTGCCTTCGATGGCCAATGGAATCAACCCTCCGATGGCCGTGAGTGAAGTCAGTACAATAGGAACAAAGCGTATTTCGCCCGCTTCTTGAATAGCTTCTAACAACGGTCTGCCTTCTTCTCGAAGTTGATTGGTAAAATCCACCAGTAAAATGGAGTTTTTTACCTCAATTCCAATCAAGGCAATAAGTCCAATCACTGCCACAAACGAAAGCGGATAGCCTACAATCCAGAGCATCGTGAAAGCCCCAATAATGCCCAACGGAATGACAGAAAGTACGATTAATGAGCTTTTGAATGTACCAAATTCAAGAATTAGCACCCCTAAAAACCCAAAAGCAGTAATCAAAATGATGGTACCGAGACCTCCAAAGGATTTTTCACGGGCTTCGAGTTCTCCCGCTGCTTTGTAGCTAAAGTCTTTCGGGAAAGGATGCTTTTTAAGCTTGGCTAAAATATCGTTGTAGACATTGTCCACCAAAAAACCACTTTTCACAAAGGCCGAAACCGTCACAAAACGGTCTCGGTCAAAGTGACGAATTTGGTTGGTTGAGGTTTCAAATTGCACATCTGCAATTTGACGAAGTGGCACAGCTGAGCCTGTCAATGTGTTGATATAAAGATTATTTAAAACATCGGGCGTGGTGGTTTTCCCTTTGGGCAGCGTAACATTGATGGCGTAGTCGTCGCCGTCACTATCTTTGAACGTTCCGATGTTTAGACCTGCGATGGCCAAACGAATCGTGCGGTTAATATCTGTAATCGACATTCCCAACAGACCGGCTTTTTCCTTGTTGATTTTTACCCGTAAATCGGTTCGACGAGTCGTGAGTGGATTTTTCACGTAAATGGTGCCTGGCGTATCTTTTAAGATCTTTTCTACGTCGGCGGCTACCGTGCGCAATTGCTCCAGGTCATCGCCCAAAACACGAATGGCGATAGGCGCTTCGGTATTGGGTCCTTGTTCAAAATCAACTACTTCCACGTTGGCATTGGGAATGTACCGTAGCTTTTCGCGGAGTTTGTCAATGATTTTATCTTTTTGCGGTGGGTGAATTTCATCTTGAAGTTGGATAAAAACTTCCGCATAATTGCTTGCCTCAGAGCGTTCAATGACGTTATAATACATCCGAGGGTTGCCTCGCCCAACGCTGGTTGAAAAGTACTTAACCTCAGGGACTTGCTTCAGTTCATTCTCAACCAAGCGGGCTACGCGGTTGGTTTCGTTGAGGCTACTTCCTTCGGGGGTTTCAAACGTTACCCTAAACATGGGCTTTTCTGACTTTGGAAATAGCGCAAAACCAATTTGTTTCGGAATCATTAACGATGCGCCGAAAATGACTCCCGTAAATAAAAGTGAAGGGAGTGGATTACGTAATGCCCAATTGAGCAAACGACTGTAGGAACCAGAAATTATTTTTTTCAACGCTCTCAAGAAAATATTCCCTTCGGACGGTCTGCCGCTGCTGGTGTGGCTATTTTCTAACAAACGGCTGCTTAAAAATGGCACAATTGTGAGCGATACAATCATGGACGCGATGATGGTCATGGTGACAGCCGTGGGAAGGCTTCGAATAAAATCGCCCGAGGCTTCGGGTAAAAACATCAAAGGTAAAAAAGCCAAAACAAGCGTAACGGTACAACCAATGACGGCCAGCGTAATTTGTCGGGTAGCTTTGATGGCAGCTTCACGTTTGCTAAACCCGTCTCGAATCCAGCGTTCGATGTTTTCTACTACGACAATGGAGTCGTCCACCAAAATTCCTAAGGCAACGATT
The DNA here is from genome assembly GCA_023254175.1 of Runella sp. Taxonomy (GTDB): domain Bacteria; phylum Bacteroidota; class Bacteroidia; order Cytophagales; family Spirosomataceae; genus Runella. The sequence continues at coordinate 843 of JALQYJ010000071.1, read as the reverse complement.
AAACCTACTACGCTCAATTGGTTGATGCTGTATCCCAGATAGTTGACGGCTGTAAGTCCAATTGCCAATGAAAGCGGAATCGAAATCATTACCACCAACGCTGCCCTAAAACCGAGTGGCAGCAACGTGAGCGCCACCAGCAAAATAGCAATGCCGAAATCTTTGGCAAAGCGTTCGAGGCGTCGGTTTACACTCACCGATTGATCAAAATACTTTACCATCTTAATGTGCTTCGGCATCGTTTTTTCAAATTCGGTTAGGCTTTGATTTAGCTTTTTCCCTGTTTCGGTAATATTTTTCCCTGATTTTTGAGCGGCCACTACCAACACGGCGCGGCGACCATTGAGTCGGGTAAAATTGGTTTCTTCTTCGTAGTTGAAGTCAACGTTGGCTACGTCGCGGAGGTAAATAATTTTTTGCCCATTGGTGGCTACAACTGTATTTCTTATTTGGTCAAGAGATTCGTAGTCACCGCTGGTTTTTACGTTAAAACGTCGCGCACCTGCCTGAACACTTCCGGCGGGGATGTTGAGGTTTTCGCTTTGCAACGCTCCCAAGACTCGGTTGACCGCAATGCCTTCTTGGGCCATCCTTTCTACATTGAGCGAAATCCGAACGTTTTCTTTGGGGAATCCGTAGTCTTTTACTCCGCGTAAGTCTTTATTTTTTTCAAGTACTTTTCTCAAACGTTCGGAGTATTGAGCCATTTCTTTGTACGAAGCGACTTCCGATACCAAAGCTACTTGTACAATGTTGACCAACCCTGGGTCAAATTGAAAATAACGAATATCAAAGATGTCATTGGGCAAAATACCCCGCATCGAATTGACTTCACGAGCGATT
>JALQYJ010000028.1 GCA_023254175.1 Runella sp. | reverse complement strand
AGAGGCTCGACTTATAGTAGCTTTTACCTCTATTAGCTTCATATTGCAATTGGGTAAAACAAGGGGGAGTTGAGTGAATTTTCCGTTGAGGATTACTCCTATAAATTTATAGTTGCTGTCAGGTTCCATGGCAGATTGTTTAATACATCCTGCTAATACAGCTATAATACATAGTGTGATTAGAGTTATTTTTCTCATCTTGAAGTAGATTTTTATATAAGCCAGTGCCCCTTAAATGGCACTGGCTTATAGAGGTTTTTATCACAATCTTGGCTTGGCCTTCCAAATACTGTAGTTTTTAGCGGCATTGGAGGAGAAAAATAGCATACCATCAGGCCCCCAAGTGGGGTCGGCTTCATCGGTTTCACCTTGGGTTATCTGCTTTATTTCAGTGCCGTCGGCCTTCATTACATACACATGGTGGCGGCTTGAAGTTGGTGTTTCTCGATTACTTACAAAGGCCACATACCGTCCATCTCGCGAGTATGCGGCATCTTTATTGTGGTATTCTCCCGTGGTGAGTTGTGATTTCTGGCCTGTTTTCAGGTTGAGCGTAAACATCTGTACATATTTGTTAACAGTCAGATTGTACACTATTCGTGTCTCATCGTTAGGTAAAAACTGAGGTTTATACCCTTCTGTAATCACCGTGAAACTACCCCCTTTTTGATCCATCGAACAGATCATTCGGTTTCCACCGATGAGCGTACTAAATACTATCTTCGACCCGTCTTTTGAAATAACAGGCTGAGAATCATCATCTCCTAATTCCCCTTGAGAAATGTAATTTATTCCCATACCTTCGGGAGAAGTGTAGGCAATCACAGGCTTGGAAGGAAGAACATAGGTAAACAAAATATTTCCGTTGGGCATTACGGTGGCATCTGCCGCATTGTCCTTGAGCGGGTTGGTGGTAGGCATTCCAATCTCTTTGCGAACAATTTTGGTTTTTTTATTGGTTACCACCACCGGATTAAACAAACTCCCTCTTCCTGACAGGAGGTTATCAATGTTGAGTCCTCCACCAGTGGTATTGGTTTCAATAGCATTGTAATAAAGATATTTACCATCCGAGCTCACACGAGGATAAAATTCATTAGAAGGTTCGCTGGTTTCGCGGGTTAGGTTTTCCGCGTTGCCCGTAGCAGATGGAGCAGATGGAAATACTGCTTTTTGGTTTTGTGGTTTTTTGGAACAGGAATACATAAAACCAGCACTTAGTAGGAGGGTAGCAAAGAAGATACTTTTTTTCATTGGATGATGGTTGTTTTAAGTGAGTTAAAGTTTTTATTTTAGTGGTTAATTTTTTGTAGTAACTGTAAATTAGGAGGGTGGCTTTACTATATCAATCCTGCTTTGATAAAATGCTTATTATTTTTGGCAGGTAGAGTTTTCTTTTTGGTGAAATGAAATTTTAGTCAGTTAAGTATGTTTCATGTTACACACCACTGCTTCTGGCCATGTTACAGGTCTGCAAAAGTTTTTTGAAAAATTTTCATCGGCGGTTAGCCAGCACTTACCTGTAAGTCGCTTGGGCTTTGGGTAAGGATAGGCTTTGCCGAGACCTGAAAGCCACCGAACTGCCCGTAAAGACCAGTCGGAGCATTCGCCATAATAGCTTGCATCGTGTGGTATAGAAGGTTTTGGCATACGCCTTGTGACCGGCAGCCTCTACGACGCCCTCCACTAAAATCGAGGCAAACAGTTGCTCGTACATTTTTATCAAACCTTGATGGAACGAACCGCAGATAATGGTTTGCGGCGGCGATAAACAAACCTTACCCAAGAATAAAAAGTAAATCATAAACCGCTCAAATGAACTGATATGCTGACGGTTCATCCATAGGCAGGTGATTTCGAGCAGGCTGCAAGGGTCAATATTCTTGGAGTTTAACAATTCCTGCGTCGTTACTTCATCAAAAGAAGCCAAATACCGAAAGGGAGCTTGGGAGTTGAGTGCCACACCACCCAGCCACCGGTCAGGCCGGGCATAGCGGTAAAAAACCAACGTGCAGGCTTTGGCCAAATAAGCAGGCTTGGCCTGTAAGCCACGGCTTTTTTGTGAATAATAAGCCTCAAATTGTGAAAGCTCTTCGGGGGTAGAAATGTGCTTAAAAACGACGGGATTCAACCAACGAAGAAATACAGAAAAACGGATGTTTGTGAAAGTTTTCATCATCAACAGGGATTAGCGTTTGAACTTATTTGACTGTTGATGATTGACTGTTGAAAATGTCAGGGGGGGAACAGCGAACTTTTTTTGTTTTTTTGCAAAAAATAAACTCACCCTACCATGATTCGTCTTTTTTTCGGATTTAGCCTTCTCCTGACCACCTTCGCTCACGTGGCCTCAGCTCAAGGGATACTACCTACGACTCATTACAAATACCAAGTTACGCTACAGGTAACCGAGCAGATAGCCCGTACCTTCGGAGACAGACGGTCTGCCCCCCGTCTCGAAATGCCTGTCCGCAGTAAAAGCGGTCGCATCGCTGAAATGATTTTGGTAGGGGAGCCTGTACTCTATTTCGATGAAAAACTCTATGATATTTGCCAATCTTTTGGCGCAGATTCTACCACGGCACTGGCATTAGTTCTGGCCCACGAACTCACCCATTATTACGAACGGCACAACGAATGGATGGGGTTCGCCCAATTGGCGAAGAAATTACCGCCGCCCGTAAAGGCCGAAGAAAAGAAAAGACTGGAATTGCAGGCCGACCAGCGCGGCATGTTTCAAGCCTTTGTAGCGGGCTATCAGCCTTTCTCCATTGTCAAACCTCTGTATGAGAAAATTTATACCGACTATAAACTGGAGTTGAATATACCGGGATATTTCTCACGAGATGAACGAATCAAGCTGGCTCAGGAACAGTCCGTAGTAGCTCGTAATGCGGGCGTTGTGTTTGAGACCGGCAATTTCCTATTTCTAAACGGTCAGTACGCATTAGCCGAACGCTGTTATCGTTATATTAGCAATCTCCTGCCGATTCGGGAAGTAATTCATAATCAAGGAATTGCGTGGCTGCAGCAAGCCTACCAAATGACGTCACTCAGTACTATGCCGTTTAAATTACCCATTGAGTTGGCAGCCACCAATCGGATGCTGTCGGATTTGCGCAGTGGGGAAGAAGAAAAACGACAAAAAATGCTCAACGAAGCATCGCGCATTTTTACGAATCTGATAGAGCAAGACCCTACATATGAAGCAGGGTATTTGGGGCTTTGTTCCACCTATTTGCTCCAAAATCAAAACGGTGCAGCTGAAGATTTACTAAAAAAATGGGAAACTAACGGGGGTAAACTTTCCCCCAATGGCCAATTGCTCAAAGCCATTACCTTTGCCCAAAATAAAAACGAAAGAGGCGTGAAAAGGCAAATAGGATTACTGAACAACGTCTATGAGCAGCAGTATAATGTTTCTTTATTGAAGAAGTATTTTTCGTGGTTTAATCAGCGAGAGGAATTAAATGTTGATTCGCTTCAAGTGTTTCAAAAAAAGAATGCTGCTCATAAAGAAAATTCAAAACCTATTGAAAATCAAATTTTTAATCTAAAGCTCCCTTTAGTAGCGGCCTCATTACCCAATCAATTTAATTTGCCCGGCCAAGACTTTATCCGCACTTCTTATGCCCTTACGGATGGACTATTTTCTTTCAACGTTAAGTTAGCAGATAAGCAATTTGACGTGATTCATGCTACAGCTTGTACAGCTCAATGGCAAACCAAACAACAATTAAAGAAGGGTGACACTGAAGCCCGTTTGCTAGAATTGTACGGAGTCCCTTCGCAAAAGATACCCGCTGGAAACGACGTTTTCTGGTATGGGTATGAAAACGCCCGCTGTTGGTTTGTGGTCAACAACGGGCGCGTGGAAGAATGGACGATTTTTGAACAAAAGAGTCAATAAGGGCTATTTTTGTTCAACTAATGGTTCTTTTGCTCCTTTTACCAACGCATAGCGTATTTTTCCATCCGTAAAATAATAGGTATCATTCAAACGGTCATAGACGATACGCCACTTTGATGAATAGACAAAGGGAGAAGGTACAGAAATGGTAAGAGTATCCCCAAATTCATACATAGGCGAATCAGCTTTTTCAAATCGAACTACCAAGGTATCCTTTGCTTTTTGATTTTTGCCAAAGCCCATGCCCGAATCCGAAGATTCGTAAATCGGTAGGGACATTGTACCTTCCATAGGCCGTTGTTTTGGGGTATCCTGGGCGATTTGTTCGGGTGCTTTAGGCGCCTCCAATTGTTGTTTCAGGGTAGAGTCTTTTACAATTTTGGTACTGTCGTCTTTGCCCGCAATTTCATCACCTGTTTTTGGCCAATTGTTCCAAACTAATATACCTGCCACCAACAATATTCCAGTAATAGCAGCCGCATATCTTACTGCCGAGCGTTGCCACCAATTTACGTGTATGACTTTGACCTCTTGGTCTTTCATCTCATCTTCAAATTCGGCAAACATATCTTTCAGTTCCTGCCGACGGTTTTGCTGGATATGGGCAAGTAAAATTTTTTGGGTATCAAACTCCGCTCGGTAGGTCTCATTAGAGGCAATCATTGCTTCTACCTGTTGACGCTCCGTTTCGTTAGCTTCCCCCATCAGGTACTTTTCGTAGAGTTCATCTCTTTCTATCTCATTCATCGTCTTTTGAATTTTTGGAGGTTGGAAACTTCACACCGGCTTTTTGTAACAATCGTTTTAACGATTGCTTACACTCATAGATTTTGGTTCGCATAGAGTTGTAATTGATACCAAATTGCTCTGCCACCTCATCTACCCGTATTTTGTACCAATACCGAGCGTGGAATATATCAGCACAATCCCCAGAGCGTATTTTCAACATAGCCTCCACAACTTTACCCGAAAGGTCAAAGACTTCTTCTTCGGGATTAAAAAACGGTTCTTCGGAATCGGGCTTTATTTGTTCTTCAGTACTCAATTGAGCAAAGACACGTTGTTCGCTATCCGCAAGTATGCCATTTTTTTTTCGGTTACGTAAGGTCTCAAACCAGACTCGTTTGGCGATAGAAATGATAATCGTTTTGAGTGTAGCTTCTAAATTGATATTTTGACATTGAGCATCAAACCGAATCATCGTTTCTTGATACACATCGTCGAAATCGGGGCCTTTGCAGGACCAATTTCTCATAAAATTACCAATGGGATTTTTATAACGCCCGTACAGTTCTCGCCAAGCTTTACGGTCATTTTGCTTGATAAGCTCTAAAAGGTCACTATCGCTGATCATCAGGTCAAAGGTTTATAACGCAAAATAAACCAAAGTCAAGGGTATACAAAGTTTTTGATGTTTAAACTTTTTGTGAATTTTTTTTATGAATTTTAATGGGTGTTAACTCTTCTAGAAAATTGAATATGAACAACTTTTCTAAGTACTATTGCTGCTATACGTTAGCTTTGTTACTGATTTTTTCTTCCTTTGGAATGGCTCAAACGTTAAATAAACAGGATAAGGAAGTTTTGCAAGGGCTTTGGATTTCTTATGCCAAAAATTCAGCTTCCGAAGGTAATTTTATCACATTACTTAATCGAGGAGTAGATATCAATACAAGAGACGAGAACGGTGCTACTGCGCTGATGTGGGCTGCCCTTCGGGGAAATTGGACACTTATGGAGTTCTTATTGAATAAAGGAGCTAATCCTAATATAAAGGGAATTATCTATCTCAAACAAAATACGCCCGATGCCTATGCTGGAAGTGTGCTGAGTGCCGCGGTCATCAGCGGCGAATACAGTGCGGTCAAAATTCTTTACGAAAATGCGAAACAATCTCCTTTTGAATATGATGTAGCTCCGCCAAATAATACTACCCGCATCACTCCTCTCCATCGTGCGTGCAATGAGATACAGTTCATAAATGTTTTTTTATACGGTGATAATGCAAGGTTACAAAAATCGAAGGTAGATTTAGTGGCGACAATGAGTATGGGTGATTTTACGCCACTTATGCTCGCTGCATTCGTAAATGATGAAGAGGTTTGCAAACGCCTGTTGTGGGCAGGTGCCAACCCTAACCTTAGAAATAAGAAAGGACAAACCGCACTTCAAATTGCTGAATCAAAAGGATATATGGATGTGGTAAGTGTTTTAAAGGATAAAACTGCTCCACAAAATGTAACCCAACATTCCAAGGCAGAAACAAAGAAAATCGAACTTATTCCTATTTCTATTCCTGAACGATTTGAATTAGAGGCACATTTACACGAACAGGCTGGTGAAAAAGCGTTAACCCAAATAAAATATTCCCGTTCGATAAATGAACGTACGAAAGAAGGTGCGTTGAGTTTTTTAGCAAAAGGACAGAGGGCATTCGCTACTTATATTTATCAACCTTTTGACTACGAAGATATAAACCGTATCGAATTTATTAAATCACTGCTTTTTTATCATACGCTTAGCAGGCAGTCAAATTGGGAGTTGAACTTATCGCTCCAAAATCAACGTCCGGGTAGTAATAATTATAACATCAATCCACATCATGTTTTAAATTATTTATATGGTAAAAATTCCAACTCTGTTCAAAAGTTGATACAAGATATTACATCAACAACTTCCCTCATTTGGGAATATATTCCGAAAAACGAAAAAACAATCAAACAGATACATAATCATTTAAGTAATTTTCAAGACCCGATAAGGTCTAATCCTTCTTTACAGATTGAGCTTTTGGGAGAAAGTACTCGTTTTTCCGTTTTTGAAAGAACAGCAATTGAACCAGAGGAGTATTATGCGCCCCTGTTGGATAAAATGGATAAAGAAGACTTTTCTAATCCTAAAATAGCGGAAAATGTCATACGGATTTTATTCCGATATGCAGAAAGTCAACTGGATAACGCCCCAGAAGTTGACAAGCTGATTAAAAAAGCAAGAATCATAGCCCAAAAATCGAACGATAATGAGATTCTTCTCCGATTTTATTGGAAAGCAGTTAATATATATCTAAAACTCGGTACTCCGCAGCTGGCGGAAGAATGCTATCAAAAAGCAGTTCAATTGCGCCAAATCATACCTGATAACAGTCTTTTTTATGCAGATGAAATCATCGCTGAATGCTGGCTTTATCCAAAAAGCGATTCCCAATCCAAAATTTTGAAAATTCAAGATGCTTTATCTCAAATAGAAACGTATGATTCTTTGCAAAAAAATACCCGTCAAAGAATATTATTGTCTTATTTGGCCGAAACTTATCAGTCTATAGGTAACTATACAGAAGCACTGACATTGTATCATAAATTATGGAATATTGTCCCCTATAAGGTAAATAATTACGCTTTACTATTGTCTATTAAAATGGCTCAGTGCTATCAAGTACTACACCAATATGAAGACTTTGAGATTTATTCAGAAAAAGCCAATGAAATTGTACAAAAATTACGATTGTTTTTTGCCCCGACAATTCAAGATGAGCCAAATCCAGTCATCCAAAAAGAAAAGATTACAGATGGCTTCAAGGATTTCTTTGAGCATTACCAAAGTCTAATGGGCGAGGTTATCCTTACTACAAACGAGGCCCTGTTGAGCATTTATAAAAAGGATAAAAATTCAGAAGTAGAAAATCTTTTAATTGATAATGAATTGACTCAAAGCAGGTATTTGAAATCAATGATTGAGCAAGGCAATACATTGGTTGTGGAGGGTAAATTAAAAGAGGCAGAACGCCTATATGTCAATACTTTAAAACGTATAAGTGAATTACCAGCTAAGTCTTCCAATGCTTTTAGAATGGAACAGAATCTGTATTTGTTGTGGGGGAAAATGGGTAAAACTTTTGAAGCAGAACAAGGTTTAAAAAACCTAAAATTAAGTACCCTAAAGGAATGGGGACTCTACAGTGATGTGTATACCGATGTCCTGTATGAATTGATAAATTATTATTACCAAAATAATAAAATTCTTCCATTGAATGAATCATTAAGTGAAATGAGCGAAGTAATAAATAAAAGACAACAGACTTTAGCTGCCTTTATGCTTGGTGATTTTGAATATGATACGTTTCTCAATTTACATCAAAAATACATTGACCAACTCTTGAATATATGCGTTGAGAAATCTACGACGAACCCAGCTCTTGGAAAGATTGTAGCCAATTATTTATTGAATTCACGAAGTTTGCAGTTAAAAGGTCAGCGAATTATACGAGAAAATTTCAGGGTATCTTCAAGGGATGTTACGCATAAAATGGTTGCGGAGATTGTTATGCCAATGCACGAAAGAGCAGCGAGACGAGCTGATTTTGGCTCCCAAAAACACAAAGAAGCCGTCGCTGATGCGATGAAGTGGTATGGTTATGTCAAAAAATACAATACACTCAAAGCCCGAGAGGATTTATTTCGCTCTTGGGTATCGGCAAAAATAGAATATGGTAGAGAGATTGACAGACCTGCATTTGGTGATATAAATGTAAAAAATAGGGAAGATTACCTCAATTTAGAGGGGCAAATGATTGATAGTGTTTCAATGTTTGTCAATCAGCTTACTTCTTTCGATTGCTTTAACTTATTAAATAAATTAGAACCACATCAAGCCATAGTAGAGTATTTCTCCTATACGGATTTAGGTTCAATGGGAGGGCAGAGTATTAAATATGGGGCAATTGTGTATACCCACCAAATGAAAAACCCCATGATTGTGACGCTTTCTGAAGAAAATGAAGTTAGAAAGGTTATTGACAATATGAAGGACGAACAGGCTATTGACAAAGCCTATATGTCCTTTCACCTGTATAATTTGCTATGGAAACCAATCGTGCCATTTCTGGAAGGAATCAAGGAAGTAAGTTATATCCCAACGGGTATACTCAACAGCATAGCGTTTTCCGCTTTGCAGGATGAAAACAATAAGTTTTTGTTTACTTCCTTTGAATTGAAACGTCTTACAAATTTCCAAAATGCCTTTGGCGATTCTATTGTATTGTATAATGATGAGCAAATTTCGGCAGATTTATGGGGAGCCATCGACTATGATAAAAAACCTGAGCGAATAAAGACGACTAATGCTCCAATCGCTTTAAGGGGTGTTAAGGTAGAATTATCCAGAGGGCAAAATTGGAAATATCTACCAGGAACAGAAATAGAAATTAATGCAATTCAAAAAATACTGAAGACATTTCCCCAAAAAAACATTTCAACTTTTACCCATAAGAAAGCGGGTGAATATGATTTCAAAAGTAAATATACTTCCCAAACTCAGCCTGATATACTTCATGTGGCCACCCATGGCTTTTATGATAAAATGCTGATAACTGGTCAATCAGATGAAATACAGGAAGAGTACTACCGAAGCTCTGAGTCAATGCTAAACGCAGGACTTGCTTTGGCAGGAGCTAATGATAGTGATGTTATTAATGATGCTGATGAGGAAGACGGTGTTCTAACTGCATTAGAAATTTCAAAACTCAATATAAACTCTAAGTTAGTCGTTTTAAGTGCTTGTGAATCAGGACTTGGAGAGCAAAAAAGCAACGAAGGTGTTTTTGGATTACAACGAGCTTTTAAATTGGCAGGAGCCGATTATTTGTTAATGACGCTTTGGCAAATTCCTGACAGGGAAACCTCTGAAATGATGAAACTGTTTTATACGGGGTTAGCGCGAAAACAATCCATCGAAGCGGCTTTTAACAATGCTCAGCGGGAAATGATGAAGAAATACTCGCCTTTCTACTGGGCAGGATTTGTACTGATTCGTTAAATACTATGCTGTTATTTTACAAAAAAAGGTTGATACTGTAGATTTGTGCTTTGAGCGTACTTTAGTTTGGTGCCAAAATCTGCCCTCTATTTCTCCTTAGGAGCAACCACTCGCAGCAATCCAATGACGGAAAGAATGACCAAGACAATGATGATAACCCTACTTTCAAGCCCTTGGTTAGGGTTTTGGAGGAGTTGTTTGATATGTTGGGCTTCCATCCCGACCCATACCGCAAGCGCCGTGCGGGGAATCATGCCCAAAAATCCTCCCCAAATGATGTTCCGAAAACGTAGTCCCATTAAGGCAAACATGAGATTGGTAAGGGCAAAAGGCAAGACAGGCGAAAGCTTGGTGAAAAATACAAATCGAATTTCATCTCCATGGATACGTTGGAGAAAACGAGCTATTTTGGGAAACTGTGATAAGTAACGCAATAGGCTGTCGCGGTCGATGCGCTGTACGAATAAATAGACAAGAGCGATGGCTGCCAGGTTAAGTAAAATCAACGGTAAGAGAGCAATCCACCCTAGGAAATACCCAAATACAAAGGCCAATAGGGTAGGAGGAGTGAGGGCTAAGGCACAAGCCAACGCGCATACCAACGATGCAATGGCCCACTCTCTTACGCTAAAACTCCGAATATAACTTTCGTTTTGAACAAGCCACCAACCTACTGCCGAACTATTAATGAATGGCAGCACGGTCAAAAAAAATGCCGAGAGACTCGGCATCAGTAATTCTTTTGATGATTTCATCGCTTATGCGTAGGTATTGAGCATCACTGGCATCACGAGCATCAAAATATCTTCGTCGTCTTCTTTTTCGAGTGGAACAACGATACCTGCGCGGTTAGGTGCTGACAACTCAAATGACAAAGAATTTGAGTTAACGTTGTTGAGCATCTCAATCAAAAACTTCGCATTAAACCCGATTTCCATTTCGTCGCCATTGTACTCACAAAGCAAACGCTCGTTGGCTTCGTTCGAGTAATCCAAGTCTTCGGCCGAAATGACCAATTCGTTAGGAGGGGTCAATTTAAGACGGATTTGGTGCGTCGTGCGGTTGGAGTAAATCGAAATACGGCGCAAAGAGTTTAAGATTTCGCCACGACTGATGGTCAGCACGTTCGGGTTGTTGGTTGGAATGGCGTTTTCGTAATCAGGGAAACGCTCGTCAATCAACCGACAAATCATTTTAATATTGGCAAAGCTAAAAAACGCGTTCGATTGGCTAAATTCAGCTTTTACTGGAACGTTGTCAGGCAGTGAAGACTTGAGCAAGTTGAGTGCTTTGCGCGGAATAATCATTGTCGTATCTACGGCCGATTTGACATCGAAGCGGCGATAGCGAATCAAACGGTGGCCGTCGGTCGCTACAAACGTTGCGTGATTGGCACCTAGTTGTAAAAATACACCTGTCATCGCAGGACGAAGTTCGTCGGTGCTAGTGGCGAAAATGGTATTTACAATGGCGCTCATGAGGGATGTGGAAGACAGCTCTACCGAAAATGCGCGGTTGACTGATGGAATCTTAGGGAAGTCAATCGGATTTTCGCCTGAGAGTTTATAGCGGCCGTTTTCAGACACGATTTCAATTCCAAACGTGTCACTATCTACTTTGATGGCGATAGGCTGTTCAGGAAGACCACGTAAGGTATCTAAAAGTAATTTGGCAGGTATAGCAATCGCTCCTTTGTCCGATGACTCTACTTGGATTTCGGTAATCATTACGGTCTGTAAATCAGAGGCCGTAACGGTAAGCGAATCACCGTCGAGTTGGAATAAAAAATTCTCAAGAATCGGTACGATAGGGTTGGTTGAAACGACGCCGTTGATTGCGGCAAGTTGCTTAAGCAATACTGACGACGATACGGTAAATTTCATAGCAAAATGTACGTTTAATAAACAACAAATTTACGATAAAGTAGCATACTATCAAAAATTATGCCTAACGCTTTTGTCTCGTAGATAGAAGTCTACCAACACCAACGCCGTCATGGCTTCGACAATCGGCACAGCGCGTGGCAATACACAAGGATCGTGGCGTCCTTTGCCCTGTACTGTAATAGATTCGCCGTTTTGGCCTACACTTTCTTGGTCTTGCATGATGGTCGCCACGGGTTTAAATGCCACACGGAAGAAGATGTCTTCGCCGTTGGAAATACCCCCTTGGATTCCGCCCGAATGGTTGGTGCGAGTGCGAACGCGGCCCGTTTTGTCAGTATAAAAAGCATCGTTGTGAGCTGAGCCTTGCAGTTCTACGCCAGCAAAACCACTACCATATTCAAAACCTTTCACGGCGTTGATACTCAACATCGCTTTGCCCAATTCGGCATGAAGTTTATCAAAAACGGGTTCTCCCCAACCTACGGGAGTACCTGTTATAACGCAGCTTACTACCCCCCCAATCGAGTCACCCTGTTTGCGAATATCGTCGATGTAATCAAACATCGTTTGCGCCATTTCGGAGTCGGGGCAGCGCACGGCGTTCGTATCTGTAAGTGAGAGGTCGAGTTCGTAGTATTCTTTGGCGAGCTTAAGTTTACCTACTTGCGAAACGTACGCTTGTACGTCAACGCCTAGGTCTTTTAATACCAATTTTGCCAAGGCTCCTGCAGCTACGCGGGCAGCGGTTTCGCGAGCAGAACTGCGGCCTCCTCCGCGATAATCGCGAACGCCGTATTTGGTTTGGTACGTAAAATCAGCGTGCGAAGGTCGAAATTGCTGCGCAATGTGTGAGTAATCTTTGCTACGCTGGTCTTCGTTCCAAATCATCATGGCAATGGGCGTGCCTGTTGTTTTGTCCTCAAAAACGCCCGATAGTACCTGTACGGTATCGGCTTCGCGGCGTTGGGTGGTGATGCGCGACTGGCCTGGTTTGCGGCGGTCGAGCTCTTGCTGAATGAAAGCCAAGTCGAAAGGTACACCCGCTGGGCAGCCTTCTATCACGACTCCGATGGCTGCGCCGTGAGACTCGCCAAAAGTGGCTATTTTGAAAAGTTTTCCGTAGGTACTACTCATTATTTTCGAAAGATAAGAATCATACTTAGTAACATGATGATGACCAAAACATTAGCTACGTTACGAATGATTTTTTGGTAATCAAAAACAAATTTGGTGGTGTCCCAGTGTTCTATCCCGTTATAAATTGACTCCACCGTTTCTCCCGCTAGTTGGGTATTTTGAATATTTTTTCCCGTGATGACCAGTTTTAATGTAGAGCGTAATGTATCATATTTTTGTTTTTGAGGATTAAAAAATACCCAAAAAACGTTGTTGTTTAGGTCAAAAGCTCCGTTTTGTTTGGGAATGATTTGGTAATGAAACGTTTTTTTGCCCGTAATTTTTCCCTTTTTTCGCAAAATACTATCCTCTACATCGGGCGGATAGACATCAAACAAAGCTTTGTTGGTAAATACAGGCTCTTGAATCGACTTGATATTGCCGTCACCAATGATTTTAAAATCATAATGGTAGCTTTTACCTGTTTCTAACTGAGTCGTGCTAATTTTCTCTTCAAGCTGAAAATTTCCTACTAGTACCTGATTGCGAAGCGGGTGGGCAGGGAGACTCTTGACTTGCACTGAGGTAGGGCGTGATAAAAAACTAAGGTAGCTTGGTGCTTTTTCGTTGGTGTCGTTTTTAGGTAGGACTTTCATCAGAAATGTCACTGCTGGAATCCAAATAGCTTGGTTATTGAACGGGAAAAAAGAAGCTTGATAAATACGGTACTCGGTAAAGGCTTTACCTTTGATTTTAATAGGAATGGCAGGAATCTCTTGAATACCGAAATTTTCTTCCCAGCAATTGGCAGGTTTGAGCACTTTTAGGATTTGTTCGAGTTGTTTTTCTACGTCAAAAAAATCCATTTCAGTTGCATTGCTTTCCGATACAATCAGCGAAAGACGCAGATTGAAACCTTCTTCTACGTACACACTTCGTTTGTCGACACGTACCGATAAAAAAGCCCCTGTCGTTGCTTCTTTCGCGGGTTCAGTATGTATATCTTTAAAGGTCTCAATCTTTGTATCTTCTAACTGGTCTGTTTTGCCCACAATGATGGAAGTACCTTCCGAACGTAGCACCTGCTTATTGATTAAAATTTCGAGGGGACCCGTAGAAAAAATACCTGTTTTTATTGGATAATAATTTTGAGAAATAGTATAAGTAACGATTGTTTTTCCTCCGACTTTATTTGTAAAACTCGACCGTGAACTTTCTCGTTTTTGGAAGTTTTTGATATTATCGGGGAACGAAATAAGCGGCATTGGGTCGATTCCAGCTACTTTGACCGAAATCACAAACGGCTCATTGATATCTATCTGAGTGCCGCCAAATTCAATAGAAAAGGGGTTTTCTTCATTTTGCGCCCATGATAAAGATATAGTGCAAAAAAAAATTAAAATAAGTATATATATATTTCCCTGTTTCATCGTTATATTTAGTGCAAAATTAACAGACTAGGCGTATAAAATCCCTAACCTTTCATGTTAATTTTGTGAAATTACATCATTCTCTTAACGTTCGTTAAAATCTTGTTATGATTATGGCAACTATGTTAGAGTTCATCAAAACCGTACTTGTGAAAGTGAGTTTTGACAAGAAACTGTTTGAAAAAGAATTACGTAAGGCCTTAAAAGTGCTTGTGCCAGAAGATGTGAAGCAATTACGTGCTTGGTGCTATGAACGTTTTAGCGACAAGTACACCCTTATTCTTAATCAGTATTTTAGGAGGCGACGAATGTCAGTCAACTAATAAAAGAGCCGCTCTTGACCAGAGCGGCTCTTTTATTTTATAAGGCTAAACCGTCGCGTTTTAGCATAGCGTTGGGTTTTGGCTCCCGTCCTCTGAAACGCTTGTACAGTACCATTGGCTTTTCGGTTCCTCCTTTGGAAAGGATATTATCGCGGAACGATTTGGCAACGTCTTGGTTAAAAATCCCCCTTTCTTTGAAGGCTTCAAACGCATCGGCATCCAATACCGACGACCACATGTACGAATAGTATCCTGCTGAGTATCCTCCTGCAAAAATATGCGAGAACGACGTACTCACCGCCGTACCAAGAACAACCGGGTAAAGGTCGGTTTGCTCGGCTACTTTCTTTTCTACCTCCGTTACTGACTCGCCCGTAGGTTCACCGTTGTGCCATGCCATATCGGTCAAGCCAAGGTTGATTTGGCGTGCCATTCCTAGTCCTGAAAGGAAGTTAGAGGAGGCTTTGATTTTTTCAATCAACTCATTCGGAATCACTTCGCCCGTTTGGTAGTGTTTGGCAAAAAGCTTCAACACTTCAGGTTCAGTGCAGAAATTTTCCATAAACTGACTTGGAAGCTCGACAAAATCCCACGATACGCTGGTGCCGCTCACAGTTTCATACTTCACGTGCGACATCATGCTGTGCAAGGCGTGCCCAAACTCGTGGAAGAGCGTTTGAACTTCACGGAAGGTCAATAACGACGGCTGTGAGTCAGTTGGGCGCGTGAAATTACAAACGTTTACTACGTGTGGACGAACATCTTTCGTCCCTTCAAAATGCTGTGAAAGCGTAGTGTTATTCCAAGCCCCTGCGCGCTTTCCTGCCCGTGGGAAGTAGTCGCCGTACCATACCGAAAGCAATTGACCTTTTTCGTCAAAAATTTCGTAGGCTTTTACTTCAGGATGCCATACTGGAATGTTTTTGTTTTCCTTAAAAGTGAGCCCGTATAGCTTATTGGTAAGTGTAAATAAGCCATCAAGTACGTTTTCTAGTTTGAAGTAAGGCTTCAATAGCTCGTCGTTGATGCTGTATTTTTCTTTTTTGAGTTTTTCAGCATAATAACTCGCATCCCAACGCTGCAATACGTCTTCCGAGAAGCCGTTTTTCTTGGCGTAGTCGGTCAACTCTTTCAACTCACGCTGGGCGGCAGGTTTGGCGTAGCTGAGGATTTCGCTTTCAAAAGCCAATACTTTTTCGGGCGTTTCGGCCATGCGCTCTTCCAAAATGTAGTGTGCCCAGGTTTTGTATCCTAACAGCTTCGCTTTTTCGTGGCGGAGTTTCACCACTTTTTGAATAATGGCTTGGTTGTCGTTTTTATCACCGTTAAAACCACGCTTGTTGTAGGCCAACCAAAGTTTTTTACGAAGCTCGCGGTTGTCGGCGTATTGCATAAATGGTCCGTAGCTTGGGGCTTGAAGCGTAAACACCCAACCCTCTTTGTTAAGGCGTTTGGCGGTTGCTTTTGCGCCATCTTTTACAAAGGCAGGAAGACCTGCAAGGTCTTTTTCGTCGGTGATTTGAAGCGCGTACTCGTTGGTTTCGGCCAAGTTATGCTCGTTAAATTCAATCGAAAGTTGCGAAAGCTCTTTGTTCATGCCGCGAAGCTTTTCTTTGTCGGTGGCGTTGAGGTTAGCACCGTTACGTGAGAATGACTTGTAGCTTTTTTCGAGCAACATAGCTCCTTCGGTATCGAGCTTGAGTTTGTCGCGCTGGTTCCAAATGGCCTTTACACGAGTAAACAGCTTATCGTTGAGCGAAATGTCGTTGCCGTATTCGGTCAAAAGAGGGCTAGCTTCGCGAATGGCTTTTTGAAGGTCTGCGGTTGTTTCAGCGCCGTTCAAATGAAACATGATGGGCGTGATTTTGCTCAGGAGGTCGCCTGCGCGCTCAAGAGCCACGATGGTATTGTCGAAGGTCGGCTTGGCAGGATTGTTGACGATGGCATCGATTTCCTTACGGCCTTCTACCATGGCCTCTTTGATGGCAGGCAAAAAGTGCTCAACTTTGATTTTGTCGTAAGGTGGTGTCTGGTGCAGCGTTGAAAATGGCTGCAAAAGTGGGTTATCACTCATGATTGGCGGATTAGTTTGCGCAAAGGCCATACCACTAACGAGTAGCCCCGCAAGTAAACAGTTTGTTTTCATGCAACAAATAAAGTGGTTAGTTGAAAAAGTGCAGCAAGTTAGGCTATATTCTCTTTAAATTTATCGCCCAAAGTGAGAAATTAGCTCTTGAAAACTAGACATCTTCCTTCAAGACATATCCCATTCCCGACTTGGTATGAATAAGTTTGGTATCAAAATCGCGGTCGATTTTCTTTCTTAGAAAGTTAATATATACCTCAACGACGTTGGTGCCGCTGTCGAAATTCATGTCCCATACCTTTTCAGCGATGTCGGCTTTGGACACAATGCGGCCTTTATTGCGTACCAAGTATTCGAGCAAAGCCAGTTCTTTGGGGGTAAGGTCAACGGTTTGTCCTGAGCGTGTAACGGCTTTGGTGTCGATATTGATTTCGAGGTCGGCCACTCGTAGCGTATTACCACCTGTGGGTTCAGTATCTGAATGCGAACGTTTGAGAAATACGTTGACCCGCGCTAGCAGCTCCCGAAAATCGAATGGTTTGAGGATGTAGTCGTCGGCCCCGACGTTGAAGCCCTCGATTTTGTCGTCGGCTTCGCCAAGCGCTGTTAGCATTAAAACAGGAATGTTGGGATCGCGTTGACGAATATTTTTACAAACTTCATAGCCATTCATCGATGGCAGGTTGATGTCGAGTATAATTAAATCAAAATGATTGGCCGCCGCGATTTTGCTGCCAATGAGGCCGTCGTAGGCTACTTCGGTATCAAATCCTTTTTCGCGTAGCCCTTTGCTGATGTTTTGGGCAATACGGGAGTCGTCTTCGACGATGAGTATTCTCTTTAAATCTGTATTCATTCAGTTAATGAAAGTGTAAATAGCAAATGAGCAATATAATCAAATCTCAACGCAAAAGATGGAGCGGAAATTCAAAGTTTGGCAGCACGTCTTCTCCTGTGAGCGTTTGGTCAAACGTGCTTACTTTACCCATCGTCCATGTCGTCTTCTAACTCCAAGGTAAAAGCCTCAGTTTGTCTAGGTGCAAAGTCATTTAAAAGTACCGCTGTCATCGAAAAGTAATTTTTATACGGTAAATATAACGAGTTTTGGGAGAATTTAGTTGTTTTGAACCAATTACACTTTTTCAAACAGATTCATCACTTTTACCCTCTTTTCTGTACAAATGAATTTACACGTTATTGATGCAGGACATTTTAAACTCGATGGCGGGGCTATGTTTGGCGTAGTGCCCAAAACTATTTGGAATCGGTTGATTCCTGCCGACGAAAATAATCTTTGCAGCTGGGACATGCGCTGCTTATTGGTCGAAGATGGCAACCGCCTCATGCTCATTGATACGGGAATGGGCGATAAACAAGACCCCAAATGGCAAGCCTTTTATTATCGCCACGGGGAAGGAGAACTGGTGAAATCCATCGAAAAAGCGGGTTTTGGCCTACACGAGGTCACGGACGTGATTTTCTCGCATTTGCACTTTGACCACTGCGGTGGAGGCGTTAAGTGGAACCGTGACCGAACGGGCTATGAACTTACGTTTCCCAATGCCAAGTACTGGACGCATTCAGACCATTGGCAAACGGCTACTCAGCCCAATGCCCGCGAGAAAGCGACGTTTTTTAAGGAAAACATCTTGCCGATTCAAGAAGCAGGACAATTGTTTTTTTCGGATAAGATTGAAAATCCGTTTGGTGCTCATGTTCAGCCCGTTTACGTAGATGGACATACCGAAAAAATGACTATGCTAAAAATTGCGTACAAAGGTCAAACGGTCGTATTTATGGCCGATACCATTCCGTCTCACGCGCACATCCCGCTGCCATACGTGATGGGCTACGACGTGCGCCCTCTTGAGACAATGAAAGAAAAAGAAGCCTTGCTGAAAGAAGCCTTGGATGAAAAGTATATTTTACTTTTTGACCACGACCCACTGCACGATTGCTGTACTGTAGAAATGACTGAAAAAGGAATTCGGGTGCAGAATAAAGGCGTACTGAGGGAGTTTTTTTAAAAACTTATGTGCTGTGAGGGTTGCTCACTGCCCGACTTTTAGGGAGTAAAAAAAACAAAAAAGCGTCGGAGGCTAGGCCATCCGATGCTTTGAGTCAAGACTTATGTACTGCTTTAAAACCTAATATGATTTATGATTCCAATCAACGAGCCGATTCCGCCTTTAATTCTGATTAGTTTTTTGGAAAACGCGTTCAAACACGGTGTGAGTAATAGCTTCTCGGGTTATGTCACGATTTATACCAAAGAAAAGAAAATCGTGACGCTCCAAACCCTCAAATCGCTCGAAGTACAGCTCAGTGCGCATTAATTTATTCGGGTGCATCACTCGTACATTGTCTCTAAAAACCTCAAAGAGTTTTTAGATAAACACCAATCTTAGCGTGACATCCGCATCGATACACCACGCTCGTGGAGGTATTGTTTTAAGGCAGGAATTTCGATTTCTTTAAAGTGAAAAATACTCGCTGCGAGTCCTGCATCGGCATATCCTTCTGTAAAAACATCATAAAAATGCTCCATGGTGCCTGCCCCTCCCGATGCAATAACGGGAATGTTGGCATTTTTGGAAATAGTCGCCGTCAGCTCTAAGGCAAATCCAGCTTTGGTACCATCGGTATCCATGGAGGTAAGCAAAATTTCCCCCGCTCCCCGTTCTTCTACTTCTTTAGCCCATTCGAGCGTGAGGAGGTCAGTAGGTTTGCGCCCACCGTGGGTGTGGACGATATGAACCTCATTCCCTTGCCCCTTCTCCTTCCAAGAGAAGGGGGAAACCGACTCCCTCTCTTGGGAAGAGAGAGGTGGGGTGCGGTTTCTAGTATCAATTGCTACTACAATACACTGACTCCCAAACTCCAAGGCAAGTTCATTGATTAAATCTGGATTGCGGACTGCGGCTGAGTTGATAGAAACTTTGTCGGCGCCTGCGTTGAGAAGGGCCGATACGTCGGCTTTGGACGAAATCCCACCGCCTACTGTAAATGGAATATTGATGGTATGTGCCACACGACGCACCAATTCAAGAAGAGTTCCACGGCCTTCAACCGTGGCCGTAATGTCAAGAAATACCAGTTCGTCGGCACCTTGTTCGGCATAAACGGCGGCTAATTCGACGGCGTCACCTGCGTCGCGAAGATTAATAAAATTGACTCCCTTTACGGTACGTCCGTCTTTGACGTCGAGGCAGGGAATGATGCGTTTGGTAAGCATAAAGAGAATGTCGAGTTCAGAAAGATGAATGTCGAATTTGCACTTTTGAATGAATACTTTGTAAAATTATTTTTCTCCATTAGGCGTTCACGACGTGCTAGGGCAGTGATGCCGTATTCTTCGATTAAACAGTTTCAAAAATCCTCTTTTTGAAATTCATAAACGAGGGTGTCGAGCAGCGCCATGGCGTATGAGGGTTATTGAGGGTGCAAATAACCGAAAAAATGATGGTTATTCGAGGTCTTTTTGTGGTAACTTTGCGGCCTTTAACGGATAACCATTAACGACTAACATGTCAGTAAGAGTTCGCTTTGCACCTAGTCCTACGGGGCCGCTTCACATTGGAGGGGTTCGTACGGCACTGTATAATTATTTGTTTGCCCGTAAACATGGCGGAAAAATGCTCCTTCGTATTGAAGATACCGATCAAAATCGGTACGTGCCAGGAGCAGAAGAATATATTTTGGAGGCGTTGAAATGGGTAGGAATTGAAATTGACGAAGGACAAGGCGTCGGTGGACCACACGCGCCTTACCGTCAGTCGGAGCGAAAAGAAATGTATCGTCAGTACGCCGAACAGTTGATTAATTCGGGAAAAGCGTACTATGCGTTTGATACGGCCGAAGAAATTGAGGCCATGCGAAAGCGTTTGGAAGAAGCAGGTGCCGATGCCGCTCAGTATAACGCCATCACGCGTTTGCAAATGACCAACTCGCTTACGTTGTCGGCCGAAGAAGTGGCTAGTCGGATAGCCAATGGCGACCCGTACGTGGTGCGTATCAAAATCGACCCCAAGCAAGACATTCGTTTTAAGGACATCATTCGTGAGTGGGTGGTAGTTCACGCATCGACGCTTGATGATAAAGTATTGTTGAAGTCGGACGGAATGCCGACCTACCACCTCGCCAACATTGTGGACGACTATTTGATGGGAATCACGCACGTGATTCGCGGAGAAGAATGGCTGCCATCGGCGCCGTTGCACGTGTTGTTGTACCAATATTTTGGTTGGACTGCTCCGCAGTTTGCGCACTTGCCGTTGTTGCTCAAACCCGAAGGAAATGGCAAACTTTCAAAGCGTGACGCCGATTTGGGTGGCTTCCCAATTTTTCCATTGCAGTGGACTGATCCTAGCACGGGTACGGTGGCGCGTGGTTTCCGTGAGGATGGGTATTTGAAAGATGCCGTGGTGAACTTTTTGGCGTTTTTGGGCTGGAACCCAGGTACCGAGCAAGAAATGTTTACCATGGAAGAGTTGATTGGGGCGTTTTCATTGGAGCGTATTCACAAAGCAGGAGCGCGTTTTGATATTACCAAAGCTAAATGGTTTAACCAGCAGTATATCAAGCAATTGTCTGACGATGAATTGGCAAAAAGTTTGCAGTTAGGAGAAAATAGCAAGCCCCTCGACCTGTTGAAAATTGTCCATTTGATGAAAGACCGCGTGACGTTCCCCCAAGAAATTTTGAGTGAAGCGTCGTTCTTAGTTGAAATGCCTACGGAATACGAAGAGGCCGTGGTAGCTAGCAAATGGAATGCCGATGCAATCAAGGCGATTGCGGCTTATGTAGAAGACTTGAAAGTATATGAAGGCGACTTTTTAGCAGAGTCGGCCAAAGCAATATGGGCTGCTGCGGCAGAACGAGTAGGAGTGAAAATGGGAAAAGTGATGCAGGCACTTCGCTTGGCAGCTACTGGCGCAGGCCACGGTCCTGATTTAATGCTTGCGATGGAGATTTTAGGTAAAGACGAAGTCATCGCTCGTTTGGAGAAGGCATTGGCGATATTACCGCAAAAATAAGGACGAGATGAACGAGTCTCATTAGCCATTGGGTAAGTCCAAAATACAGTATATTAGAAAAATAGGTTGAACGTCTTGAAATAGAAAGCTCCTCTTTACTGTTACCTGAGGCTATTTTGTTTTTAAAGCGTTTAACCTGTTGGATATACAAATTGAAAAGTTTGTATTTTTACAGTAAAACTATTCAGTAATTTTACGGATGACACTTATCGACCAAGTATTTCGTTCACCTCAGCTCCCGCAAATTTTACGAGAGCTAAACCAACTTTGTGATAAAGAACAAGCGGCTCGTAAAGAGTTTTACGAGACAATTACTGAAAAGGATAAAGCAGAATTATTAATGGACAGCCTATTTTCATTCTCCTGTAAAGTACAAGTATAGGTCGGAGAGAGTAGTCGCGAGTAAAATGATTAAGGGGTTTAAGAGGCCGATTCGGGCTGCTTTTTATGAACGAGACAACTTAAAAGCACTACAACAACTACTGAAGTGATAATCACCAATTACCACAGCCATAGCCATTATTGTGATGGCAAAGGCTCCTTAGAAGAACAAGTACAAGGCGCGATAGCTCAAGGGCTTCGCGCCTTTGGATTTTCGTCGCATTGCCCCGTTCCGTTTGAAAATCAATGGAGCATGAAAGCCGCTCGCCTCGACGATTACCTACGCGAAGCCGCCGCACTCAAAGAAAAATATAAAGGTCAAATCGAACTGTACATTGGCTTAGAAGTAGATTTTTTGCCGCAGCAACTAGGCCCTCGTGACTTTTCAATGCTTGATTATTGCGTTGGTTCGGTACATTACGTGGAGCTAAACCAATTTGGCCAGCCGTGGGAAATCGACGGTAGTTCGGTAGAGTTTTTGGCTTGTTTGGATACCCTTTACGACGGGAATATTAAGGTTGCTTTAGAAAAATACTACGATATCATTCGGCAAATGGTCGAAACCGATACGCCGCCTATTGTGGGGCATTTGGACAAAATCAAAATGCACAACGAAGCCCGTCCGCTGTTCGACGAATCGGAAGAATGGTACGTGGCTTTGGTCGAACAAACGCTTCAAGCGATTAAAAAAGTGGGTTGCATTGTCGAAATCAACACCCGAGGCAATTACAAACGTGGGCTGGAACTGTACCCTTCTCCATGGATTATTGTTCGAATGAATACACTACAAATTCCCATTTGTATCAACTCCGACAGCCATCGCCCCGAGGAAATTACGGCTTCGTTTCCGTTGGCATTTGAAGCGGCGCGGGCGGCTGGTTATACCCATCAGCGGGTTTTGTTAGAAGGAAAATGGCAAGATGTAGAGTTGAATTAAAATAATTGACGAGATTAGCGTCTAAACTTCTCACATTCCAAAAACCGATGGCAAAAGTACCCTTTATCGACTCACTCTCGTTGCCCGTGGTGGCAGCACCTATGTTTCTTATTTCTGGCCCTCAGCTAGTTATCGAATGTTGTAAAAATGGCATTGTGGGTACGTTTCCCGCCCTCAATCAACGTACCACCGAAGGCTTTGAAGAATGGGTGGTTCAAATCAAAGACGAATTAGCTCATTTTGAGCAAGAAACGGGTAAAAAAGCCGCCCCTTTTGGGGTAAACCTCATTGTGCATCATTCAAATCCGCGCGTACAAGCCGATTTGATGGTGTGTGTCAAACACAAAGTACCGTTGATTATCACATCGTTGGGCGCGGTGTCAATGTTGGTAGATGCCGTACATAGCTATGGTGGACTGGTGTTTCACGATGTTATCAAAAAACGCCACGCCGAAAAAGCAGCCGAAGCAGGAGTGGATGGCTTGATTTTGGTCGCAGCAGGAGCGGGTGGCCATGCAGGAACGATTAACCCGATGTCGCTAGTTGCCGAAATTCGTAGCTTTTTTGACAAAACCATTTTGCTTTCAGGTTGTATCAGTACGGGGCGTGATATTGCGTCGGCTTTGCAAATGGGGGCAGATTTGGCCTACATGGGCACTCGTTTTATCAACACCACCGAAAGTATGGCCGATGAAGCCTACCGTCAGATGATTATCGACAGCGGTGCCAGCGACATTATTTATACGGCGGCGGTGTCAGGCGTGAATGCCAATTTTTTACGGCCAAGTCTCGAAGCCATGGGTATTACCGAAGAGCTTTGGGGGAAATCGAAAAAAATAGATTTTGGTGAAGAACTCGACGCCGCCAAGGCCGAAGCCAAAGCGTGGAAAACGATTTGGTCGGCAGGTCATGGCGTGACGACCATCAAAGATAATTTGCCAGCGGCTGAATTGATAGCCCGTCTAAAAGCGGAATTTATAGCGGCTCTTCAGCAACAAGCCAAGGTACTGGCCAAATACAGTTAAGCACTTACATAAAACCCCACAAGATATTCTAAGCCTTCTTATACATCTTGTGGGGTAATCGTTATGTTCCCAAAAACTATTTCTTCAAAAACTCTTTCACCAATTCCAACTGGTCGGTGCTTATGAAATCAGCGCCTGCTTCGCGGAGCTTGGTCCATACGGCAGGGTCTTCGGGGCACGCCCACAAGCGGAGTTTTTTACCTTCTTTGTGGACTCGTTGTACCAAGTCTTGTAACTTCTGGAACTGCTCAGCGGGTATCTCGTCTTTCCCGCGCCACGTCAAATGATTGTTGTAATTGTCGCTGACCACAGGCATGAGTTCAGGACTCAGTTTTTTGCCCAAATCAGCTGGACGACCATCAAAGGAGACCAACCGCGTTTTGGCTTTTTGAAGCGTTTCGATGGGGCGGTTTCCCGAAATAAAGACGGTTAAGGTTCCTTTTGTCGGGGTATTTCCTTTGTAGGAAGTAAGGATGCTACGGTACGACTGCAATAATTTATCGAGTGCTTTATAAGTACTTTCTGCTTCGGTTTTGAAATCAATCATCAAATACACAGGCCCTCTGTAGTTGGGATAGACAAGGCCATTATTTTGGCGAATACGCTCGACAAGGGGTTTTAAATAGAGGTTTTCGAGTGTATTGGCAGGGTTGTTGAAGGAAGGCCGCTCGTGCGATACAAACAAGGAGTCATTGATAAGATATACATCCGCTTCAATACTCGTGAAACCTTGATCTAGTGCATCCCATAGAGGCCGAGACTGTTCGTAGTCGTTGTGCGCGTGGGCATTGGGCAACGGCACCACGTTGGGCTTGGTGGCAGGAACTTGCAAATGGGCAATCGGTTGGAGCCAAGCCGTTTCGACATCGCCCGCGCTGAAAGGATTGTACTTGGGTTTGCTTGAAATAACCTTGGCGCGTACCCACAAATCATCGTCAGTGAGGGTGTATTGACCTTCAGTACCCTTAAATTCACGCAGGATTTCCGCTTTTTCTTTTCCTTTTTTGAGCCCAATCAGTTGAATCGTGTACGAAATCTCAGGTTCTGATTTTACCCCAAAAGAAAACGAAGTATGGGTTTGGTGCAGGTACGCAAGTTCTACGCCCGTGGTGGCATAAAATCGCCCTGCTTCCATGGCTTCGATAATGCTGCGTGGGGTAAGCGAAGGAGCATTCACCATCACCCAGCCGCGACCTGTATTGCTGTATTCTAGGCCAAAAAACTGATAATTATGACTGTCGTCGGTGGCTAGACCGTACATCAGCGGGCGTCCTTGGCGCACAAAATGCGTATTGATTTTGTCCCACATCGACTCGGTGCCTTCGCGTTTGGCATCGCCGTAGTTGTTGACCAGCGGGTGGCCGTTGTGTACCTCAAAGAAACGCTCGTGCCGTAGTTGCATCAAGTCTTCGGCGGTGATGGCGTAGTAGAAGTTAGGATGATTGATGTGCGGAAACATCGGTTGACCCGTTTGGCGACGCTGCGCAACGAGCAGATCAATGTTGTTTTGCATGACCTCTGCTACGCTATTGCCTCGTTGAGGACGAATAAGGCTTTGCACGTTTGTCATATTGATATGAATCGGCTTGCTGTTGTAACTCGTCGAGACTTCTTCGCTTTTCAAAATTAAAAACTTCCCTGCTTCGTCGAAATACGAACGGTATTCGCTCAGGTTTTTGAGTCGAACTTTCAGCGAGTCGTTTGGCCCTTTTTTATAATGTACCCAGTCGGGACCGAAGGTGCGGAGGTAACGCTCAAACGTGCGTCGGCGCTCAGGCACCCGGGGAACATTGACCCATTTTTCACCTTCCTGAAACGTATTGTGGTCAGATAAGCCCACGAAATGATACCCATTGTTTTTGTACCAATCCATAATCATTTCGGGGTAGTCGTCGCCGTCGCTCCAGAGCGAGTGCGTATGCAAATTGCCTTTGTACCAGTTTTGGGCGTAGCCAAAATGGCAACAACAAATAGCGAAAAAGAAAAGAAACAGACGCATGAGCAGAGAATATGAGAGGTTTAGTATCATAAGAAACGAACCTCGGTTTTCTAATGCTATGCTTGCGTTAGCTAATTGTTAATGAAACAAATGAGCAGCTAGAGTATCGTACTCATTTTAATGTAAGAAATTTCACCTTTGTGAAAAATCTCACCTTCGGGTTTCATGCCAAAACGTTCGTAAAAAGGCTGGGCATCGAGGCGGGCATCGCACCAAAGCGCAGAAGCCCCTGCGGATTTTGCTTGCTCAAAAGTAGCTTTAAGGAGTTGGCTACCAATGCCCTTACGTTGAAAGTCTGGATGGGTAGAAAACTTTCGAAATCGCGCGATTTGGTGTTCATCCACAAACAACGAAATGACCGAAACCAGTTGATTGTCCAAAAAATAACCCAAATGAATCCCTTGCTCATCGTCGGGCACTTTGACAAACCCAATGGGTTTATCAGGCCAAAGGACTTGGTGTCGAAGCGGGTAGGTTTGAGCGGGCGAAATTTTTTGGATCATAGATAACCAAAACAATTGAGCCCCCCTGTTAGTGGTGCCTCAGTGTTAGTTTTGTGTGCTAAATATTCCTTGTGGGTCGCATTTTTTGGCCAGCAATTCTTTCATAAAATCGTAATCGAGCAGTTCGATATCGAGTAGTCGAGTCTTATGAAGATTGGCCCATGCGGCGTCATAGTTACCTTTATGAAATTCCAGTACGGACATTTTCAAATACACATTGGCCACCGATGAATCTAGTTTTACCGCCCGATTCAAGATTTGTTCTGCCTCCATGAGTTCCCAGTTTTCTTTAGTCTCTTTGAAGTGAATCAAGTCCACAGTCGCTAAATCGACCAATAAGCCCACGTTTGTAGAATCAATATCGACGCCCTTGCGAAGCATACGTTCGGCATCGGTGAGGTGTCCTTTTTGGAAACAAACAACACCTAATCCCCAAAAACAGTCACTGTTTTTGTTGTCGAGCAAGTATGCCAAATTAAACCGATAACAAGCCGTATCTAAATCACCTTCTTGTAAGTATTCCCACCCTCGTGCCGAAAAAAACTGACTTGCTTCGACGCGGTTGGTAAAGTTTTGATCACATTCACTGAGGAAATTAATCTCAAACTCGATGTGTTCGATGCTCTTGCTGGTTTCCCCAAAAAGCGGCATTAAGTGAAGATTCTTCACCACTGTAGTGGCTTCAGCGGAGGTTTTTGTGCTAGTGTCGGCAGGGCGATTGCTACTTACAAATTGCATCGTCTGCGCTTCGGCCCCAAAAGGGATCAATATCGCTACCAATGACCCAATAACTAATTGACTAAATGACAGTATTTCTTTCATCGCTACCTTCTCGTCGGAACGTCCTAGAAAACGCTCACTGCTAATTTGTTATTGTATGGACTGTTACTTTTTTCGTCGGTCGTATTTTTTTTGTTTCGTAGGTGTGGATGTCCTCTTTGTTGGCTTCGAATTTACAACTTTTTTGTT
This sequence comes from Runella sp., assembly GCA_023254175.1. Lineage (GTDB taxonomy): Bacteria > Bacteroidota > Bacteroidia > Cytophagales > Spirosomataceae > Runella. The sequence goes on along the minus strand of JALQYJ010000028.1, from coordinate 13,819 downwards.
TTTCTTTTCATGAAATGCTCCCTTAAAAGTGGGGTCATCTTTTTTACGCTGACTGTCGATTTCGCGTAAGTACTCCTGATTCTCCTCAAAAGGTGTTTCGGGAACGTCAATTTCGGTTGGAAGAGGCACGCGCGGAATTTTCATTCGAATAATGGTTTCGATTTTGGCAATGTGGTATTCGTCCGCAATTGTCATAAACGTAATCGCTTTTCCTTCCTGATTAGCTCGGCCAGTCCGTCCAATACGATGGACATAATCTTCGTAAATTAGTGGCACGTCAAAGTTAATGACGTGGCTTACCTGAGAAACGTCGATACCGCGAGCTGCTACGTCGGTCGCAATCAAGAGGCGAACGTTACCATCTTTGAACGCTTCCATCGAGTTGATGCGTGTATTTTGGCCTTTGTTGGCATGAATAACGCGTACCTCTTCTTCATTAACGACTTTTCGCTTCAAAAACTTATAAATGTTCTCGGCAGTTTCGCGAGAACGGGCAAAAATGATGACGCGTTGAAACTCTTCGGCATGCTGAGCAAAATACTCTACGAGGTTGATTTTTGTTCTGAAATTAGGAACCTCGTACATGACCTGTTCCACACGCGATGCCGTGGTAGCCTGTGGCGTTACTTCCACGCGCACGGGGGCTTCGAGGAAGTTTTCCGAAAGCCGTTCTACTTTGGGAGGAAAGGTGGCCGAGAACAACAAATTCTGGCGCTTGCGCGGAATCACTTCCAAAATACGGTTGATTTGGGGCATAAAGCCCATGTCCATCATTTTATCGGCTTCGTCGAGCACGAGCACCGAAAGTTGTTTTACCCCAATTTCACCTCTCAGGTACAAATCCAAAAAACGCCCCGGGGTCGCGACGATGATGTCTATTCCTTTTTGAAGTGCTTCAATTTGAGTTTTGGGGCCGAGGCCGCCGTACAATGCCAAATGGCGCAAGTCTGTATATTTTCCTAATTCCGAAACGGCGGCATCAATCTGCATCACTAACTCACGGGTAGGAGCTAGAATGAGTGCACGAGGGGTTTGTCCTTGTGCGTATTTGATTTTCATCAAGATAGGCAACAAATAAGCCGCTGTTTTTCCCGTACCCGTTTGGGCAATACCTAACACATCATGGCCTTGCAATACCAGCGGAATCGCCTTCTCTTGGATAGGTGAAGGCGTCTCGTAACCTGCATCGGCGATGGCGTTGAGAAGTTGGCGGTTGAGGTTAAATTCTTCGAAAGTCACTATAAAACGATTGTTTGTGTTGTCTTTTAACGTACTCCTTTTGAAATACATTCAAAGTTACGTGAAGTTTTGTTATCAATCACCCACTGAAAACCGTAACTTTGCAGCAGCAAGTTAATCACTCATCTGCTCAATCTATTCGATTATTCTATGAAATTCGGCGTAGTAGTTTTCCCTGGTTCCAATTGCGACGATGATACCGTGTACACACTGCGGGTCAATTTAGGACAAGAAGTTATCAAACTCTGGCACAAAGACCACGACCTCCAAGGATGTGACTTTATCATCTTGCCAGGCGGGTTTTCGTACGGCGATTACCTTCGTACGGGCGCTATTGCGCGTTTTTCACCCATTATGAACGAAGTGATTGCCCATGCCAATCGTGGAGGATACGTGATGGGTATCTGCAATGGTTTCCAGATTTTAGCGGAAGCAGGACTTGTTCCGGGCGTATTGCTTCGTAACAGCTCCCAAAAATACATCTGCCGTAATGTGTATCTGCAACCTCAAAGCCAATCGGCCTTATTGACGGCGGGCTTAGAGCCAAAAGCGTACAAAATTCCGATTGCGCATGGTGAAGGACGATATTTTGCGGATACCGATACGCTTAAAAGTCTTAACGATAACGACCAAGTGTTGTTCCGTTATTGCGATGAAAATGGCCTTATCACAGACTTGGCCAACCCGAACGGTAGCTTGGAGAACATTGCAGGAGTCACCAATACAGGTAAAAATGTATTCGGAATGATGCCTCACCCTGAGCGCGCTTCGGACGAAGCCCTGGGTAATATCGACGGGCGTTTCATTTTGGAACAACTCGTAGCTGTTACAGCTTAAAATACCCTAGACCTATAAGGTTTCAAAAAACTTACAGGTCTAGTCTAACCTCCCGAAAGTTTCAAAACTTTCGGGAGGTTTTTTTATGACTTCTTCGGCGAAAATTTAAGTAAATACCCATCCTTCTCGTCGCCTTCGCTCGAAATATAAAGGGTGCCGTCGGGTGAGAAACAAATCCCTTCGGGCTGACGATACAGCGCCAGGTCGAGTGGGATATTTTGAAGAAGCCCGCCTTCACGCGTCATAACGATGAGCCGATGTCCTGCCGAACTTAGTAAATATACTTCCCCCGTTTTAGGGTGAAATGCAATTCCTGACGGCTTAAAATCACGCACTTCTTTGCTTTTTAGTCCCAAATCTTCGAGACGTTTTTCCTTAATTTCTTGTTGCTGATAAACGGCTCGACGTTTTAAGTCAAACGAATAAATGACCTTATCATCTTCTTTCTTATCCTTTTTAAGGTTTTCTTTTACCGCCAACCACAACCTTTTAGCGACGGGGTCGTAAGTGAGCCCTTCAACGTCGAGTTTTTTGGGTAAGTTAGTTTCAATCTCACGCGTTTCCGTGCTGCCAATGGTAAAGTTAAGTAGTTTACCATCGCTACGAAGAACGTAAACTTCACCTTCAGCCAATTCTACCCCTTCGTAATCCCCTGGTTGGTCAAAATGGTGTTTTTCGACCACCGATTGTTGAGCTAAATCATAAACAAAAACTTCTCCTTTTTCATCTTGAACGCATAAAAGTTGGTTGTCTCTGTAAAACGATAGCCCCGAAATTTCTCGCAAGACTTTTGGAAAGTCGTAGCGTTGGGTTGGGTTGGAAAAGTCGTACGAAAAAGTTTCTACTTCGGTTGTGGTATCACCGTTTTTTTCTTTTTGGGAAGTACAGCCAACAAAAACACTGAGCAGAGCCGCAAAGGCAAGTACATAACGAAAGTTTGTAATCATGAGGATGTTTTTGAGCTAATATACAAAAAACTTTGGCATTTCTTTGGTCTAGCTGCCAATACCTGTTTCTTTGTCGGGAGTGATGTTTGGCGTAGTAAGAACTCCTAGCTACTGTAAATAAGAATAGGGCATTATGGGTAAAAAGCGTGCCCGTCGTGCTACGAGAAAAATGTTAGAGGTTTACTAAAGTTGGGTAAAAATGATGTACCAAAAATACACTTTTCTGTTTCAAAAATACTACTGTAATTGAGCAGATGGCCCTGAAAAAGAAGGCCCGCAAGTGGCGAGCCTTGAAAAGTTGCTAAACAGCGTATTCTTCTAGTTTTTGGAGAAAATCTTGGTAGGTAATTCGAACCCCTTCTTTGAGGCTATAGCGGTGTTTCCAACCCATATTGTGTAGCTTCGAAACATCCATCAGTTTGCGTGGAGTTCCGTCGGGTTTGTCGGTGTTCCAACGCAGTTCACCTTCGTAGCCAACGGTATCTTTGATTAATTCTGCTAGGTTTTTAATAGGAATGTCTTCTCCTACGCCGATGTTGACAAACTGCTCGCCGTCGTAGTTGTTCATTAAATAAACGCAAGCATCGGCCAAGTCGTCGGCGTGTAAAAACTCACGCAAGGGCGAACCTGTTCCCCAAAGCTCCACAAAAGGTTTGTTTTCGACTTTTGCCTCGTGAAACTTGCGAATCATGGCAGGAAGGACGTGTGAATTGTTCAGGTCGTAGTTGTCGTTGGGGCCGTATAAGTTGGTTGGCATGACCGAAATATAATTGCGGCCGTATTGTTTACGGTACGATTCGCACATTTTAATACCTGCAATTTTGGCAATGGCGTAGGGTTCATTAGTGTATTCGAGCGGTCCTGTAAGAAGCGAATCTTCTTGAAGAGGTTGGGGGGCCAATTTAGGATAAATGCAAGACGAGCCTAAAAACATCAACTTTTGCACACCTACTACGTGAGCATTGTGGATAACGTTGTTCTGGATTTGTAGGTTATCGTACAAAAATTCGGCGCGGTAAATGTTGTTTGCCATGATACCGCCCACTTTGGCTGCGGCTAAAAACACATAGTCAGGCTTTTCGGTGGCAAAAAAGTCTGCCACGGCTTGTTGGTTGCGTAAGTCTAATTCGCGCGATGTGCGTACGACAATATTTTGATAGCCTTCTGATTCCAAACGGCGTACCAGTGCCGAGCCTACCATTCCTCGGTGACCCGCTACGTAGATTTTTGCATTTTTTTCCATACGACAAAAATAACTAAACCTAATGAGGTTTCACAAAAGCCCTGTAAGGTTTCTAAAACCTTACAGGGCTGGTTATTCCTCAAACCACACGCGAAAGCTCGCGGCTCGGTCTTTACTGATGACTACTTCTTCTTTGGAAGGAACACTTAGGAGTAGCTCGATTTTGCCCGAATAATGCGTGCGATAGCTTTCAATAGCTTCTTTTCGAACGATGTACTGACGGTTGGCGCGTACAAATTGTACGGGGTCAAGAAGCTCTTCGATTTCATCCAGCGATTGATAATCAGTAATCAGACGTTGGTGGTCGACCGTTACTAACCAAATGACTTCATCGCGAACAAAATAAGCAATGCGGACGTCGGCTATGGCGACGACAGAACGTTGGTGATGGGCCGTAAAACGTTGTTTGTATTTTTTGGAAGTTTGAGGGTTTAAATCATGTAATAAATCGCGCAGTTGCGATGAAAATATGTCGGACGAATGTGATGAACGCCAACGCTGAAATTTATCAAAGGATTTTTGAAATTCTTGTTTATCAATAGGTTTTAAAAGATAGTCGACGCTATTGAGCTTAAATGCCCGAATGGCATAGTCGTCGTAGGCCGTGGTGAAAATAATAGGGCAATGCAGGGGTCGTTCTTGAAAAATATCAAAACTAACGCCATCTGCGAGCTGAATATCGGCTAAAATTAAATCAGGTTCGGGATGCTTGTCCAACCATTTTAGGGTATTTTCAACACTAGCCAAAGGTCCATGTAGACGGGCATCGGGTAAGAGTTCACGCACTAATTTTTCAATGTTTTTGGCCACCAACGGCTCATCTTCGATGATTAGAATGGTCATGGGCAAGTAATGTACTAAGTAATTTGACAATGTTTAAATGGGCGTTTTTGAGTAGTACCGCCATTTTTATTCAATCAGCGGCACGTAAGCGACAAACTTGCCACTGTGCTCAATTGTCTCAAAGGAAACATCGGTCAGAAAACTGTACAGCGTTCGGAGGTTTTGAAGACCCAGTTTGTTGGAGGTTTCGACTTTCTTTTTGAGTTGGAGGTTGTTTTCGACTTTCAGGTAAGCACCATCCGTACTAATGCGAATCGTCAGGGGGCGTTCTTGGCTGATAATATTGTGCTTTAGAGCATTTTCAATCAAAATTTGTAAAGTAACAGGGGCAATTTTTCGTTGGTAAGCCTCTTCTTCAATTTCAAAGTTAATCTGTAACGTGTTTTCAAAGCGTGTTGTGAGCAAAAAAACGTAATTTTTGATAAACTCCCACTCCGTATGAAGCGGAACCAATCCTTTGTCTTTGTGCTGTAACACATAACGAAAAACTTTTGAAAGTTGCTGTAAAAACTGTCGTGCTAGTTCAGGATTATCTTGGATTAGACTATCGAGGGAAGTAAGACTATTAAATAAAAAATGCGGGTTTAACTGGTTTTTGAGGTTGTCAAATTGAACTTGGGCTTTCTCTTGTTCTAGGTGGGCTGCTCGGGTTGCATTTTCTCTCCATTTTCTAAACAAATATTCAGCAAGGTGAAGTACATTCAATAAAACCACAACCATAAACTGAGCAAAATAGCCTGCTGCTTGCGCTAAAGGAGTGTATTGTTTATTAACAATATCTTCAAAATTAAATAGCCCTATCACTCGCCACATAACAAACCAAGAGAGCATATAAACCACTCCAAAGGTGATTAATACTTGAGGAATTATGCGTAAAAAAATGCCACGTTCATACGGGAAAACTTTGTCTAAGTAACGGTGAAATTGGCTGAAAAATACCCATGAAACAGTCATCATACTTCCAGAAATCAGCATCAATACAAGGTTGATGTGCCATTGGATGCCAAATACATACCATCGCATGAAAAAAGAAAAAAAAAGCAAAACGGCAATTACCGTGGCTATAATGCGGGTTTGGGAAGATAACTTGGTGAACATTTAACAGAATTTTTGTCAAAGGAAAAAAGTTAGCCTCTAACGACCAACAGTTGGTTTATAAAGCCTATAAAAAATGCTAGGAAACGGAATTAAACGCGCATGACTACTATATTTGTAAAAATTGACAATCATTATGGCACTTATTAAATCTGTTCGCGGGCTTTCTCCAAAATATGGTTCAACGTGTTGGTTTGCCGACAACGCTACGGTTGTCGGGGAGGTCATTATGGGCGAACACTGTACCGTTTGGTTTAATGCCGTTGTACGTGGTGATGTCAACACCATTCAGATGGGAGACTACGTAAACATCCAAGACGGGGCGGTGATTCATTGCACCTACCAGAAGTCCAAAACGATTATTGGTAATCACGTTTCGATTGCTCACAATGCCATCGTGCACGGTTGTACGATTGAAGACAAAGTGCTGATTGGAATGGGGGCGATTGTGATGGACAATGTACACATCGGAACGGGCTCGATCATTGCCGCAGGAGCCGTAGTTACCCAAGGAAAAGTAATTCCTCCAGGAACGATTTGGGCAGGAAATCCTGCTAAATACCTCAAAGAGGTCACGCCCGATTTAGGAGAAGTATTTATGCGCACCGCCAACAATTATGTCATGTATGCGGGTTGGTTTCAGGAGGGGGAGTAAACTATTGCCTAAATACCTTAATGAAAGTTTGTTAGATACCCATTAATGCGCCATTTTGGGCGCGGGTGACATTCGATAAATTTCCCCTTTAATGAGCTCTACTTACTCCTCAAATCGCCATTTCAAGTAATCGGCGTAGGTATAAGTACCGTTGGGGTCGAGGGAGTGAATATCAGTAATCATCGTAGTTTTTTAGCAAAAATAAATTATTTCTCAAAAACAGCCTTACTTTACGGTTTAAATCAAAAGCCGATAAATCTGTTCTTTCTATGACGACACAGCCACCTAAAGCCAACAAAAAGCCTCATTCGTTAGAAATTCATAACGATTTTCGCGTTGATAACTACTACTGGCTGCGCGACCGCGAAAACCAAGAAGTTATCGACTACCTCACGGCCGAAAATGACTATACTGAGGCAATAATGACGCCTTTCAAAGAGTTGCGGGAGGCATTGTTTGTTGAGATGAAATCGAGAATCAAAGAGCAGGACGAATCAGTGCCGTACAAAGACGGGAACTATTGGTACTACTACCGCTACGAACAAGGAGGTGAGTATCCGATTTACGCTCGAAAGTACCAAACGCTGGATGCTGAGGAGGAAATCATGCTCAACCTCAACGAATTGGCTGAAGGTCAATCGTACTATAATGCTACTTTTCCCGAAATCTCTGACAACGAAGAAATTGCTGCTTTTGGGGAAGACACCGTGAGTCGGCGGTTATATACCTTGCGTTTTAAAAACCTCAAAACGGGAGATTTATACCCCGAGGCAATTCCGGATACCGAAGGTGGAAATTATGCGTGGGCGGCGGATAATCAGACCGTTTTTTACATCCGCAAAGACCCCGAAACGTTGCTTGGCTATCAAGTGTGGCGGCACGTACTCGGCACCAAGCCCGAAGAGGATGTTTTGGTCTTTGAAGAAGAAGACGACCAATTCTATTTGGGGCTTCACCGCATGAAATCGAAAAAGTACATCGCAATTTCGTCGGATCAAAATGGCGTCATGACCGAGTATCTGCTCCTCCCCGCCGATGCGCCTACGGCCGAATTTAGGTCATTTTTACCGCGCCAACGGGGGCATGAGTATTCTGTGGAGCATTTTGAAGACGGTTTTTACATCCGAACCAACCTAAATGGGGCGTTTAATTTTTGCTTGATGCAAGTAGCCGAAGCGGCTCATGCCGATATAACGCAATGGAAAGTGGTGATTGCGCACCGTGAAGAGGTATATTTTGAGGGGTTGGAGGTGTTTCGGAATCATTTGGTGGTGCAGGAGCGTTCGGAGGGACTGCTGCATATACGCGTGATGAATCAACAAAATCAAACGGAGCACTACCTCAATTTTGGCGAAGCGGCTTACACGGCTTATGTGGGTACAAACCCCGATTTTGACACCACTACATTGCGCTACAGATATACTTCGCTCACGACTCCGAGCAGCACTTTTGATTACAACATGGAAACCCGCGAACGGGTGTTGCTCAAACAACAAGAGGTGTTGGGAGAATTTAACAAAGACGATTACCAGACCGAACGCCTATTTGCACCTGCCCGCGATGGTGCTTTGGTACCGATTTCGATTGTTTATAAAAAAGGATTTGTGAAGGACGGAAACGCCCCTTTGCTCCAATATGCCTACGGTTCGTATGGCTATTCCATTGACCCGTCGTTTAGTGCGGCACGGCTGAGTTTGTTGAATCGAGGGTTTGCGTTTGCCATTTGTCACATTCGAGGAGGGCAAGAAATGGGGCGTAATTGGTACGAAAATGGGAAAATGCTGCACAAGAAAAATACCTTCACCGATTTTATTGATTGCGCTCAATTTCTGATTCAAAAAAAATGGACGTCGTCGGCAGGGCTTTTTGCCATGGGTGGAAGTGCAGGTGGATTGTTGATGGGTGCGGTGGCCAACATGGCGCCTGCGCTGTACCGTGGCATGGTGGCCCAAGTGGCGTTTGTGGACGTGGTCACGACCATGCTCGACGAAAGTATTCCGCTCACGACGGGTGAGTATGAAGAATGGGGAAATCCGAACGAAAAGGTGTACTACGACTACATGAAATCATATAGTCCTTATGATAACGTAACGGCGCAAGTGTATCCTAACATGCTCGTTACAACAGGCTTGCACGACTCGCAAGTGCAGTATTGGGAACCTGCCAAATGGGTGGCCAAACTGCGCGAATTAAAAACAGATGACAACCTCCTTCTATTTCATTGCGATATGGAAGCGGGCCACGGTGGTGCTTCGGGGCGCTTCAAACGCCTGAAAGACATTGCATTGGAGTATGCGTTTATGCTGAGTTTGGTAAACTAGGAGGCGGGAATTAAATACAACTCTACTATTCCTTGCTATTGCCTCTAGTCTTTTTTGTTATTTTTTCCCCACAAAGCCAGCGCAATTCGCAACTTATAATACTCATAATGTCCCTCTAAATGCTCAAAAAGCGGTTTGAGTGCGGCGTTTGGGGCGATATTTAGCGCCTCCGCCGCTTCCGTAATGGTGCGGTAGTCGTTTTTGGTGAGGTATTGCCAAAGGTCAATCTCTTGTCCATCGTCGTAAAGCTTAGCTAGGTGCGAATAAATCGTCAACTCGTTCAAATTCCGTCGCTGCGCGATTTGCTGAGGCGAGAGTCCTTGCTTGTACAAATCGTGGGTTTCGATGTAGGTCATTCCACTGACGATGCGGGTGCCTGGTGCGGTTTTCTCGCGGGCGTATTCTAAAATTTCGTTGATAAAAGCCTCGCCGTAGTGCGCTACTTTGGCCTCACCTACCCCCGAAACTTGAAGCATCTGAATGCGGTTGACGGGGCGTTTTTCGGCCATGTCGGAGAGTGTGGCATCGGAAAATACCACAAAAGGAGGTACGTTTTCGTCTTCGGCCAAGCGTTTACGTACCTTGCGTAGGCGTTCAAATAGTTCGTCGCGAATGATTTCTTTCTTGGTTTTAACAGGCTCTGTTTGTTCTTCTTGGCGTTTGCGTTTTTCTTCGTACGACTCAAAACGCACCAATTCCACCTTACGCTCACCGCGCAAAACGCGCCACGAAATCTCGTTGAGCTTCAGCGAGTGGGCTTCATCGTAGGCCACGTCCATAACACCCGAGTTGAGCATTTGGGTCAAGTACTCGGCCCACTCTTCGGCGCGGAGGTCACGCCCTACGCCAAAGGTTTTGATTTTGTCGTAGCCTCGTTCCGTAACGCTGCGGTTGTGCGAGCCTCGTAAAACATCAATGAGCATTCCCATCGCTATTTTTTGCTCGGTACGGGCAATGGCCGACAGGGCTTTTTGTGCCGATACGGTAGCATCGAATTTAGAACGGGGGTTGCGGCACACGTCGCAGTTGCCACAATCGCGTTCGACGGTTTCGTTGAAATAACTCAGCAAAATTCGGCGGCGGCAGTGGTCGGCTTCGGCGTATTGTTTCATGCGGTCGAGCTTGGCAAACTGAATATCTTTCATGTGCTGCGGCAACTCCGAATTTTCAATCATGTCGCGGCGCATGATCCAATCAGCAAAGCTGTAAAACAATATTGTCGTCGATTTGAGGCCGTCGCGGCCTGCCCGCCCAATCTCTTGGTAAAAACTTTCGACGTTGCTTGGCATGTTGTAATGGATGATCCAGCGTACGTTCGATTTATCAATCCCCATCCCAAATGCTACTGTCGCTACCATGACCTGCACATCATCACGGAGAAAATTATCTTGGGCGGCAGAACGGTCTTCGGCGGGCATTTTGGCGTGGTAAAAGTGGGCATTGATGCCTTTGGCGCGCAATTTTAAAGCAATATCTTCGGTCGTTTTTCGGGCTAAACAATAAATAATGCCAGGCTGATTGGGGTGGTCGTGAATAAATTGTTCAATGACTTTGATGCGGTTTCGCCCTGGCAAAACGTTCAGCGAGAGGTTGGGGCGGTCAAACGACGCCTCAAAAACGCGTGCGTCAGGAATGCCCAATTGTTTCAACACATCGCGGCGCGTGACTCGGTCGGCGGTGGCCGTGAGGGCAATCATCGGGACGTCGGGGAACGCCGTTTTGAGAACGTGGAGTTGGGTGTATTCCGGTCGAAAATCATGCCCCCATACCGATACGCAGTGCGACTCGTCTACGGCCAACAGGTTGACTTTTAGTCCTCGAACAAAGTCCATGCAACTAGGCGTAAGCAGTTTTTCGGGAGCAATGTACAGCAACTTGATTTCGCCCGCGTAACATTGCCGTTCGATGGCGTATTGTTCGCTGCTGCTGAGGGTACTATTGAGATAGGCCGCACCTACGCCGTTGCCTCGCAGGGCTTGCACTTGGTCTTTCATGAGCGCAATCAGCGGCGATACCACAATCGTGAGTCCCTCGGTCATGAGGGCTGGCACTTGGTAGCAGACTGACTTTCCCCCACCCGTGGGCATTAGCACCATACAATCGTTTCCTGCCGATACCCAATCAATAATTTCGGCTTGCAACGGCCGAAAAGTATCGTAACCGAAATACTGTTTTAAAATTTGTTCTTTAGTTTGTCTCATATCGCGGTTTTCTCACACTAGACCACAGTCTTACACCAAGTCGTTGACTGATAAAAAGCTACAAAGTAACCAGTATGACTAAATAAAGACAACAGAAATGAGACAATAGGGGAATTGAGATGTAAATAAATAATTAATTATACAGCACTTGTATTAGTTTAAAGATAAAGTTAATTTTGTGGTAAAGGTTTTGCAAAATGCTTTCAGATATACAATTCCCCAAAAGCAAGGAGTATCGTTCTGGAACCCAAAATGAGCCATTGGCTTTCTATACTGAAGGTTTGTTAGAGAGTACCCATCTGGATTTGTTGCTTGGTTACTTTAGTAGCTCAGCAATCAGCACTTTATCTTTAGGTTTTGCAAAGTTTTTGGCTAAGGACGGCACTGTTCGCTTGGTAATTAATCATATCTTGTCGGACAGAGATAAAAAAGTACTTCTCGAAAGCCAATACGGTATTGTCGATGAGTATTCTGGCTTACTACAAGACTTTGACAAATTGAGGAAAACCCTCGATAGCTATGGAGAGCATTTTTTTAAATGCTTGGCATGGTTGATTTCGATGAAACGTATTGAGATAAAATCAATTAGGCCGAAAGGGAAAGGAGGTCTATCCCATTATAAATCTGGTGTTTTTAAGGATGGAACCAACCAAGTAAAATTCAGAGGCTCCTGTAATTTTACAGCAAGTGGCTTGCTTGAGAATTTGGAAGAGCTGGATGTAAAATTATCTTGGGAGGGGGGAAAAGATGGGATTGAAGAGTACCAAAATTTATTTGAACAAATCTGGAACGGAGAAGCAAATTATGTTGAGTATATAGCATTTGCACAAATTGAAACTATCATTGAGCAAAACTATGGGGGACTTCATTTGAATGAACTTTTAATTGAAGAAGAAGAGCTTATCAAACAAAAAGCAAGAAAAAATAACGAACCTAATACACTGAAATCTTTACAGAAAGCATTGATAAAGATTGAAACATACTTGATTGAACCTCGCTTCCCATACAAAAGCGGCCCTCGCGAATACCAACAAGAGGCCTATCAGAATTGGCTTAAAAACGAAAAGCAAGGAATTTTTGCAATGGCAACTGGAACGGGAAAAACAATAACATCGCTCAATTGCCTTTTACAGGAAACTTTGCATAATGAAGAATACATATACCATTGTATTATCTTAGTTCCAACAATAACTTTGGTAAATCAGTGGGAACAAGAAGCAAAAAAGTTTAACTTTCAAGAAATTATTAAAGTTTCTTCAAAAAGCCAATGGGAAAGTGAGTTGGCCACTACTTTGTCGACAGCAAAAAGAATTCCAATTTCATTTATTATTATTACAACATATGCTTCTTTTATAAAGGAGCGGTTTCAAAAATATGTTCATAGGCTTCCTAAAGATACATTATTTATAGCTGATGAAGCCCATAATATTGGATCTGAGAGTGTTCTAAAAAACTTATCAACAATAACTTTTCAAAATCGAATAGGATTATCTGCGACGCCTAAAAGAATTTATGATATTGAGGGAAGTAGAGCAATGGAAACTTTTTTCAATGATAAAGAGCCCTATACTTACTCTTTTTCAATGGAAAAGGCAATAGATGAGGGGATTTTATGTAAATACTATTATCATCCTCATATAGTAAATCTTACTATGAATGAGCTTGAACAATATATAGAGATAACAAAAAAACTAGCTAAATTCTTCAATAAAAAAACAGGCAGCCTAGATGATAATGAAATAGTACAAAAGTTATTATTAAAAAGAAAAAGAATTATTCATAAAGCGGCAAATAAACTGTCAAAAACAAGGGAGATATTAGAAAATCGTTTTAGAATTGAAGGTAATTTAAAGTACACATTTATTTACGTTCCCGAAGGAAAAACCAAAGATCTACTGGAAGAAGAGTTGGATGATGAAGATTCACTGAAAATAATAAACCAATATACAAGAGAGATAGGAAGGATTGATGAATCTATTATGATTAATCAATTCATAAGTGGAATGAATAACAGAAATGAAACATTGGAGCAGTTTAAAGATGGAAAAATACACGTTATAGCCTCTATGAAGTGCTTGGATGAGGGTGTAGACATTCCACGTGCAGAACATGCTATATTCTGTTCAAGTACAGGTAATCCTAGACAGTTCATACAAAGAAGAGGGAGAATTTTACGTACTCATCCTAGTAAAAATATAGCCGTTATTCATGATTTGATAATTGTACCCGATATACAATTATCAGATTCAAGCTCAGAAGCATTTAGAGTTGAAAGAAGCTTAGTAGAAAAAGAATTGGAGCGGGTAATGTATTTTGCATCTTTAGCTATTAACCCTTACGAAACAGAAAATGTTTTTTCTAAAATCTGTGAATATTATGATTTAAACATTTATACAATTTACCAAAAATTGAAAACACAATGACAAAAGAAGATATAC